>JAHFTD010000096.1 GCA_023269565.1 Opitutaceae bacterium | reverse complement strand
GGGGTTGCGTTCAGCCGCCCGAACCGCAGCATGCCGGCATGGAATCCCACGAGTTGCTCAAGGAAGTCCTGAAGAAGACCAGTGCCAAGCAGATCGCCGGGGAGCTGGGGCTGTCGCTCTCGCTCATCTACAAGTGGGCCGAGCCGCCCGAGGACGCCACGGGCAGCGGCGCCAACAACCCGCTCGATCGCATCGGGCAGCTGCTCGCCCTGACGAAGGACACGCGCATCGCGCAGTGGGTGTGCGAGCGCGCCGGCGGGTTCTTCATCCGCAACCCCGGGGACCTGAAGGGCAGCCACCAGCTGATGCCGGTGACCAACGACATCGTGCAGGAGTTCGCCGACATGCTGGCCACCATCGCGGTGTCGGCGTCGGACAACCAGATCACGAAGGACGAGGCCAAGAAGATCCGCGCCCGCTGGGAGGAGCTGAAGAGCGTGACGGAGAGCTTCGTGCGCGCGTGCGAGAGCGGGAACTTCGGGCCGATCCACGCGGCGAACAAGCCGTGAGCCGCGCGTCGCTGTCGATCACGCCTGGCGGGTCAGCAAGTGCCGGCTGAGAAAGGCGACCTGCGCGGCAGCGAGTTCGACCAGGCCCTTTTGCGCGAGGGCGAGAAGGCTTTGGAGCTGCTCCTGTGAAAACGTGGCCTCCTCGCCGCTGCTCTGCACCTCGACGAATCGGCCGCGGCCGGTCATGACGACGTTGGCGTCCACCTCGGCGTCGCGGTCCTCGACGTAAGCGAGGTCGAGCAGCAGCTCGTGGTCGTAGACGCCGGCGCTGACGGCGGCGACTGAGTCGGCGAGGGGATTTTCGGCGAGGACTTTTGCCTCGAGCAATTTCTGCACGGCAAGGCGGGCGGCGAGGTAGGCGCCGGTGATGGCGGCGGTGCGCGTGCCGCCGTCGGCCTGCAGGACGTCGCAATCGATCCAGAGCGTGCGTTCGCCGAGTTTCTCGAGGTCGAGGACGGCGCGGAGGGAGCGGCCGATGAGGCGCTGGATCTCGACGGTGCGGCCGTCGAGCTTGCCCTTGGAAATGTCACGCGATTTCCGGTCGAGCGTGCTGTAGGGCAGCATGGAATACTCGGCGGTCAGCCAGCCGCCGGGGACGCCCTGCTGGCGCATCCACGAAGGGACGCGGGGCTCGATGGTGGCGGCGCAAATGACGCGGGTCAGGCCGAAGCCGATCAGCACGGAGCCGGTGGCGTAGGGCGCGATATTGGCCTCGATGGTGATCGGGCGGAGCTGGTCGGCGCGGCGGCCGTCGGCGCGGGTTTGGGTCATGGGATCAGTGCTGAGCGGCCTTGGCCGTCATCGCGTCGCGGGCGGGCTTGAACTCGCTGGTGGATTTCCATTGCGGCCAGGTGTCGCCGTTGGCGATTTCCCAGCCGAGCATGAAGTGCAGGCGCATGTCGGCGGCGCCGCCTTCGAAGGTCCAGTCGGGTTGGATCTCATCGGCGACCTTGTGGTAGCGGTTGGCGACGTATTCCTCGCTTTTCTTGATGCCCCAGCCGTCAGGCTGGCCGATGAAGTCGACGCCGTGGATGCCGTGAAGCGCGGGCACGCCGACCTTGGCGAACTCGAACTGGTCGGAGCGGTAGTAGTAGCCGTTCTCGGACTTGGGGTCGGGCTTGAGCACGCGACCCTGCCTGGCGAGCTCGGCGCGAAAAAGATCGACGAGCGTGGAGTCGTCGCTGCCGGTGAGGGTGCTGTCGCGAACGGGGCCGTAGGGATTGAGCCCGTCCTGATTGAGCACGGCGAGGGTCTTCTCGAGCGGATAGAGCGGATTCTGCGCGTAGTATTTGGAGCCGAGCAGGCCTTTTTCCTCGAGGCAGGGGAAAAAGAAAATGAGGGAGCGCTTCGGCTTGACGGGCGAGCTGGCGAAGGCGCGGGCGAGCGCGAGCAGGCCGGCCGTGCCGGAGGCGTTGTCGGCGGCGCCGTTGTAGATCTTGTCGCCCGCCAGCCGCGGGTCGAAGCCAAGGTGGTCCCAGTGGGCGGAGTAGAGGACGTATTCGTTCTTCAGTTTGGGATCGGAACCGGGGAGCAGGGCGACGACGTTGCGCGAGGTGGAATTGCGGAGGGCGCTCTGGACTGCGAAGCTGGCCTTGGCGTCGAGGGCGACGGGGCGGAAGCCGCGCGCGGCGGCGGATTTTTTCAGCGCCCAGAAATCCTTTCCGGCGGCGGTGAAGATCTCGAGGGTCTTGTCGAGTGTGATCCAGCCCTGCACGGGGACGAGGCCGGCGTTGCCGTCGAGGGCGGCGATGTCGAAGGTCTCGCGGGAGTTGGAGTTGATGACGACGGCGTAGGGGTAGGCGGCGGGGCCGGTCTCGTGGATGATGATGCAGGCGGCGGCACCTTTTTTCGCGGCGATCTCGTATTTGTAGGTCCAGCGGCCGTAGTAGGTCATGGCCTTGCCGCCGAACATTTTTTCGTCGAGCTTGGCCGGATCGGCGGGGTCGGGGACGGGCGGGTCGTTAATGAGCATGAGCACCGTCTTGCCGCGGACGTCGGCGTCCTTGTAGTCATCCCAATTGAACTCGGGCGCGACGATGCCGTAGCCGACGAAGACGACGCCGGTGTCCTGCAGCTTGAGCCCGGGCTTCACCTGGTGGGTGTAGGCGACGTAGTCGTTGGGGAAGGTCAGCGCGATCTGCTTTTCGCGGACGGTGAAAGTGACCTCGGGCGACGGCGTGAAACCGACGATGGGGACATCCTGGACGAAGGTGCCGTCGGGGTTGCCGGGCTGCAGGCCCATCTGGCGGAGTTGCGTAGTGAGATAGGCAATGGTCTTTTCCTCGCCGGGGGTGGCGGGGCCGCGGCCCTCGAACTCATCGGAGGAGAGCACGCGGACGTGCTGCATGATTTCGGCGGCGGTGATGGACTGGAGCGCGGATTCGGGCGGGGCGGCGAAGGCCAGCGGAGCGGCGCCGAACAGGCAGAGGAGGAGCGGGCGGCAAAATCTCATTGCGCCAATAAACGTGGCGCGGAGCAGACATCCAGTTCTTTCGTGGACCAAAGGAGGAAAATCAGGACGGATTTTCCACGGGATCGCCGCCGTCGGTGACCGCCGGCGGGAAGGGGGTCCGGCTGGGACTGAGCTTGTGGGTCGTGGTCGCGGGCTCATTCTGTCCGGCCATGTGGGCAATGAGGCGGTCGTTGAATTCCCGGGCGGGGTCGTGGCCCGTTTTCTTCAGGGCCTGCACGAGGGCGGCGACCTCGATGAGGCGGCCGATGTCGCGACCGGGGCGGACGTAAAACTCGATGTGCGGCACCGGAATGCCGAGGATTTCATAGGTGTTCTCCTCCAGCCCGGTGCGCTCCTCGACGACTTCGGGCGTCCACTCCTTGAGCGAGACCACGAGATCGATGCGTTTCTCCAGGCGCATGCTTTTGATGCCGAACATTTCGGCGATGTTGATGATGCCGATGCCACGGCACTCCATGTAACCGCGGTTGAGCTCGCGCGAGCTGGCGGTGAGTTCGCGTTCGTCGACGAGGCGGATGCTGGTGAGGTCGTCGGCGACGAGCGAGTGGCCGCGTTCGATGAGGGCGAGGGCGCACTCGGATTTGCCGATGCCGGAATCGCCGCGGATCATCACGCCGACACCCTTGATGTCGAGGGTGGTGGCGTGCTCGGTGACGGAGGGGGCGAACTCATTGTCGATGCACAGCGTGGCGGCGTTCACGAAATTCATCGTGATCAGCGGTGTGCGGAAGATGGGCAATTTCATCTCCTCGGAGACCGCGAGCATCGGGTGCGTGGCGACGTAGTTGCGGGTGAGGATGAGGCACGGGATGCCGCGCTTGAGCATCTCCTGGAAGATGTGGATCTGCTGCCGCTGCGAGAGGGTCTTGAGGTAGGTCATCTCGGCGGCGCCGAGGACCTGGATGCGTTTGTTCGCGAAATATTTGAAGAAACCGGTGAGCGCCAGCGCGGGGCGGTTGATCGAGCCCTCCTTGATCAGGCGGTGCAGCCCGGCCCCGCCGGTGACCAGCTCGAGCTGCAGCTTCTCGCGGTAGGTCTCGTAGAAATGGGCGACGGTGATGCCGCTGATGGCGCGGACGGGCATCGGGGGATGGCTGGAGGTGCGGGCGGGCTTCTTGGCCATGGGGGCTGGTGGATTACATATTGAAATCCTGGCCGAGGTAAAGCTCGCGCGCCTGCGGGTCGTTGATGAGGAAGTCGCCCGAGCCCTCGGTCATGACCTTGCCGCGGTGGATGATGTAGCCGCGGTCGACGATGCGCAGCGTCTCGCGCACATTGTGGTCGGTGATGAGCACGCCGATGCCGCGCTTGCGCAGCTCAAGGATGATCTTCTGCACCTCGGCGACGGAGATGGGGTCGACGCCGGCAAACGGCTCGTCCATCAGCAGAAACCGCGGGCGGGTGACGAGGGCGCGGGCGATTTCGAGGCGGCGGCGCTCGCCGCCGGACAGCGTGTAGGCCTTCTGCTCCGCAAGGTGGGCGATGCTGAGCTCCTCGAGGTGATGCTGCACCAGCGCGGCGCGGTCGCTCGCGCTGACACCGCGGAGCGTCTCGACGATCGCGAGGATGTTCTCCGCCGCCGTCAGCTTGCGGAAGACCGACGGCTCCTGCGGCAGGTAGCCGACGCCGAGCCGGGCGCGGCGATGCATGCGCAGGTGCGTGGCGTCCTCGCCGTTGATGTGGACGCGGCCGGAGCTGGCGGGCACGAGGCCGACCACCATGTAGAACGTCGTGGTTTTGCCCGCGCCGTTGGGGCCGAGCAGACCGACCACCTCGCCGGCGCGCACGCGGATGTTGACGCCGTCGACGACGCGGCGGGAGCCGTAAGTCTTGACGAGGCCCTCGGTGCGGATTTCGGCGTCGGGCTGCGGGGCGGTCGTCATGCTCAGGGTTTTTTCTCGGGCGGGGGCGCCTCGGGGGTCTTCTTGTCCTTCTCGAAACCAAGGTCCTTGATCGCGGGGAGCGTGATGCGGGTGGGATTGGCCTCGGCGCCCTCAATGACCGCACGGCGTTCGCCTCGGTAGAGGATCATCCGGGGGCCGGAGGCGGTGGCACCGTTGCTGAGATCCTTTACGACGGGATTATCGGTGAGGATGATTTTGTCGTCCTCGGGCAGCACCTCGGCGCGGCCGCAGGTGGCCTCACGGTCGGACTGGAGCAGGTGGACGTTGCCGGTGGCGACGAGGGACTTGAAGCTGCCGAGCTTGCCGATGGTCGCCTTAGGGTCGCCCTGGCGGGTGGTGACCACCTCAAGGCGGTCGCAGGTGAGCCGGATGTTGGTGCCGGTGACGACGACCCGATTGGTGAAGACAAAGGTCGTGAGCGTGTCGCTGCTGCGCATGTCGAGCGATTCGCTCTCGATGACGGTGGGCATCGCCACCTGCGCCTGAGTCCGGGGGAGGAAGGCAAGCCCGGCGCACAGCGCGGCGATCGTTCGGAAAAATTTCATTGCAGGTAGTCCTTCAACTCGGCGCGGAAAGTTACGCGCACGTTATGGGCGATGGAAACCCTTTTTTCCCGGTGCTCGTAGCGCCAGCCGACGCCGGTGGCCTCGAAGTCGTCGTTGATCACGCGGATGGTGCTGTCGCCGGTGATGACCGCGGCGGCGGGATGCACGCGGGCGGCGGGGCTGAGGATGAGCGTTTCGATGCGCTCGCTCGCGTCGCTGGTGAAAACCGTCAGGGTGAGCTCCCTGATGTCGATGTCGTTCTGGTCGGCGAAGCGGGCCTCGCTGCCGCGCACGAGCCACGACCGGTGGCCGTCGGGCGTGAAAGCCGGCAGGCGAAAATCGACGATCGGGGCGTCCTTCGCCACCTGCGAGGAAGCGGCGAATGCCGGCAGGACGAGCAGCACTCCGAGGACGGCGTGTCTAATCATGGCGCAGGCGTCTGACCGCAGGCGGCGAGGATTTGTTCGCACACTTCGCGCACGGCGCCGCGGCCGGCGGGGCGGGCGGGCACATAATCGGCGGCCTTGAGCGCGGCGGGCATGGACCCGGCCGGCGCGACGCCAATGCCGGCCCACGCGATGGCGGGCGCGTCGATGTCGTCGTCGCCCATGTAGCAGATCTGACCGGCCGTGAGCCGCAGCTCGGCGGCGATTTCCTGCAGGGCCATGAGTTTGTCGGTGCGGCCCTGGATGACATGCGCGACCTGCAGCTCCGTGGCGCGGACAGAGGTGGCGCTTGAGGCGCGGCCCGAGATCCACGCGACGGCAATGCCGGCCTTGCGCAGGCGCGTCAGCCCCATGCCGTCGAGGATGGAGAACGCCTTCGACTCCGACCCGTCCGAATGGATGTGGATCCTGCCGTCGGTCAGCACGCCGTCGACGTCCATTGCGAACAGGCGGATGCCGGCCCAGCGGGACTTGGAAACCTTGGCCGCGCGGTGACGCTTCATGCGAAACTGAGATTCGCCACCGGGTCGGGAATGACAAGAGCGAAGCTCAGCCCATCCACGCCGCGATGGCGTCCACGATCTTGTCCTTGCCCGGGCGGTAGACCGCCTCGAGCTCAGGCGCGAACGGCACGGGCAGGTCGAGCGCGGCGATGCGCAGCGGCGCGGCCTTGAGCGTGCCGAAATGCTCCTCGGTCAGCCGCGCGACGAGCTCGGCGCCGAAGCCGTGGGTCTTGCGGCCCTCGTGCACGACGACGAGGCGGCCGGTGCGGGCGACGGATTCCTTGATGGCGTCGAGATTGAGTGGCGAGAGCGCGCGCAGGTCGAAGAGGTCGAAGGTTTTTTCGTATTCCTCCTCGAAGTAGGTGCAGGCTTCCGCGCAGTGCAGCACCATCTCGCCGTAGGTGACGAGGGTGGCGAAGTCGCCCGAGCGCACCAGGCGCGGCTGCCAGACCTCGCTGTAGTTCGGGTCGAACTTCACCGGGTGCTTGCCGCGGCGGTAGAGGCCCTTGTGCTCGAAAAGAATGACGGGGTTGTCGTCCTCGTAGGCGGCGAGCAAGGCGTTGAAGGCGTCCTGCGGGTTCGAGGGGTAGAGGGCCTTGAGGCCGGGGAATGCGAGGAACGACGCCTCCATCTCCTGCGAGTGGAACGAGCCGAAGGTCAGGCCGCCGCCGCAGGGGAAACGGAACACGAGCGGCACCTTCTGCCCGGCGCGGAAGTGATAGGTCGCGGCGTTGAGCACGATTTGCGTCGTGGCGTCGGTGGCGAAGTCGGCGAACTGGAACTCCTCGATCGGGCGATGGCCGTTGCCGGCGAGGCCGATGGCGTAGCCGGTGGCGGCGGACTCGCACAGCGGCGTGCTGAAAACGCGCGGGCGGCCGAAATCCTTCAACAAACCCTCGGTGACCTTGAACGCGCCGCCGTAGGTGCCGATGTCCTGGCCGAGCACGATCGACTCGGGGCGCTCGGCGAGGATTTTGCGGAGGCCCTTGTTGATGGCCTGCGCCATCGTCATGTTCTCGGCGGTGGCGGGCTCGGCCTTCCATGGCATCGCGGGAGCGGCCGGCGCGAAGAGGTCGGCCTCCATGCCTTCGGGCGAAATCGGCGGGAGCGCCATGGCGGACTTGATGCTGGCCTCCACGAATTCGCGCACCTCGGCGTCGATGGCGTCGAGCTTCGCGCCGAAACCGGCGGCAGCGAGCTTCGCGCGCCACTTCGGCAGCGGGTCCTCGGCGAGGATGGCCTCGGCCTCGCCGGGCTGCATGTAGTCGCAGGTGTCGTAGGCGGCGTGGCCGCGCAGGCGGAAGGTGTGGGCCTCGATCAGCAGCGGGCGCGAGGTGCGGCGCGTTTTCTCGATGGCGGCGCCGAGGGTTTTCAGGACGTTCTCGGGGTCGCTGCAGTCCATCGCGAAACCCTCCATGCCGTAGCCCTTGGCGCGCTCCCAGAGGTTGGGCGAGACGAACTGCTCGGAGACGGGGGTGGAGTAGGCGTATTGGTTGTTCTCGATGACGAAGATGACCGGCGACGAGATGAGCGCGGCGAGGTTGAGCGACTCGTGGATGTCGCCGGTGGAGCTGGAGCCGTCGCCGAAGAACGTGAAGCCCACGGCCGGTTTGCCCAGCCGGCGCTGCGAATCGACCGCGCCGATGACGTTCGAGAGCATGATGCCGAGGTGCGAGATCATCGGCAGGCTGCGGCTGGCCGGGTCGCCGTGGTGGATGTTGCCCTCGCGGGCCTTGGTCGGGCTGCCGGAGTTGGCGAAATACTGGCAGAGGTGATCGCCGAGGTGGCCGCTCCAGATGAGGTGGCCGCCGAAATCGCGGTGCGAGAACGAGACGACGTCGACGGACTTGTCGGCGAGGAGCGCGAGCGGGCAGATGAGCGCCTCGTTGCCCTGGCCGCCGGTGACGGTGCCGCGGATGAGGCCCTGGCGGAAGAGGTCGAGGATGCGGTTGTCGCCGGTGCGGGCGAGCTGCATCCAGGCGTAGGTGCGGAGGAGCGTCTCCTCGCGGTCGGCGGCGAGATCGCCGGGGCGGACGGAGCGTTGCTGGAAGAG
>JAHFTD010000015.1 GCA_023269565.1 Opitutaceae bacterium | reverse complement strand
CAAACGCGTCGGAATCGCGCGGGCTGATGCAGACCCTGCGCAGGCATGCAGTGTGTCTCGCCGGGCCGCCCGGAATCGCTGCGATCGTGGCAGGGACAAACGCCCCGCCGGCCGCGCATTACATACCATCCCTTGCAGACGTTCCAGTAAACCAAGGCCCAGATGAGCTGATACGAATCGGCGGACCAGTTCCTGCCCCGAGCGAACCGCAGCCGGAACCAGGACATCCGATCCGGGTGAGCTGGGGATTCCTCCACCGGTCGCTGCGCGGGCATTCAGCTCTTCACGGGAATAGCCGACAGTCGGCGCCGACGGAGCTGGTAAAAGGAGATGGCCGCACCGGCCATAAGCAGCACCGTCAACTGCACCACGGTCGCCGGCTCGGGGATGTTGCCGTGAGCATCCTGCGCGACCGAGGCAAAGACCGAATAAGGCGTGTCGCCGTTGGTGGCATAAGCATCGGTCGTATCGTCGTCGGAGGACAGCTTGCCGATGCCGTAGACGTCCTGGTTGATCGAGTTGTTTTGCGTGGCGGTGAATCCGATCCAGCGCAGAGGGGTGGTATCCGAGATCGAAATCGCCGAGGTTCGTCCCGAGCCGACAGTGTTAAGGGCGGATTGCAGGCTGGAGAAGGTGATGGCAAAGGTCAGCAAGGCGTCGTTGGTGCCGTTATAGGAACTGCCGTCGGCGCCGCTGTTGAGCACCGTCGAGTCGGAGTAGTTGACATTGGTCGAGGTGGCTGCAACGGAGCCATACGGACTGTCCAAGCTGGTCGTGTTGGGTGAGGTATTCAGCCCGGTTCCGGGATCCTGAAAAACAATGAAAACATTGGGACCGATTTTTTGGACGCCAAAGAAGATATCAATGCTCCCACTGTAGTCGGCATCCGCGCCGATCATGGTGATCGTGTTGTAGCCGCCGCTGCGCCAAGTATCCAAGCGGAAACGAAACATGACATAATCGGGCCCCGTAGGGTCAGAGGCCAGTTTTCCATACTTCATCAAAAATCCAAATTGGGCCGCAGTATTGCTTGGGTCGACAACTCCGACAAAGTCCGAGTCGCCACCAGTGCCGCCGGTGCCGGTCTGCTGGTCGGGCGATGGATCCTTCAGGTAGGTCAAACCGGTGTCGCCGATTTTCAAGACGGGCGTGAATGTGCTGTTCAGATCCGTGACCGACATCGTCTGGCCGCGCCCGGAGCTGACCAGCAATGCCGCCGTCAGCGCCACCAAAACCCAACCGGGTAAGGTGTGCAGGAAGCTGCGGGATTTCGCCGGAGAATTCATTCGGCATCAAAATAGGGGTAAATACCTAGAGTATTCAATAACAATCTCAGCAACTGGATGCTGTTGCCCGGCAGCGCGTTCGAGGCCGCCGACTACTTTCAAGCGCTGAGCCGGCATCGTGTCTGTATTTGAGCCGAGAGTGGAGTGCCGCCCCTCTTGCCTGGATTCATCCGGCAATGCGCTTGATGGTGACGAGGGTGAGATCGTCGCGCAGCGCCGTTCCTTCGGTAAAGCTGCGCAGATTTTCCAGGATGCCGTCGTTGATCTCCGCCGCACCGCGGGCATGCAGCGCGCGCAGCTCGTCGGCCAGACGCGCGCCGGAAAATTCCTGGTCGGCGGCGTTGGGCGCCTCGGTGAGTCCGTCGGTATAGAGCACGAGAGTCGAGCCCGGCGCGAAGGCCAGCGTGCGGTCGGTGATGACCGAGTCGAACAGCTCGGGCTCAACCAGTCCGAGCGGCATGCCCTCGGAGCGTGCGAACTCGCTGACGTGCGCGCCGGACACCGGATCCGGCCGGGAGAACAGCGGGAGCTCGTGCCCGGCGCGGGCAAACGTCACGCGGTTGGCCGCGGAGTCCACGATGGCGTAAAGCATCGTGATGAACATGCCCTCGCGGATGTCGCCGGCGAGCGTGCGGTTCAGTTCGGCCAGCGCCCGCGCGGGCGAGGATTCCTGCGGCGCGATCTGGCGGAGGCTCGTGCGACAGATGGCCATGAGCAGCGAGGCGGAGATGCCCTTGCCCGAGACATCGGCCACGGCCACGCCGACCCGTGCATAGCCGAGCTTGAACACATCGTAGAAATCCCCGCTCACCTTCTGCGCGGCAAGGTAGCGCGCGTCGAGGTCGAGTCCCGGCACGCGCGGCATCGCCTGCGGCAGCAGCATCTGCTGGATGTTGCTGGCGAGCGTCAGGTCGAGGTCGAGTTGCTGCTTCTCCACCTGCAGGTGGAGAAAATCGGCGTTGTGCACCGCCAGACCCGCCTGCTCGGCCAGCGCTGCCACCAGTGAATAGTCGATCTCGGTGAAGGGCAGGCCGTCGGCGGCGTTGCACACGCAGAGCACGCCGATCAGCCGCTGGTGCACCATGATCGGGGCGGCGATGACCGACCGCACCGTCAGCGCCGGGTCGTCGTGCTTCGCGATGCGCGGGTCGTCGGGCGCGTTGACCACCAGTTCGCCGCGTCCGGTGGCCGCCACCCGGCCGACGATGCCCTCGCCGACGGGAAAAGACTCGGACTTGAGCACCTGCTCGATGAACCTGGCGCGCGAGCCCAGTTTCATCCGCTGCGGGTCGGGGATGGGCCGGTGCGGCGGAAACAGCCCCTCGACCGCCACGCCGCGCAGCATGTTGTCCGCGCTTTTCTCAAAAAGGCACGCGCTCAGCGCGCCGGTGCTCAGCACCGCGGCGTGGACGATGCGCTGGAACAGCTCGTCGCGCGGCAGCCGCTCGCCCACCGCATCAACCATGCTGTGCATGAAATCGAGGACGATCTGCCGCTCCTCGAGGAGTGCCTGCTTCTCCTCCTCGATGCGCGCCGCCTCGCGCTGCGCGCGCCAGTAGTAGGCGTAGGCGATCGTCGCGCCGATCAGTCCGCCCAGGAGAAAAAGCATCATGGCGGCGGCAGCCTAGCGGGATTCCACGCGGTTGCGCAAGAAGGCGAGCACATCCTGGAACTTTGTCTGGTTGCTCGCATCGGCGTTCACCAGATTCTCGTGCGCCTCGATCATCAGCCGGGCGCTCTCCAGCTCGCTCCGGGCCGTCTGGGTCAACGGCAACGGGCTGCCGCCCCCCTCGGTCGGGGTGGCGGATCCGGGATCAACGACCGCCAGGCGGTGGAGGCCGAGGTTGGTGATGATCTCGAGGTTGCGCTCCCCCACCCGCGCCAGTGTGAGCGTGCCCGGCGGGCTCTGCCGCTGCAGTTCCAGGGCCGCCCCGGCGAGCACGCCGAGGAAGGTGCTGTCCATGCTCGTGCAGAGCTGGAAGTCGACCACGAAGCGCACGCGCCCCTGCCGGATCATCTCGCGGAAAAAATCCCGCAGGCTGGCGCTGTTGGCGAAAGCCGCGCGGCCCGCGATCCGCACCAGCACCGGGTCGGCGTAGGCATCGACGAGAAAAACGGGCGGGACGGGATCGGACATGATTGGGATTGGGGGGAACGCGCTGGCTTGCGACGGTCGCGACCGGCGTCGCCCGCACGGCCGGGCTGATTAATCTTTCGCGGCGATCTGGCGAAGGACATACGGCAGGATGCCGCCGTGCTGGTAGTAATCGATCTCGATGGGCGTATCGATGCGGCAGCGCACCGGCACGCGTTCGATCGCGCCGTTCTGGCGCGTAATCTTCAACGTCAGGTCCTGCTGCGGCTTGATCGCGGCGCCGAGGCCGACGACATCGTAGGTCTCCGTGCCGTCGAGTTTGAGGGTCTGCGCCGTCGTGCCTTCCTTGAGCTGCAGCGGCAGCACACCCATGCCGACGAGGTTGGAACGGTGGATGCGCTCGAAGCTCTGCGCCACGACGACCTTCACGCCGAGGAGGTTGGTGCCCTTGGCGGCCCAGTCGCGCGAGGAGCCTGTGCCGTATTCCTGCCCGGCAATGACGATGAGCGGCACGCCCGCTTTCTGATAGGCCATCGCGGCGGCGTAGATCGACACCTTCGCGCCGTCGGGTCCGAAAGTATTGCCGCCCTCCTCGCCGCCGAGCATCAGGTTTTTGATGCGGACATTGGCGAACGTGCCGCGGGTCATCACGCGGTCGTTGCCGCGACGCGAGCCGTAGGAATTAAAATCCTCGAACGCGACTCCCTGCTCGAGCAGGAACTTGCCGGCGGGCGAAGACTTCTTGATGGCGCCGGCAGGCGAGATGTGGTCGGTCGTCACGGAGTCGCCGAAGACGCCGAGTGCACGGGCGCCGCGAATCTCGGCGATGGCGCCGGGCTTCATCGTGAAGTTCGTGAAGAACGGCGGCTCCTGGATGTAGGTGGAAGCCGCCTCGAAGGCATAGACGTTGCCCGTGGTCGAGGGAATCCCGTTCCACTTCGGATTTTGCTCCGCAAAGTTGCTGTAGAGCCGGCGGAAAACCTCGGGCTTGAGCGCGGCGGCCATCTGGTCGCGGATCTCCTGCAGCGACGGCCACAGATCCTTCAGCATGACGGGCTGGCCGTCCCGGCCGGTGCCGAGGGGCTCCGCCGACAGGTCGATGTCGGCGCGGCCGGCGAGCGCAAAAGCGACCACGAGCGGAGGCGACATGAGAAAGTTGGCCTTGATGTTCTGGTGGACGCGCGCCTCGAAGTTGCGGTTGCCCGAGAGCACGGAGGCGGCGACGAGGTCGTTCTTCACCACGGCGTCCTCAATCGCGGGGTTCAGCGGACCGGAGTTGCCAATACACGTCGTGCAGCCGTAGCCCACGGTTTGGAAGCCGAGCTGGTCAAGATACGGCGTGAGGCCGGTCTTGTTGAGGTAATCCGTGACGACGCGCGAGCCGGGCGCGAGCGAGCTCTTGACGAGCGGATTGACCCGCAGGCCCTTCTCGACGGCCTTCTTGGCGAGCAGACCGGCCGCGAGCATGACGCTCGGGTTCGACGTGTTCGTGCAACTTGTGATGGCGGCGATGAGCACGGTGCCGTGGCCGACCCGCTGGCCGTTCACCTGCGCGCTGACCGTGGAGAATTCCTCCGCCTTCTTGCCAAAGCCGTTTTCAGCGACCGGCTTTGCGAATGCCGCGGTGAATTCCCGCTTCATGTTCGGCAGCTCAATGCGATCCTGCGGACGTTTCGGGCCGGCGACGCTCGGGACGACGGCCGAGAGATCGAACTCGACGACCTGCGAGTAGTCGATCTGCCCCTGCTGTGGGATGCCCCACAGGCCCTGCGCCTTGTAGTAGGCCTCGTAGGTGGCGACCAGTTTGTCGTCGCGGCCGGTGGCGCGGAGGTAGTTGGTGCACTCGGTGTCGATCGGGAAGAAACCCATCGTCGCGCCGTATTCGGGCGCCATGTTGGCGATGGTCGCGCGGTCGACGACCGGCAGCGCCGCGGCGCCGGTGCCGAAGAACTCGACGAACTTGCCGACGACCTTCGTCTTGCGCAGAAGCTGCGTGACGGTGAGCGCGAGGTCGGTGGCAGTCACGCCCTCGCGCAGCGCGCCGGTCAGGTGCACGCCGACAACGTCGGGCGTGAGGAAATAGACCGGCTGGCCGAGCATGCCGGCCTCGGCCTCGATGCCGCCGACGCCCCAGCCCACGATGCCGAGGCCGTTGATCATCGTCGTGTGCGAGTCGGTGCCGACGAGCGTGTCGGGATACCAGACGTCGCCGGAGCTGAGCACGCCCTTGGCAAGGTATTCGAGGTTCACCTGATGGACGATGCCGATGCCGGGCGGCACGACCTTGAAGGTGTCGAACGCCTGCATGCCCCACTTGAGGAACTGGTAGCGCTCGCGGTTGCGCTTGAACTCCATGTCGAGGTTCCTGGCGAGCGCCTCGGCGTTGCCGGAAAAATCCACCTGCACGGAGTGGTCGACCACGAGGTCGACAGGCACGAGCGGCTCGATGGCCTTCGGGTCTTTGCCCATTTTGGCGAACGCCGAGCGCATCGCCGCGAGGTCCACGAGCAGCGGCACGCCGGTGAAATCCTGCAGCACGATGCGCGCGACGACGAACGGAATCTCGGCCGTGCGGGCCTCGGTGGGCTGCCACGCCGCGAGCTCGCGAATGTTGGACTCCAGCACGCGCTGGCCGTCGCAGTTACGCAGCACGGCCTCAAGCACGAGGCGGATGCTCACGGGCAGGCGCGAAATGTTGAAGCCGGCCTGCTCCAGCGCGGGCAGTGAGTAGAATTTCTTGCCGCCGTCGAAGGTCTGCAGCGTGTTGAACGGATTCGGGAGACTCACGGGATTTAAAATTTGGGATTTTCTGATTTTCGCTCGGAAAACGTCGGGTGGCATTCTGTTTTTTGTAGGAGAGGCTTTACGCCCCGATCAATCGCGGCGTAAAGCCGCTCCTACAGAAGGGAACTCACATCGCCAAGGCCGCCTTCACCTTGGTGAAATCCGGCAGGTCCTTCGGCGTCGGGGTCTGCTCGGCGTATTTGATGACGCCGTCCCGGCCGACGACGAACGCCGCGCGGGCCGATGTGTCGCCCACGCCGGCCAGGTTCGGGAACACCACGTCATAGGCCTTGGTGACGGTTTTGTTCAGGTCGGAAAGCAGCGGCACGGTGATCTTGTGCTCCTTGGCCCAGGCCGCCTGCGCGAACGGGCTGTCGACGCTGATGCCGTAGACAACCGCGCCGAGGCTCGTGTAGCCGCCGAAGCCGGCGGTGATGTCGCACATCTCCTGCGTGCATGTGCCGGTGAAGGCCAGCGGGAAGAACAGCAGCACGACCTGCTGCTGGCCGGCGTGGTCGCTCAGCTTGACGTCCTTGAGACCGTCCTTGGTCATCGACTTGAGGGTAAAATCCGGGGCTTGGGTTCCGACAGCGAGAGGCATGGTGGCAGATGGTTTGGGGTGGAGATACGAGGCGGCGTGGCGCCGGCTCAGGGAGAGCAAACTAGAGCCGCGCGCCAGCGCGCCGCAACCCCATTTGCAGCGGTATGAGCGCGGTTACTAAATTCACTGCGCGCTTCATTAGATTTTCTCGTCCGGCCCACGAAACTTCCCCTTGCCTCGCCTGCCACCGCCGCCGATAACGCTCCCGACACCATGAGCGACATCCTGGCCGAACTCGACAGGCGCGGACTCTACGCCGACTGCACGGACCGCGCCGCGCTGGCCCAGCGCCTCGCCGCCGGCCCCATCACGCTCTACTGCGGCTTCGACCCCACCTCCGACTCACTCCACGTCGGCAACCTCGTGCCGCTGCTCGCCCTCCGGCGCTTCCAGCTGCACGGCCACCACCCCATCGCCCTGGCCGGCGGCGCCACCGGCATGGTCGGCGACCCCTCCGGCAAGTCCGACGAACGCAACCTCCTCTCGGCCGTCCAGCTCGCCGCCAACATCGCCGGCATCAAGGTGCAGCTGGCCAAGTTCCTCGACTTCTCCGCGGCGAAAAATCCCGCCCGCCTCGTCAACAACACCGACTGGACCGCGCCGCTCACCCTGCTCGATTTCCTGCGCGACATCGGCAAGCACATCACCGTGAACTCCATGATCGCGAAGGATTCCGTCCGCTCGCGCATGGAGGACCGCGGCACCGGCATCAGTTTCACGGAGTTCAGCTACATGCTGCTCCAAGGACATGATTTCTACCACCTCCACCAGACCTTGAAGTGCGAGCTGCAGGTCGGTGCCACCGACCAGTGGGGCAACATCACCGTCGGCACCGAGCTCACCCGCAAGAAATCCGGCGCCACCGTCTGGGGCCTCGTCTTCCCGCTCCTGACCAAGGCCGACGGCTCCAAATACGGCAAGACCGCCGCCGGCACCGTCTGGCTCGATCCGAAGAAGACCAGCCCCTATCGTTTTTATCAGTTCTTCGTGAATGCTGACGATGCCGATGTCGTCAAGCTGCTCAAGACGCTCACGTTCCTCTCCCCGGATGAGATCGCCGCGCTTGAGGCCGAGCTGAAGGCCAACCCCGGCGCCCGCGCCGCCCCAAAGGCCCTCGCCCGCGAGATGACCACGCTCGTCCACGGCCAGGAGGCACACGCCGCCGCGCTCAAAGCCAGCGAGATCCTCTTCGGCGGCCCGCTCGACGGCATCAGCGAGACCATCCTTAACGATGTCGTCGGTGAAGTCCCGACCAAGGACCTGGAAAAAACCAAACTCGAGGGTCCCGGCACCCCGATCGCCGACCTTGTCGTCCACTCCGGGCTCGCGCCGTCAAAAGGCGCCGCCCGCAAGGACCTCGACGCCGGCGGCATCTACCTCAACAACGTCCGTATCGACCACTCGCGCATCGTCACATCCAGCGACCTGCTCTTCGGCAAGTATCTCCTGCTCCGCAGAGGTAAACGGACTTACGCGGTGCTGAGCGTCCGGGGATGAAGGCGGGCGCGTATTCCAACTAGAATATGCTCCCACTCGCCTGCTAGTTATGTGGATTTTCACCCTGCTCTGTCACCGGGATATTCATCGATCCCCTGCTCAAAAATCCTGCAACCGGCCTTCACCGGTGCCGCGATCGGGCTCGATCCGGGCGAGCACTTCGCCGAGCAGGTAGATTGAACCGGTAACGATTACGGTGTCCTCCGTCCCGCCGACCGTGCACGTCTGCGAATCGGGAAAAATCTCCTCCAGTGTCGCGCGGCGCAGCAGCCGGCGCTCCTCTGGCGGCGCGAACGCTTCCATTTGCTCCCACGTGCAGGCGCGCTCCTGGTGCGGCCGCACGAGGTGCACCTCCTGCGCGTAGCGGCAGACGACGTCGAGCAGCGCCCGTGCGCGGAACTCGCCGAGCGCGCCGGTGACAATCACCGGCTTGCGGCCCGTCGCGGCGACGAGCTTGTGCAGGTTGTTTTCCAGCACCTGCGCGCCCTCGGGATTGTGCGAGGCGTCGAGGATAAGCGGCCGGCCCCCGATGCTCGTCCTCTGCCAGCGGCCCGCCCAGCTGACCTGCCGCAGCCCGCGCGCGATGGTGGCGTCGTCGAGCTGGAAGCGTCCGCGCAGCAACCGCGCGGCGAGCGTGGCAGTGGCGGCGTTCCAGCGCTGGTAGTCGCCCTCCAGGTTGGTTGCCGGGTAGTCGGCCAGATTCTCGCCAAACACCTCGCGCACGGAGTGCACCGGCGCGTGGCGCGCGCGCGCGACCTCGCGGATGACCTGCTCCGCCTCCGCCGGCAACCGGCCGAGGACAACCGGGCGGCCCTCCTTGATGACGCCCGCCTTCTCGCGCGCGATCTGCGCGACGTTGTCACCGAGGTATTCCATGTGGTCGAGGCCGATGGAGGTGATGACCGCCATCTCGGGCAGCACGATATTGGTCGCGTCGAGCCGGCCGCCCAGGCCAACCTCGATGATCGCCACGTCCGCGCGCTGGCGCTGGAATTGCAGGAACGCCATCGCGGTCATGAACTCGAAGAATGTCGGGTGCTCGTCCGGTCCGCGCGCGCCCAATTTCTGCGCCACGGGTAGCAGCTCGCGCGTGTAGGCGACGATTTCCGTCTCGCTCAGGAGGCGGCGGTCCACCTGCACGCGCTCGCCGAGCTTCACGAGGTGCGGCGAGGTGTAGAGCCCCGTGCGGCAGCCGGCGGTGCGCAGGATGGACTCGAGCATGGCCGACACAGAGCCCTTGCCGTTGGTGCCGGCGACGTGGACGACTGGACAGCTGTGCTCGGGATGGCCGAGCGCCTCGACGAGATGCTGCATCCGCTCGACGCCAAAGCGCACACCGATGCTCTTCAGGGAGAAGAGAAGATCTGCCACCGACGCGTAGTCGGCCAACGGCGGCGGACGGCTCGGCATGGCGGGAAGACTCAACCGGTCTTGGCTGCGGCGGCGGGAAGCGGCGAGGCCGAGCCCGTCTTCCGCGGCTGATACTTGTGCAGGTGCAGCACCTGCAGCAGGCTGGCGAGCCGGTCGCGCATCCCGGTGCGCGGGACGATCTGGTCGATCAGTCCGTGCTTGAGCAGGAACTCCGCCGTCTGAAAACCCGCCGGCAGTGTCTGTTTGGTCGTCTCCTTGATAACCCGCGCGCCGGCGAAACCGATGAGCGCACCCGGCTCGGCGAGGATGACATCGCCCAGCGTGGCGAAGCTGGCGGTGACGCCGCCGGTCGTCGGATAGGTGAGGATGGAGATGTAAGGCAGCTTCGCCGCCGCCAGCCGGCCGAATGCCGCACTGGTCTTGGCCATCTGCATCAGCGAAAAAATACCCTCCTGCATGCGCGCGCCACCCGAGGAGCTGACAATGATGCACGGGATCCGTTTCTCCAGTGCGCGCTCGGCGGCCCGGGTGATCTTTTCACCCACCGCCGCGCCCATCGCGCCGCCGCAGAAGCGGAAATCCATCACAGCCAGCGACACTTCCATGCCGTGGAGTTTGCCGGTGCCGCAGATGACGGCTTCGGGCAGCCCGCTTTCTTTTTGGTATTTCTTTATGCGGTCGGGATACGTAGCGGTGTCGACGAACTTCAGCGGATCCGCCGACTTTACGCCAGCGTCGAACTCCTCGAACGTCCCCTCATCGATCATCGAGCGGATGCGCTCGCGCGCGCCGATGGGGAAATGGTAGCCGCTCTTCGGCACGACCATGAGGTTGGCCTCGAGGTCCTTGTTGAAGACGATCTCGCCGGAGACCGGGCATTTGGTCCACAGCCCCTCGGTGGTCACCTTTTTCTTGCGGATGCCGCCTTTGGCCGAGGGAAGTTTGGGTTTGGCGAAATGGGTCATCGGAGTGTCAGCCGTGGCCGAAGGTCACGACGTCGAGATTCAGGCAGCCGGCGCGACGCATGACCGCGGCGCAGGCGTTGAGAGTGGAACCCGTGGTAAAAACGTCATCGACGAGCAGGTAGCGTTCGGCGGGGGTTATGGCGGCGCCGGGAGCCAACGCAAAGGCATTTTTGAGGTTCTTCCGGCGGGTCTCCCTATCGTAATGCGTTTGCGACTCCGTATCCGCCACGCGGCGCAGCATCTCGGAGACGCTCGCCTGCCCGTCAACGGCTTGCACCGCGCAGTCGGCCAGCAGCCGGCTCTGGTTGTAGCCCCGCTCGCGCAGCTTGCGCGAATGCAGCGGCACCGGCACCAGCACCGAGCCTCGCAGGTAGGCGGCGTAGCCGGGCGTGCGGCGCATCAGCGTGACGATGTCCTCCAGCACGTGCAGCGCCTGGTGGTATTTCAAGGCATGGATCAACGCCCGCCCCGGGCCCTTGAGGAGAATGGCCGTCTTGCCCTCGCCGAACTCCGGCTCGAGCGCCTCGCAGTGCTCGCAAAGCCGGTTGGCCGCCATCTCGCCGTAGAACGGATGTCCGCACGTGGTGCAATGCGGCGCTTCCACCAAATGCAGCTGCCCTTCGCACAACGGGCACACATGCCGCAACCCGCCCTCCTCCACCAGGCCGCCGCAAGCCACGCAGTTCCGTGGGAACGCCACATCGAGCGTATCGCGCCAGGCCCGGTGCAGCGTCGCATTCACGTCGGCAAGCTAATACAGCACTTTCACCAGAAACAAGCCCTGTGGCGGTGCGGTCTGCACCGCGGGCACGCGCGTGCGCGACCGGAGTAAGGCCGCCACGTCGCGCGGCGCCAGCTTGCCCTCGCCCACGCTGACGAGCGCCCCGGTCAGGCTGCGCACCATCTTGTAGAGGAACCCGTCGGCCTCGAACGTCAGCCTCCCCCGCCGGCCGCGGTGGAGGAGGTCGAGCCGGCGCAGGTGTCGCACGGTTGTCTGGCGCTCCGTGCCACCCGCGGCGGTGAACGCCTTGAAGTCATGCTTGCCGCGCAGCAATGCCGCCGCCTCGGTCACCGTCTTCCAATTGAGTGGGCGGGTCACCGCCCAGCAATAAGGCGTGGTGAACGGGTCCGCCTCTCCGAGGAAAATCTCGTAGCGATAGATTTTCCCCTTGGCGGAGAACCGCGCATGAAAATCCTTCGGCGCACACCGCACGTTTTTGACCTGGAGGCCGCGCCGCAATCGGTGTTGCAACGCCGCGCGCAGCTTTTCCGCGCCATGCGCCCAGGTGGCGTCGAAGTGGAACACCTGCGCGAGCGCATGGACGCCGGCGTCCGTGCGCCCGCTGCCGTGGACGCGCACGTCGCGCTTGAATATCTCACGTAGCCGGCGCTCCAGCACGTCCTGCACTGCGTTGCCGCCGGGCTGACTTTGCCAGCCGGAAAATGCGCCGCCATCGTAGGCGCAGGTGCATTTCCACCGCCGGGTCTGGCCGATCCGGTTCATGGCAGCTCGGACTCGGGCAGAAACGTCGGCCCGTTATCGAGAAAATCCTGCAGGATGAGCGTGGCCGCTCGCGAGTCGACCAGCCCGCTGTCGCGCACGTCGCGCCGGTCCTTCTTGGCGATGGTCTGCTCGGCGGTGTAGGTCGTGAGTGTCTCATCCACAAGATGCACCGGTAAGGTGAAGCGGCGCTGCAATTCCGTGACGAACGCATCCACTTCCTTCGCCTTGAAGCCGGCCGAGCCGTCCATGTTGAAGGGATAACCGACGACGAGGTCGGTGATGCGGCGCGTCTGGAGGAGTTCGCCCAGCTTCCGCCAGAGTGTCTCCGCGTCGGGTTCGATGAGCGCGGGCAGCGGCACGGCCACGCCGATCTCCTTCTCGCCGTGACTGAGGCCGATCCGCTTCGTGCCGTAATCGATGCCGAGGCAGTGCATCGCTCAGAGATATTTTTTCCGCGCGGGGTCGGACTCGAGGCGCTTGAGCAGCGCCTTGATGTCCTGCGCCCGGTCTTTACGGCAGACGAGCGTGGCGTCGGGTGTGTGCACGACCACCAAATCGTCGGCGCCGACGACGGCGGTGAGGTGGCCGTCGGCCGACACGATGATGTTGCCCCGGCCGTCCTCGACGACGGCGTCGCCGCGCAGCACGTTGCCGGCGGCGTCCGGCGCGAAATGGCCCGCGACCGCCGGCCACGCACCGACATCGTCCCAATCGAACGTCGCGGGCACGACGACGACATTGGTGGATTTTTCCATCAGCGCGTAATCGACGGAAATCTTCGGCAGCGCCGGGTAAACCTGCGCGAGGGCAGCGTCGGCACGACCGGTGTGCAGCGCAGCTTCGAGCCTGTCCAGCCCCGCCGCCAGTTCCGGCGCATGCTGCCGGAATGCCGCCGCAACCACCGGCACGCGCCAGACGAACATACCGGCGTTCCAGAAATACTCGCCGGAGGCGATATAGCCCTGCGCCGTGGCGAGGTCGGGTTTTTCCACGAAGCGTTTGGCGGCAAACACGCCGCGACCGTCGATCTTGCGCCACGGTCCGGCTTGCTGGATGTAGCCGAAGCCGGTCTCGGGCCGCGCGGGCCTGACGCCGATGGTGATGAGCATGTCGGCGCTTTCCGCCGCCTCGAACGCCGTGCGCAGGACCGCCTGATATTCGAGAACGTCGTGGATCACATGGTCGGCGGGCAGCATGGCGAACGCCGCCACCGGATTGCGCTGCTTCACGAGGAGCATCGCCAGACCGGTCGCGGCGGCGGTGTCGCGGCCCACCGGCTCGGCAATGAGGTTGGCGGCGGGCAGTTCCGGGCAGACCGCCTGCACGCCGGCCAGCTGCGTCTGCGTGGTGATGACGATGATGTTCTCGCGCGGGACGACTCCGAGCACGCGCCCGACCGTCTGCGCCAGCATCGGCCGGTCGCCCACGATGGGCAGCAGGTGCTTGGGCGTGCGGTGGCGGCTCTGCGGCCAGAACCGTTCCCCGCGGCCGCCGGCCATGATGACTGCGAAGCGCTCGGGCATAGGCGCATACGATTTACCCGTCCTCGTCGCGTCAACGGCGAACTGGACGTTTGCCTTTTTGCGCCGGCATCCAAAATTGCAGATGGACATGCCTCAACCCCTCACTCCCGCCGAGCTTGCCCGCTACTCCCGGCACCTCTCGCTGGAGGGCGTGGGCGTGGGCGGACAGCAATGCTTGAAGGACGCGCGGGTGCTCGTGGTCGGCATGGGCGGGCTGGGCAGCCCCGCGGCGCTCTACCTCGCCGCCGCCGGCGTGGGCACGCTGGGTCTCGCCGACTTCGACGTGGTCGCGGAGCACAACCTCCAGCGACAGATCCTTCACGACACCGCCGCGGTCGGCGCGCCGAAGCTCAGATCCGCCGCGCAACGACTCGCCGCGCTGAATCCGTCGCTCCATCTCCAGCTGCACAATCGTGGTCTCACTCCCGCCAACGCCCTCGACATCATTTCCGGCTACGACCTTGTCGTCGACGGCTCCGACAATTTCCCCACACGCTACCTGGTCAACGACGCCGCTTTCTTCGCCCGCAAGCCGCTCGTCCACGGGAGCGTGTTCAAGTTTTCCGGGCAGGTCGGCGTCTTCGACCCGGCGCAGGGCGGCCCGTGTTACCGCTGCGCCTTCCCCTCGCCGCCGCCCGCGGGTAGCGTGCCCGATTGCGGCGAAGCGGGCGTCTTCGGCGCACTGTGCGGAGTTATCGGCAGCCTGCAGGCGATGGAAGCGATCAAGGTGCTCGTCGACGTCGGCGAGCCGCTGCGCGGCCGGCTGCTGGTCTACGATTCACTGGCCCAATCCTTCCAGACACTCAACCTGGCCCGCGACCCCGCCTGCCCGCTGTGCGGCGCGGCGCCATCCCTCCGGCAGCTCGAAGCGCAGAACTACGCCGCGGTCTGCACGCCCGAGCCATCCGCCGAGCTGCGGGAGTTGCCGCTCAATATTGAGGTCGAGGAGGCCCGGGCGCTGCTCGCTGCCGTTCCCGGTGCGGTGCTGCTCGACGTGCGCGAGGACTACGAGCTGGAAATCTGCCGCATCGCCGGCGCCCGCTGGATCCCGCTGCGCGAGATTCCAGAGAGGCTGAACGAGCTGCCGCGCGACCGGCCCATCCTCGCGCTTTGCCACGTCGGTATCCGCAGCCGGCAGGCCACGCGCTTCCTGCGCGCCAACGGCTTCAAGCGTGCCGCCAACGTCGCCGGCGGCATCGACGCCTGGGCCGCGCGGCTCGACCCGGCCCTGGCGCGTTATTAGGGACGGCTTGACTCCCGGCGACGGATTCGCCGTCATCACGCCTCACCAACCAAACTTATGGGTCAACAACTCAACAAGGTCATCAAGAAGAAACGCCGTCTCGCCTATCTCAAGCGCAAGAAGGCCCGGGTCGCCGTCGCGCGCAAGAAGAAGTAAGCCGCCGCCCGCCGCCGTAGCGCGCGCCCGCACTCACGGCGGGCGCTTTTCTTTTTCCCATGATCACGGTCAGCCTCATCTCCCTCGGTTGCGCGAAGAACCTCGTCGACAGCGAGATCATGGTCGGCCACCTGCACCAGGCCGGTATGCGGGTCATCCCCGAGGCGGCGCAGGCCGATGTCGTCATCGTCAACACCTGCTCGTTCATCGACTCGTCCAAAGAGGAGTCGATCAACCACATCCTCGAGGTGCATCAGACCCGCGGCATGAAGAAACGCCGCCAGTCGCAGAAACTCATCGTCGCCGGTTGCATGGCGCAGCGTTTCTCCAAGAGCCTCTCCGGTGAACTCCACGAGGTCGACGCCTTCATCGGCCTCGACCAGGTGACAAAGGTCGCGCCCATCATCGAGGAAATCTACGCCCGCGAGCGCGGGAAAAAGGACGCCCCCGCCGACTACGTGGCCGGCCGCTCGACCTACATCCCCGATTACGACACGCCGCGCTTCCGGCTCACGCCGCGGCATTTCGCCTACGTCAAGATTGCCGAGGGCTGCAACCACCCATGCACCTTCTGCATCATCCCGCAGATCCGCGGCCGGCACCGCAGCCGCACCGTCGAGAGCGTCGTCGCCGAGGCGCGCCAGCTCGTCAAGGAGGGCGTCAAGGAGCTCAACCTGATTTCGCAGGACACGACCTTCTTCGGCATGGACACCTGGGAGCAGCGCCCGAACCCGCGGACGCCCGTTGATTCCACCCGCGGCACCGCCCTCACCACCCTGCTCCGCCAGCTCAACGCCCTCGAGGGCGACTTCTGGATCCGCCTCCTCTACACTCACCCGGCGCACTGGAGCGACGAGCTTATCCGCACCATCGCCGAGTGCCCGAAGGTCGCCCGCTACATCGACATTCCGCTCCAGCACATCAGCGACCGCATGCTCGGCCTGATGCAGCGCGAGACCAGCGGCGACTACATCCGCAACCTCATCAAGCGCATCCGCGCCGGCATCCCCGGCATCGCCATCCGCACGACTTTCATCGCCGGCTTCCCCGGCGAGGCCGAGGCCGACATCGACGAGCTTTGTGCTTTCATCAAGGAGACGAAGTTCGAGCGCCTCGGCGTTTTCCGCTTCTCACAGGAGGAAGGCACGCGCGCCGCGAAGATGACCGAACAGATCCCTGCCAAGGTGAAGGAAACCCGCTGGCACCGGCTGATGGCGCTGCAGCAGCAGATCGCCCGTGAGGTTTCCAAGAATTACGTCGGCAAAAAACTCAAGGTGCTGGTCGAGGAGCCCGGTGTCGCCCGCGGCGAAGCCGACGCGCCCGACATCGACGGCCGTGTCTACGTCCAGAAGAGTCTGCCGGTCGGCGAATTCACCGAGGTGAAAATCAACTCCTTCCACGACTACGACCTGATCGCCCTGCCCAAGGGGGAGGAGCCTGTCGTCTACAAGATCGCCAAGCAGGCGCAGTGATCAGCGTGCTTTCGTCGTGGCGACGAATTTTTGGATTATCCCATCGAACGAGCCGTTGGTGAAGAATACGACGAGCTGCGGCCTCGTAGCTTCGGCACGCGTGCCGGCGACGATTTTTTCCAGCAACGCGGTATTGCTCGGTGCCGTGCAACCGCGCACACCCTGGCTCTCAAGGAATTGGATCAAGACCTCAGCGTCGAATCGCTCCTCGGGTTTCAGCTGCTCGGCTCGAGCGACGGCACCGAGGTAGACCTCGTCCGCCAGCGCGAGCGCCCGCATAAACGCCGTCTGCATGACCTTCCGGCGCGACGTGTTGCTGCGCGGCTCGAAGGCGGCGTGGATGACGTGGCCGGCGTAGCGCGCGCGCAGCGATTCCAGCGTCGCGGCGATGGCCGTCGGATGATGGCCGAAGTCCTCGATGACCTTGACCAGCGGTGTGTCCACCAGCAGCTGCTGCCGGCGCAACACGCCGCGGAACCGCGCGAGCGCGTCGAGTTTTAGTCTGGTCGGATTGTCCGGGAACAGCGCCAGCCCGGCGGCGCACGCAGCCATCGCGGCGTTGCGGGCGTTGAAAAGACCGGGCTGCGTCCACTCGACCTCAGCCCACAGCGTGCCCTTCCAGAACAACCGAAACGTCGCGCCCCCCGCCGACTCGGCGAAGCTCGCAATGCGTAGGTCATTTTTCTCGCCGGTGCCGACGCGCACGACGCGGGTCCAGCCCAGCGGGCCGAGCGCGGCGAGGTTGGTGTCGTCACCATTGAGCACGATCCAGCCGTGGCGCGGCACGATGCGCGTGAGGTGGGAGAAAGTCCGCTTCACGTCCTCGAGGTCGCGGAAGATATCGGCGTGGTCGAATTCGAGATTGTTCAGCACGGCAATGTGCGGCGTATAGTGGATAAACTTGCTGCGCTTGTCGAAGAACGCGCTGTCGTATTCGTCGCCCTCGATGACGAACGGATCCGCCGCCGCGCCGAGATGGCTGCCGGTGGGCGGGTCCTGCGGCACGCCACCGATCAGATAACCGGGATCGCACCCGTTTTCTCGCAGCAGAAACGCCGCCAGCGCCGTCGCGGTCGTCTTGCCGTGCGTGCCGGCGATGACAAGGTTCCGTCGGCCCTTGAGGACAAAGTCCGCGAGAAAGGCCGGCAGCGAGGTGCAGTTGAACGCGCGTGAGTCGAGCAGCCATTCGACCTCCGCGTTACCGCGCGTCATGGCGTTGCCAATGACGACGAGGTCGGGGGCGAGTTCCTTGAGCCGGGCCGGGTCGTAGCCCTCGCGCAGGGTGATGCCGGCCTCCGCCAGCACGGTGCTCATTGGCGGGTAGATGTTGGCGTCCGCCCCGGACACCTCCTGGCCGGTAGCACGCGCGAGCAACGCTGCGTTCCCCATCGCGGTGCCACAGATGCCCATAAAATAGGTGCGCATTGGTTTAACCGCTAATCTTGGCAAATCTTCGCTGATTGAAAGCCGATTTCGCTGCCCTAAACCGGTGGACAACGCCTGAACGCACGGTTTTCTGACGTGCTTGCGAGCGCTTATGCGTCCGCCATCCGTTGCTCGCGCCAACGGCGGTAGAGGTCGCGGGCGGCTTCGGGCCAAGCTGGGTGGTTGAACGTGAAACCGCTTTGCATAAGGCGTCCTGAAATTACGCGGCGGCTCTTCAAGATTAATTCTGTCTCTGTCCGTAGAAAAACCGCGCCGATTTCCAGCATCCATTCGGCGGCGGGCAGGCCGAAGCGGACACCCACGGCCTGGCGCAGCGCGCGCATGAAATCGGCGTTGGGCAGCGGCTGCGGCGCGGCGAGGTTGACCGCTCCGGCGAGATCGTCGCACGTGATGAGCCAGCAGATCGCGCGGTGAAAATCATCCCCGTGAATCCACGAGACAAATTGCCGCCCGTCGCCCATGCGTCCGCCGAGGCCGCGCCGAACGAGGCCGAGCATCACATCGAAGACGCCCCCGCGATCCGGGCTCATCACCATCGCCGATCGCAACATCACGCAGCGGGTGCGCGGTGGAGCAAACTCCTCCAAGGTGCGTTCCCATGCCGTCGCCACGTCGATGCTGAAACGCCATGTGCTGGGTGCGCCCGGCTCCGCCGGGTCGATGATGCCGGTGGCCTCGTCGTTGGGTGCGTCGTAACGGTGCGCGTAAATCGTGGCCGTGCCCGCCTGCAGCCAGACGCGGGGCGGTTTCGCAGCGGCCGCAATGGCGCGGCCCACTGCGCGGACCGAGTCCACACGGGAAGCAATGATTTCGCGGCGGTTCGCGGCGTTGTAGCGGCAGTTGACGCTGCGCCCGGCAAGGTTGATGACGGCGTCCGCGCCTTCCAGCTCCTTTGTCCACGGGCCAGGATTTTTCGCGTCCCAAGCAACGACGTGCCACGGCGCGGGTCGCGCGCCGCGGCTTAGAACCACAACCTCGTGGCCGTCGCGCTGAAAAGCCCGCGCGAGCGACGCGCCGATCTGACCGCTGCCGCCGGGAAGGACGATTTTCATCGCGCGATCAGACTAGGTTCATCGGATCGACATCCAACATCTGGGTGACGTCGGGGGGCCAGGCAAAGCCGTTCTGCAGCTCCACGAGCCGTGGCACGGCCCGCGCCGCGCTCGCGCAGAAATACCAGACCTGGAAGCGATACTCGTCCTTCACCTTCTCGATGGGCGCCGCGGACGGGCCGCGCACCTCCACCGCGCCGCCGAGCGCGGCCTCGACGCGCTTCACCCAATGCTCGGCGAAGAACTTGATCTTCTCCGGATTCGGACCGCGGAACAGGTGGTGGATGAGATGCCGGTAGGGCGGATAGTTGAACTGCTTCCGCATCTTCAGCTCGGTGTCGGCGAAACCGTCAAAGTCCGCCCGGCGCGCGAACTGGATGGCGCCGGCCTGCGGGGTGAAGGTCTGCACCACGACCTCGCCCGCGCGGTCGCCGCGACCCGCCCGCCCCGACACCTGCATCAGCAGCTGGAACGTGCGCTCGTTGGCCCGGAAGTCCGGCACGTGCATCGACAGGTCGGCGTCGACCAGCCCGACGAGCGTGACGTTGGGAAAGTCGAGCCCCTTGCCGATCATCTGCGTGCCGATGAGCACATCAATCTTGCCGAGGCGGAAATCGTTCAGGATTTGCCGGAACCGGTGCTTCTTCGCCATCGCGTCGGTGTCCATACGCTCGAGCCGGGCGCGCGGCAGCACGCGGCGCACGGCCTCCTCGACGCGCTGGGTGCCGAGCCCGCGCCAGCGGATCTCGGGCGAGCCGCATGCCGGGCAACCGGCCGGCGCACCCCGCTCCTGGCCGCAGAGGTGGCACTTCAGCGTCTCGTCGGCGCGGTGGTAGGTGAGCGCCACGCTGCAATGCGGGCATTCCTCCACATGGCCGCACTTCCGGCAGAGCAGGCTCGTCGAGTAACCGCGCCGGTTGATGAAAAGGATGATCTGCTCCCGGCGCGCGAACCGCTGGTGCATGTGGTCGACCAGCAGGCGCGAGAGCGTGACGAGCCCGCGCTGCCGCATCACCTCGATCCGCATGTCGACGACCTGGATGTCGGGCATCTTCTTGTCGTCGACGCGGCGGAGCAGCGAACTGAGCCGGTATTTGCCCGCGCGCGCGTTGGCCACCGACTCGAGCGACGGTGTGGCCGAGCCGAGCAGGCAGACGGCGCCGGTGAGTTTGGCACGGTAGACGGCGACATCGCGGCCGTGGTAGCGCGGCGCCTCGTCCTGCTTGTAGGCCGGCTCGTGTTCCTCGTCGACGACGATGAGCCGGAGGCCGGGCACCGGGGCGAAGACCGCCGAGCGCGCGCCGACGACCACGTGGGCCCGTCCGGTCACGAGCGCCTGCCAGCCGTCGAAGCGCTCGCCCTCGCTCAGATGGCTGTGCCAGACAACCGTGCGGTGTCCCGCAGCCTCGAAGCGCCCGCGCAGCCGCGCGACGGTCTGCGGCGTCAACGCGACCTCGGGCACAAGATAGATGGCACTGCCGCCCGCGGCGAGGGCATCCTCGACCGCACGGAGGTAAACCTCGGTCTTGCCCGAGCCGGTGACACCGTGCAGCAGGTGCACGGCAAACTTCCGCTTGGCCATGCTTGCGCGCACGGCGTCCACCGCGATGGATTGTTCCTCGTTGAGCGCCGGCGGCAGCGCAGTGACGAGTTCGCCGCCGCCGAGCTCGTCGGCATACGCCACGCGCTCGACCTGGCGCGCCTCCTCGCGCGCCAGCCCGCGCTTGACCAGCCCGGTGGCCACGACGGCCGTGACTCCGACCCGGGCGAGCACGAGCGATTTGGCGACAGGTTGGAATTGCTGCTGGAGAAATTGGTAGAGCTTCGCCTGCTGGGGGGCGCGGCGGGTGAGAGCGGCCAGCTCGTCGGCTGCGGCGGGACGCGCGACGGCGAGGAGCTTTTCCTGCTTCAACTTTGTCTCCCCGCGCACGGCGGCGGGGATCATGGCCTCGAACACCTGCTCCATCCGCGCCGCGTAGTAGGCGCTCATCCAGCGGGCGAGCCCGAGCAGATCGGGCGTCAGCACGGGGAATTCGTGCAGCACCGCACCGAGGTTGCGGAGTTTTTCCGGCGGCACATCCGCCGCCCCGCCGGTCGCGACCACGAGCCCGAGTTCGTGGCGGCGGAGAATGGGGATGCGCACGAGCGAACCAGTCTGCACGGTGGCGCGCAGTGTCTCCGGCACACGGTAGTGCAGGAGCTTATCGAAGCCCGCCAGCGGTTGGACACCCACGATCATCGCCCCATGTGAGAACGCGCGGTGCGGCGTGGCAACGAGTTTTCGCCGCCAAGCCCCGCCCAGTCTTCGCCATTGACAGTCGGAAAACGCCCACGCGACACTGCGCCCGTGAGTGCCGATGCCTCCCGGGAAAAATTCAAAGCCTACCTGACGGCCAAAGGCCTGCGCGTGACCAGCCAGCGCCTGGCCATCTACGACGCGGCGCTGGCCCGCAAGGAACACTTCACCGCCGAGCAGCTGCTGGAGCACGCCCGGCGCATCGACGACTCCGTGTCGCGCGCCACGGTCTACCGCACGCTGCCGATCATGACCGAGAGCCAGCTACTGCGCGAGGTCGATATCGGCTCGGGCGAAAAATTCTACCTGCCCGTCACCGGCGGCGGCACGCAGGTGGCGCAGGTGGTGTGTGTCGACTGCGGCCGGATTTTCGAAATCATCGCGCCGTTCATGGAGTGGTATGGCAGCACGGTGTCGCAGAAGCTCGGCCTCAAGCCCGTCTCGCAGCGCCTGCAGGTCAGCGCCCAGTGCATCGCCTACCGGCAGCACGGCCGCTGCCCGAACCGCACGAAAAAATAGCGATGTCCCGCCAGACAAAATCCGACCCCGCGTTCGAGATCCTATTCTACGAGGCCGTGCACCGCCGGTGCCCGGGCTATGCCGAGGTCGTCGAACTGCTTGGCGGGCTCTATACCAAGACCGGCCGCATCGCCGACGGCCTGCGCATGGACCGCAAGCTCGTGCGCCTCCAGCCCGCCAACGCCACCGCGCACTACAACCTCGCCTGCAGCCTCGCCCTCAGCCGGCGGCGCGACGATGCACTGCACTCGCTGCGCCGGGCGGTCGCGCTCGGCTACGCTGACTTTGACTGGATGGAACAGGACCCCGACCTGGAGAGCCTCAAGGACAACCCGGCATTTCGCCAAATGCTCGGCCAGCTCAAACCCCGGAACTGACTCGCCCGCACGCGATCGCTGGATTCAACGCAGGCCAAAGACCTGCTGGAGCATCTTTTCGAGATCAGCGCCAGGAACATAGCCCGACCGGCGGGGCCGCACGAGTGACTTGCAGCGGTAGGCGCGCACCACTGCGCTGTCGACCGTGACGATCTCGGGCCTGTTCAACGGCAGGCCCGCCACCTGCGCCGGGGTAAGCGGCGTCCAGGCGAAAGGCAGCCCGGTGGCGTTGCACTCGATCTCCCAGCCACCGATGAGGCCGGCGGGCAGCGGCCGCCGCAGGAGCGACGGATAGCGCTGGATGAAGTCCGGCATGCGCGTAGTCGCGATGCGCACACGCACCACCGGTCTGAAGCGGTCGAAATACTGCTGGAAATTGTCCACCCGCCCGCCCCGCCATTGCCACAGGAAATCGAGCGGGTCGATGCCCAGCAGGTTCATGCCGTTCCACTGGCCGTGTTCGTTCGGGCTGCCGAATTTCCGTGCCCGATACCAGGCCTCGAAGTCCCGCGTGACCATCAGCCCGATCTCGAAGTGCAGGTGCGCCCGCTCGCGCGGGATCGCCATGCCGTTGGCGCTGCGGCCCATGAGGCCGAGCACCTGCCCCTTGTTGACGGAGACCCCGGACCGGATGCCCGGCTCGACGCGCGCGAGATGCGCGTAGAGCGTGTAGACTGCCGGCGTGACGCCGGGATGTTCCAGCACGATGTAGCGCCCGTAGTTGCTCTCACCCGGACGATAATTCACATGGCGCACCACGCCGGCCATCGCAGCGGACACTTGATCGACCGCCTCGCCGCGCGCATCGTGCCGCACGGGCTTGAGGTCGATGCCCTCGTGAAACTGCGTGCCGGCGCTGCGCACGCAACCGAACAGCCCCGATTCCGGATCGCCCGACACGGTCGGTTGGATGAACGCATCGCTGGACCGGCCTTCCTGCCAGGCGCGGTTGGGCGTCGGCCAGGAAATATCCACGCGCTCCGCCGCCGCCAGCGCCCCGCCCAGGAACAGAAGGCCCGGGAGCAGACAGAGCGAAACGGCGGCGCGGCGCGGAATCATTTGCCGGCTTTTTCGATGCGCACGGTCCACTCGCCACCGGCGCTGAGTCCGTTTTTCGCGGCGAAATTATCCATGTTCAGCGCGAAGGCGACATTGAGGAGACTGTTGAGATAAAGCAGCGGCTCGCCCTTCGCGACCTCGCCGAAGGTATGCACATAGGGCATCACACCTTCGTAGGCAGTGCGTCCGTCGCGGGAGATCGTCACCTTGAATCGTTCGCTGTAGGCCGGCTGCAAGCGGGAGAAGAGCGCGTCGGGGATGTTGGTCCAGACGTTGCCGTAGTGGAAGTCGAGCATCGGGATGCCGCCGGTGACGACGCCGTTGGCGAACACGGCGTTGGCGTGTGGCAGACTGAGAACCTCGGCCGCCAGCAGTGGCCCGACCTCCTCGAAGGTGATGCGCCCAGCGGCGAGGCGCGCGCCAGTGTAGGCGTAGACATCGCGACCATGGAAGGTATAGCTCTTCTCCGAGCCGGGCAGGCGGTTGACACTCTCGTCGATGCGCCGCACTGCCTCAATGCCGAGGTCCTCGGCGACGAGCGTCAGCGTGCCGTTGTCCGGTGTGACGAAGTAGTGTCCCGATTTGGTTTTGAGCACCACCGACGCGCGGCTCGTGCCAACGCCGGGATCGACCACTGACACGAACACCGTGCCGGCCGGCCAGTAGGTGGCAGCCTGCTTGAGTCGGTAGGCTGCCTCCCAGATGTCGAACGGCGTATTCTCGTGGCTGAGGTCGAAGATCGGCAGCCGTGGATCGACGCCGACTGCCACGCCCTTCATGGCGGCAACGGCGCCGTCCTTCGTGCCGAAGTCGGTCTGGAGGACGAGCACATGTTGGGCAGACAAGAGCGGCGCATTGCAAAGCAGCAGGCAGAGCAGGAGGATTTTTTTCATAGGATCGGAGTTAAATTCTCGGAGGGAAACGCCGCGATGATGGCGCTGCCGATCGAATCGGCAAGCAGGCGTCCGCGCGGGGTGAGCCAGAGCCGGCCCTCGACGCTGGCCTCAGCCAGGCCCTCGATGATGAGCTTGGGCAGAAAATCCATCAGCGCCTCCCAACGCGCCGTGGGAAAGCGGCGGCGCAGCCGCGGCAGCCGCACGCCCTCGTTCATGCGCAGGCCGAACACCACGCTGTCGACCGCCAGCAGCCCAGGCGTCAGCCGGGTCTGGTCGGCCTGCGCGCGACGGCCGGCAGCCACCTCGGTGAGCCAGAGGGCGAGGTCGGGGGGATTGCTCCCGCGCCAGCCGCCGAACTGCGATGCGGCGGACGGTCCGAGACCCACCCACTCGTGCATCCGCCAGGTGTTGAGGTTGTGCCGGCAGGCGTGGCCGGGGCGCGCAAAATTGGAAATCTCGTATTGGGCGTAGCCGGATTCCTCTAAAAACTCCCACGTGCGCCGGTAGAACGCCGCCTCCTTCTCCGGGTCGAGCTTCACCTTGCCCTGCGAAAGTTTCACCCAGAGCGCCGTGTCCTCCTCGAACGTCAGGCAATAGGTCGAGAGGTGGTCGGGCGCGAGCCGCAGCGCTTCGGCGAGATCGGCGCGCCACTGCTCCTCGCTCTGGCCGGGCAGCGCGAACATCAGGTCGAGGTTCACGCTGGCGAAACCCTGCGCGCGGATCAGCTCGTAGGCCCGGTAAACCTGCGCGGGCATGTGCTGGCGGCCGAGCGCGTCGAGCAGCCCGGCGTTGAAACTTTGCACGCCCAGCGAAATCCGGGTCACGCCCAGCTCCTGCAGCACGGCCAGCCGGTCGGGCGTCACGGTCGCCGGCGCCAGTTCCACCGACCATTCCTCCGGCGGCCCGCCGCTGCAGCGCAACGTGGCCTCGCCCAGCTGCCGCAACTCGCGCGCGCGCAGCAGCCCTGGAGTGCCGCCGCCCCAGAACACCGTCGCGACGCGCCGCCCCGCCCACTCCACCCGCGCCGTCTCGGCCGCCACCGCCTCCAGATAGCGCGGCACGGCATCGCCTTGCGGCACCGTCTGGTAGAACGCGCAGAAGTCGCAGGTCGTCGCGCAAAACGGCACGTGCACATAGAGCCCGAGGGGCGTCTCCGCTTTTTCTTGCGCTGGGGGGAACTCGACCATTATGAACGCATCAAATTACGGCCGGCCAACAGTCTGCGCGGCCCGGCACCTTACCACCAATGCACAAGACTACACTTCCTCACGCGAGCAGAATATTTGCGACGCTCGCCTCCGCCTTCGCCCTGCTCCTGCTCACCGGCTGCGAGCTGACGATCACCAACTTGACGCCCGACACCGTCCCGGCCAACCCGTCGCAGATCTACACGATCACGGCCAGCTTCAAGCCGAGCAGCTCAAGCATCGACCGCAGCAGCATCAAGCCGCATGTCATCATCGACGGCCAGAGCTACAGCATGACCAAGAGCTCCGTCGGCGGCGATATCTGGGAATTCGATTATTCCCTCCCCGCCGGCCGCACCGGTGCCTCCTATTATTTCATCTGCAATTTCTCGGCCAAGGACAGCCGCGGAGGCGTCGCCGCCGAGGCGGTGAGCGAGTTGCAGACCATGGTCATCGCCAACCGTTACGTGCTGCGTCCCGAGGCCAGCCGCGCGCCCGTCGGCGCCCACGTCAGCATCCTCGGCGCCGGTTTCACCGCGCAGGACGTCGTGCATTTCGACTACACTCCTGCCCGCACCGTGCTCGAGTCGGGCAGCTCACTCAGCTTCTTCGTGCCGAACGTCGAGCCGGGCAAGAATTACCGGCTCCGCGTCGCCGGCGGCCCCAGCGAACTCTCGGTCGGCTCGTTCCGCGTCGACGCCATCAGCTTCCAAGTCTCGCCTTCCTCGCTCACGCTGCGCACCGGCGAACACCAGGCCGTCACTTTCACCATCCCGCAGCCCGCGCCCGCGGGCGGCATGCTGATCGATGTGACGACCGATGTGCCCGAGAGCATCGTCATGCCCGAGGTGCTCGTCGCCGCCGGCCAGACCAGCGTCACCGTCGCGGTGCAGGGCGGCAAGCCCGGCAGCGGCTCGCTCTTCTTCAAGAGCAGCGCCGGCGAAAGCTCCGTGCCCGTCACCGTCACGGCCAAGTAAGCCGACGGCAAACCAACCATTTCAGCGCGCGGCACCCCGCGCGCTTTTTTGCGTTCTTGCCAGATGCACCGCCCCGCGCTTTTTTCCCATTACGGGTCGCCAACAAAAACATATTCCAATTGAGCGAAATCACCCTCTTAGCTGAAGAGACATCTATGAGCATCGGCAACTATATCGGTTTCCGGTTCATCGTCGGATTTGGGCTGTGGTTCTTGGTATTCCCTATGAGTGTAATTCGCTTCTACACTTGGTTTCACAAGGGAAGTGGAAGATGCCGCAGCCCATGGTTATTCGAGTTATCGGTGCGGCTTGGATTCTTCTTGTCACAGTAATCACTTATACAGCGAGACCAAGGTGAACTCCTGAGAGAGTGGAAAAGCAGAATCCAACAAGCCGGCAGCAACACCGTCGGTTTAATCTACCGGATCGGGCTTGAGCAAAACGATCACCGGCCGATGGTCGCTGGCGTCGGGGACGCCGGGGCCGTCGTAGACCTGCGCGCGGCCGTCATCGACCGACGGCTTCAGGCCGGGTGACACGAGGATGAAGTCAATGCGCTCGTAGCTGTCCTCGCGCCGGTAATGGTAGGTCCACGCCTCGCCGCGGGAGTCGGTGGCGCGCAGGATTTCGCCGAGTTCCGTCTCGCCGCGCTTCCCGAGGGAGCGCACGGGCTTGCTGTCACGGGTGTCGTTCCAGTCGCCGCAGACGAGGAACCGCGCCGCCGCGGGATCGGGGAAGCGCGCGAGCACGAGATCGTGCACCGCCTCGGCTTCGGCTTGGCGCTGCACCTCGCCCTCGGGGTCGTCGGGCCGCTCGGTGCGGCGGCTTTTCAGGTGGACGATGAAGAGCGTGAAGTCCCCGCCGGCCGTGGCAAACGTCACCTCGAGCACGCCGCGTTTCACCACTTCCTTTTTCCCAAGGAGCATAATGGGCACGGCGGCGTGGCGGCGCACCTGCTTGAACGGCAGCTTCGAGAGCACGGCCACATGGCGGTCGGCGTCGGCCGCCTCGAGCACGGTGGCAAATGGGTAGTCGCGACCCTCCTTGCGCAGGTCGCGTTGCAGTTCGTCGAGGAACGGCTGCGGGCCCATCTCCTGCAGAGCGAGGATGTCGGGCGCCATGCGGGCAATGATTTGTCGCAGGGCGGCCTTCTCGCGCTCGGGCTTCGGGTAGGCCGGGCGGAAGACGCCCTCGACCATCCGGTCGGCCACGGTGTAGTTCTCGACGTTGTAGGTGGCGACCGTCAGCGCCCGCGCGAGCGTGGCGAGCGCGAGGAAGAGCAGAAGGCTGGAAACCGTTTTCACTTCACTAACCCAGCGCCCGCAGCCGCTCGAGGATGGTCGGGTGCGAGTAGTAAACGGTGCTGTAGAGTGGATGCGGCGTGAGGTTGGAAAGGTTTTTCTGCGCCAGCTTGCGCAGCGCGCCCGTCATGGGCGCGGCGGTGCCGAGGGCGTTCTTCGCAAAGGCGTCGGCCTGGTATTCGTGCCGGCGGGAGAGCCAGTGGCCGAGCGGTGAGAACCAGAAAGTCACCAGCCCGCCGAGCAGCCCGAAGAGCAGGAACGCCGGCGCGAGCACGCCCGCCGGCAGGCCGAACGCGGTGTTGAACCACGGCGCCTGCGCCAGCCACGCCACGGCCGCAAAGGCGCCGAGCTGCAGCCCGGCAGTGAGCACGAGGAAGCGCGGGATATGCCCGAGCTTGTAGTGGCCGATCTCGTGCGCGAGCACGGCCTCGAGTTCCTCGGGCGCGAGCTGCGCCATGAGTGTGTCGAAAAGCACGATGCGGCGGAAGCGACCGAAGCCGGTGAAGAAGGCGTTGGAGTGTCCGGAGCGCTTGGAGCCGTCCATCACCTCGATGGTCTGCGCGCGGAAGCCCGTGCGCTCGCCGAGCGCCAGCAGCCGCGCGCGCAACTCGCCCGCGGGCAGCGGCGAGAGCTTGTTGAAGAGCGGCAGGATGAGCTTCGGGTAGAGCACGATCATCAGGAGCTGAAAGCCGAACAGCAGCGCGAAGCCCCAGACCCACCAGTGCGGCCCGACCTGGCGCACGAGCGCGAGCAGCGCCCACGCCAGCGGGAAGCCGATGGCGAGGCCGAGCAGCGCGGACTTCACCTGGTCGGCGATCCACAGACGCAGCGTGCTCTGGTTGAAGCCGAATTTTTCCTCAAGCCGGAACTGCACCCACCAACCGAGCGGCAGACCCGGCAGGCTGAGCAGCACGCCGGTGCCGGCGAGGAAGAGTGCGCCGCTCCACGCCGCGCCCGGCGCGAGCGTGTCAAAGCGCGCCCAGAGCCACGGCAGCACGCCACTGAACAGCAAGACGGCCAGCACCGCGGCGTCGTAAACCAGCTCGAACGACGCGAAGCGGCTCTTCGCCTGCGTGTAGCCGGCCGATTTGGCGTAGGTTGGTTCGTCCATGATGCCGGCGAGACCCGGTGGCCGGGCGGCGTGGCGGCGTCCTTCCGCGCGGTTGAGCGCCTCGAGCGCGAGCTGCGCCCCGAGGCGCAGCAGGATGAGGGCGAGCACGACGGTGGGCAGCCAGTCCATATGCGTCCACTCCAAAGGTTTTCATCGCCGCGCCAATCTAAAACTGCCGGCCACGCCCCACCCGCGAAAGATTGTTTGAAATCGTCCCGCCGCGGCGCATCTTGACCGCGTGGACCCGGACAAAACCGCCAAGCCCAGCTTTGAAACCGCCCTCGCCCGCCTCGAGACCATCGTCGACGCGATGGAGCAGGGCGAGGTGCCGCTGGCCGACCTGTTGGCCAAGTATGAGGAGGGCACCAAGCTGCTCAAGGTCTGCGAAGCGCGTCTGAAGGACGCCGAGCTGAAAATCGAGAAACTCAAAAAGACCAAGGACGGCGGCGTGGTCTTCGAACCGTTCGAGAGCGGCCGCGGCGAATAACCGCTCCGCCCAGGACTAATGAGCTCCCCTACGCCCTCCCCCCGACTCCTCGACGGCATCCGCAGCCCCGCCGACGTCAAAGCCCTCGCCCCCGAGCAACTGCCCGTGCTGGCGCGGGAAATCCGCGACGAGCTGATCGCCGTCACCGCGAAAAACGGCGGCCATATCGGACCCAACCTCGGCGTCGTCGAACTGACCCTGGCGCTGCACCGTGTTTTCACGACGCCGGAGGACCAGTTGGTCTTCGATGTCGCGCACCAGGGCTATGTGCACAAGTTGCTCACCGGCCGCGGGGGGGATTTCTTCGGCAAGCTGCGGAAGAGCGGCGGCGCATCGGGCTTCCTTTACCGCGCCGAGAGCAAACACGACGCCTTCGGCGCGGGGCACGCGGGCACCGCGCTATCCGCCGCGCTCGGCATGGCCACCGCGCGTGACCTCCGCGGCTCGCACGAGCATGTGGTGGCGGTGTGTGGCGACGCTGCCTTCACCTGCGGCATCACACTCGAGGCGCTCAACAATGTCGTCAGCTCGACCAAGCGGCTCATCGTCATCCTCAACGACAACGAATGGTCCATCGCCAAGAACGTCGGCGCCATCGCCCGCTACCTCAACCGCCTCAGCACGAGCGAGACTTACAACAAGCTCCACCACGACGTGGAAGCGTTCTTTAAGAGCTTCCCTACCGGCGTGGAGATGAACCGCGTCTACATGAAATGGAAGCGCGAGACGAAGGACTTCTTCGTCGAGTCGTCGCTCTTCGAGAAGTTCGGCCTGCGCTACCTCGGCCCCGTCGACGGCCACAATCTTGACGCGCTGGTGAAGAACCTGGAGTTCGCCAAGCACTGCGATGTGCCCGTGCTCATCCACGTGCTGACAAAGAAGGGCAAGGGCCTCGAGGCCGCCCTCGCCTACCCGGAGAAGTTCCACGGCGCCGGCCCCTACGACCCCGTGTCCGGCGAACACAACAAGTCCGCCGCCGGCACGCCGCCGAATTACCAGGATGTGTTCGGTGCCGCCATCACGCGCTTCGCCAAGCAAAACCCGAAGGTCATCGGCATCACCGGCGCGATGCCCAGCGGCACCGGCCTGTCGCACCTCGCCAAGGAAGTGCCGCAGCAGTTCTTCGATGTCGGCATCGCCGAGGAGCACGCGGTGCTTTTCGCGGCGGGGCTCGCCACCAAGGGCTTCCGGCCGGTGTGCGCCATCTACTCGACTTTCCTGCAGCGCGCCTACGACCCGATCATCCACGATGTCGCGCTGCAGAACCTGCCCGTGACGTTCTGCATGGACCGCGCCGGGCTCTCGCCCAACGACGGTCCCACACACCACGGGCTGTTCGACATCGCCTACCTCCGCGGCGTGCCCAACATCACCGGCATGCAGCCGAAGGACGAGGACGAACTCGTCGATATGCTGCACACGGCGCTGCAACTGCCCGGCCCGGCGTTCATCCGCTATCCGCGCGGCGCCGGCACCGGCGCGAAACTCAAGCCGCAGCCCGCCACGCTTACCGTCGGCCAGGCCGAGCTGCTGCGCGAGGGTTCCAACATCATGATCTGGGCGCTCGGCCCGATGGTGCAGGAGGCGCAGAAAATCGCTACGCGCCTCGCCGCCGAGGAGGGGCTGTCGGTCGGCATCGTCAACGCCCGTTTCTACAAGCCGCTCGACCGCACGCTGCTGCTCGGGCAGGCCGCCTGCCTGCCGCTGCTCGTCACGCTCGAAGACCACGTGGCCGCCGGCGGATTCGGCAGCGCCGTGCTCGAGGCGTTGCAAGAGGCCGACTGCCCGACGCCGGTCGAGCGCATCGGCTGGCCCGACAGATTTGTCGAGCACGGCAGCAGCGTCGACGTGCTCCGCGCCGCCTACGGCTTGTCGACAGACGATCTCGTCCGCCGCATCAAGGACCGCTACCGGCGGCTCGGTGCGGCACCGGTCGAGGCTGAGGCGTGAGCGATTCGGAGTTGCACCGGTGCGGGCGGCGTCTTTTATTCCGCCCAGTATTTTGCGGGTATAGTATATCGGCTATTATGTGTGCTTCCCAAGCATGAGAGGAGGGTTCGACTCCCTCTACCCGCACCAATTTTCTGCTGAGCGACTAGCTGCGGGACCTTGGACGGTCGGGAGACCGTCCCTCCACCCAAGCCAAGGTCCAGCCCGCCCGCCGCGCGGCGATCACGAATAATCGCGGCGCCCCTCGAGGGCGCTCTTCAGCGTCACCGCATCGGCGTAGACCACGCCGCCGCCGCTGGGCAGCCCGAAGCCGATGCGCATGATTTTCACGCCGGTCTTCGGCAGTAGCTCGGTGAGGTAATGGCAGGTGGCCTCGCCTTCGACATCATTGGAGAGAGCGAGGATCAGCTCGGAAGCCTCGCCGGCTTTCACGCGCTCGAGAAGCGCCGCGATGTTCAGGTCTTCCGGGGCGACGCCGCGGATCGGCGAGAGCTTGCCGTGCAGCACATGGTAGCGACCGCGGTAGGCGCCCGAACGCTCGATCGCGGCGACGTCGGGCACGCCCTCGACGACGCAGACCTGGCCGGGATTGCGCCTGTCGTCGGAGCAAATGGAGCAGAGCTCCGTCTCGGAAAGGCTGCCGCAGCGGGCGCAGCGGCGCACACTTTGCGCGGCGGCCTGCAGCGCGCCGAGCAGCTCGGCCAGCTGCTGCGGTTTTTCCACCAGCAGGTGCAGCGCGATGCGCTCGGCGGAGCGATAGCCGACACCTGGCAGTTTTTTCAGCTGCTTCTGCAAAGTTTCCAAAGCGGCGCTCACAAAATATTTTCCGGGGAAAATTTCAGAACATGCCGGGAACCTGGAACGCGGAGGAGATTCGCTCCATCTCGCCGTCGTGAAGTTCCTTGGCCTTGGCGGCGGCTTCCTGCACCGCGCCCACGATCGTCTCCTCGATGAGCCGCGGATCCTCCTTGAGGAACTCGGGGTCGAGCTTCAGTGCGAGGAATTTGCCGGCGCCGTTGATCTTCACCTGCACGGCGCCCCCGCCGCGGGAGATGTCAATTTCGCGTTTTTCAATCTCGGTCTGCATCGTCTCAATCTGACGCTGCATCTTCTGGGCTTGTTTGAGGAGTTTGCCGACGCCGGCCATGGGAATAAGGGGTTGACGCGAAAATTGGCGCGGCGCCGCGCGACGCAAACACAAAACCTAGCCGGCGCCGCGCAAAATGGCCGTATAGCCCGCCCGGAAATCTCGATAGCGCGGCGCCCAGTGCATGGTCGCGCGGATTTTCTCGCTGCTGATGACGCGATCCGGCACAGGCTCGCCGCCGCGACGGGCGTTGCCTGTCGCCTCGTTGGAGAAGCGCGGAACGGAGCGCCCCAGTTCCCTCGCCAACCAGTCCACCACCTCGGCTTTGCGGGCGGGCAAGCTGTCGGTCACATTAAAGATCTCATTCGCCACCGCCGCAGGTGCAACCAGACAGGCCAGAATCGCGGATACAATGTCATCGCGGTGCGTCAGGTTCATCCGATGAGAGTCGCTGCCCACCAGCGTCTCCGTCCCGCCGCGAAGCTGGTCGAGCAGATAATGCCGACCCGGACCGTAGATGCCGGCGAGGCGGAGGATGAACCAACGGGTGCAGCCCGCGGATGAAGCCGCCCGTAGCATGTTTTCTGCTTCCAGAAGCGCTCCAACGATCGGAGAGACCACGGCAGTGGTCGCTGTTTCATCAACAATGGCTCCGCCTCCCTGCGGATAAACCGAAGTGCTGCTGGTGTAGACGAATGTGCCGGCCGGTTGGCCGCTTTGCTCCAGCCAGGTGAGGATGGACTGCATGCCGCCGACATAGGAGCGCCGATAGTCCTCCATGCCACCACCACCGGAACTCACGCAGTTTACCACCCAATCCTGATCGGTGGCCATCTGCGCGTGCCAGTCTGTGCTGGAAAGTTCCGCCACGATAGTGGCTAGGCCCATTTCGCGCAGCGCCGCCGCCTTCGCCGGATTGCGGGTGAGCGCAGTCACTCGCGCACCGGCCGCCGTCATCACGCGGGCCAGCGCACTGCCGATATAACCGCAGCCAAAGATGACCAACCGTTTGCCTTCAAAAGTCACTGCGGTTCGACAACGTCGCGAGGTAACGACTGCCGCAACGCTAAATTTCAAGTTCGCGCCGTCGGCCACGACTTGCCTCAATGCACTCATGCCGACCGTGCTGGTGATTCTTGCCGATGGCTTCGAGGAAATCGAGGCGTTCGCCCCGATTGACCTGCTGCGCCGTGCCGGCATCGAGGTGACGACCGCCTCACTAGCTGACAATCGACACGCCACGGGCCGCAGCGGGATCACGGCGCATGCGGACGTCGCTCTCAGTCAGGTGCAGGGCAAGCTGTTCGACTTGCTGTTCCTGCCCGGCGGCGCGGGAGTGCAAAATCTGCGCGCTGATCCCCGCGTGCGCGAGGCCTTGTTGCTGCACCAGCGCGCGGGACGCTGGCTGGCCGCGATTTGTGCCGCACCCACCGTCCTGCACGACTGCGGGCTGCTGGCCGGCCGGCGTTACACGGCGCATCCTTCCGTTGCTGCCGAATTGCCGGTCGCGCTATCCTCCGATCGGGTCGTGACAGATGGACAAATCACCACTTCGCGCGGGGCGGGCACTGCAGTGGAATTCGGCCTGCATTTGGTTGGATTGCTGGTTTCTGCGGAGAGGGCGCAGGAAATAAGCAAAGCCATTTGTGTCTAAGGCTTTGCGGAAAAAGGGCGTTGCCTTAGCTGCCCTGCTGTTATTGGTTCGGCTAGGCCCACTGCGGGCCTTGGTTTGTCCAGCTTGCGCTCAATCAACCTTCGCCACCTCGCTGCAGGGAAGTGACGCGGCGAAGCTGTGATTAGTGATTTTTCCCCCAGAAGTATTGCCTGCCAGTTAAATCTAATCCCCGCTCGCCACACGCAATTTACCAACTCTATGCCTGAAGCCGGCCCCCCCACCCCTTTCCCTGCCGCTGCGGTGCAGGAACTCGTGATCGAGGCCGGTCGCACCGAGCGCCATTATTGGGCGGACTTGTGGCGCTACCGGGAACTGCTCGGCTTCCTTGCCTGGCGCGACCTCAAGGTGCGCTACAAGCAGGCCGTGCTTGGCGCCGGCTGGGCGCTGATCCAGCCCATCATCACCACGGCGATCTTCACCTTTGTTTTCGGCCGCCTGGCCGGTATGCCGAGCGGTGGGGTGCCCTATCCAGTGCTCGTGCTGGCCGGCCTGCTCCCTTGGCAGCTCTTCTCCAATTCGCTCAACGGCACGAGCAATAGCGTCGTGGGCAATTCGCATCTTATTTCCAAGGTATATTTCCCGCGATTGATCATTCCGCTCTCATCGCTGGCTGTGGCAATTGTGGACTTTCTCATCGTGCTGGCACTCTTTCTGGTCATATCACTGTGGTTCGGCACCGTGCCGGGCTGGCAATGGCTGGTGCTGCCGGTGTTCATCCTGCTGGCCCTGCTCCTGGCGTTGGGTGCGGGTCTGTGGCTGACGAGTCTCACGGTCAAATACCGCGACTTCCGCTACCTCGTCCCTTTCCTGCTGCAGGTGGGCCTGTTTGTTTCCCCGGTGGGTTACCGCACGGATAATTTCCCCAACTGGCGCGCCCTGATGGCCCTGAATCCCCTGACCGGCATCATTGACGGTTTCCGTTGGTGCCTGCTCGGCGGCGCCCAGCAGCTCGACCCGCGGAGCCTCGTCGTTTCCGTTCTCGCCATCGCCGTGCTGCTGGGCGGTGGCCTGTGGTATTTCCGCAAGACCGAGCGGCAGTTCGCCGACGTCATATGAGTGCGATCATCGTCGAAGGCCTATCGAAGCGCTATCAGATCGGCCATGAACGGTCACACGACACCCTGCGCGACGCACTGAGCCACGGCGCACGTAACCTGTGGTCCCGCCTGCGCAACCCGGGAAACGATTCCACTACTCTCGAGGAATTCTGGGCGTTGCGCGACGTATCGCTCCGCGTCGAACCCGGCGAAGTCGTCGGGATCATCGGGCGCAATGGCGCCGGCAAATCCACCTTGCTCAAGATTCTTTCACGCATCACGGAGCCCACCACAGGCAGCGTCCGGCTACGCGGTCGTGTCGCCAGTCTGCTGGAGGTCGGCACCGGGTTCCACCCGGAACTCACCGGCCGGGAGAACATCTTCCTCAACGGCGCCATCCTCGGCATGCAGCGCGCGGAGATCCGGCGCAAGTTCGACGAGATCGTCGCCTTCGCCGAGATTGATCGCTTCCTCGACACGCCCGTGAAGCGCTACTCGAGCGGCATGTATGTGCGGCTGGCCTTCGCCGTCGCCGCCCACCTCGAACCGGAAATCCTCATCGTCGACGAGGTCCTCGCCGTCGGCGACGCCCAATTTCAGCAGAAATGCCTCGGCAAGATGCAGGCCATCGCCGCCGACCAGGGTCGGACCATCCTGTTCGTCAGCCACAATCTGAAAGCCGTGGAACATCTCTGCTCCCGCGGGCTGCTGCTGGAGCGCGGCCGGATTGTGATGAATGACACCGCACACAAGGTCGTCGCCGATTATCTGCACCGAGTCGCAGCCCAGCCCAGGGCGAATGTGGCCCGGGCGCTTAACGATGAACTGGATCTGACCGGACTCTCCTTTGCGCCCGCCACCGGCCGGACCCGTGAGCCGCTGGAGTTCACTCTTACTTTCCGCGCCAAGCGTGAGTGCGTGCTGCAGGATCTGCATTTGTTTTTCTACAACTCATTCGGCGAACGGGCTACGATCCTCGATCTGCGTGACACCGCCAGCCCCGGCGGCCTGCGGCCGGTGCCAGCCGGTCGCCAGCTGCATATTGCCGGATGCATTGCCCGGCTGATGCTCGTCGAGGGCAATTACCGGGTGGGTTTCACCCTGCGCACAGCACGACACTTTGAAACCTGTCACGATCTGGCGGATTTGCCCATCACCGCGCCGCCCAGCCAGGGCGGCCTCCAGCCTTACGCCCCCGAATACCAGGGCGCCGTTCTGCTCGACCACGAGTTTACCGCACGGATCGACTGAGCCCGCATGTCCCTCTGGCAAAGCCTCGCGTTCTATCCGACCAGTCTCGCATTGCGTTTCAAACTGGCCATGACACGCAGCCTGCTGCGCGAGCGCTTCCGCTGGCAGACGCTCGACCGGCTGGGTATTCCCGGACACGGCACCGACCTCATCCGGATCGACTTTCCACCGGCGCCTGACGCCCGGCCGCGCTGGGGGCACGGCCAGCCTGTGCATCCCGGGCTCGCCGCGCTCATCGAGGCCAACCGCAAGGAACAGCTAGCCTGGCTGCAGCGCTGCCTTGCCACGGCCGGCGATTGCCTGCAATGGCCCGAGCAGGAAAATCCCGCCGAACCCACGCTGCCGTGGCGCGACAACAGCTATCTGACTTCCTTCGACATGGCCGCGCTCCACGGCATGCTCCGCACACTGCGTCCGGAACGCTATTTGGAAATCGGATCAGGCATGTCGACGCGCATCGCCTGGCAGGCCAGACAGCACGGCGCATTTGCCATGGAAATGGTCTCGGTGGATCCGGAGCCGCGGCGCGAAGTCACGGCGCTCTGCGACCAGGTGCACCGCCGCCGGCTTGAGGACATGGCGTCGGAATTTCTGAAGCTCGTCACCCCCCGCACCGTCATCTTTTTCGACGGCAGCCACCGCAGCTTTCCGGCGAGTGATGTCACCGTGTTTTTCCTGGAAATCCTCCCCGGGCTGCCGGCTGGTGCCATCATTCACATCCACGACATCTACCTGCCCGCCGACTATCCCGCTGCTCTGACTAATCGCTTCTGGTCGGAGCAATACCTGCTCGCCGCCTACCTGCTTGGCGGAGCAGGCCGGCTGAAGATCTTGCTGCCCTGCGCCCGTCTCGCCGACATGACTGCCGGGTGCAGTCTGCTGGAACCGGTGCTTGGTCGCGCCACCGCCGGCTCGAGCTTCTGGGCGCAGGTGGTCTGATCGCCTGCCGATGAGTTCCGACCCTCTCGTCTCACTCCTCGTCCCCTGCTACAACGCCGCACCCTTCCTGCCCAGGCTGATGGAGAGCGTGCGCGCCCAGACCCGGCCCTTTACGACCATCCTCTGTTATGACGATGGCAGCACGGATGACACGGCCGTCGCCCGCAGCCTCGGGCTTGAGATCATGACCGGTCAACCCAATGCCGGCGTGGCCATCGTTGTGGGTGAGAAGATTCGACGAAATTGCATGATACTTGTTCCTTGGTCGCTTGGGATAAATATTTGCCACCCTCGTCTTGACTGGACAGCCATAAGCTAGCTTGTCGCATCGGTAACGTATTACCCTTCCCTCTGTGAATCCCGGATTACGTCATGAAGACAATCGCTCCCTCAAATTCGCCCGCGCGTTGTGGCAACGTATGCGTTTCCCCTAGCGCGGATAATATTCAAACCCCATGCGCGCCCTAATTCATTTCCGTTGCCGCCTTACGCTTTGGATTTTGCGCCGTAACTTTGCCAAGCGTTATGCACTCGCGAACCTCTTGTGCCCTTCGACAGCGGCTATCGTTCACGCCGTCACCCGCGCGTCGCCACCGCTTTCACTTCCTGCTGTCTCGCACATCTTTTATCATCAGGCGTCTGTTGAAACTGACTGCGCCGAGAATTCTCTGCGCACTCTTCTTTGGAATATCCCGGAAACCGATGAAGTTATCCTCTACGATAAGGGCGGCACGCTGCCGGCAAGTTGTTTCGATGCTCTCGCCCGCCAGCATTGGCGCAGCTGGGTGATCCACCGCGAGATCAGGGCCGACATGGCGGCCTACACTTATGGGATGAACTGCAGTATTCCCATGGCACAGGCACCGGTGGTTATGCTATGGCGCAGTGATTACGTTTATCCTCGCGGCCTCTATGAACGTTACATGCAGCATATTCATTCGCACGATATCGTGCTACCCTACTCTGTCTACATCGGAGCCGCTCACGTCCGCAGTCTGTTTGTCCGCGAGCATTGGGGAAAACTCCAAAACTACGATGACGCCTTCTGGCACGCCAACGCCGCCCAGTGTTATTCGATCTACGAAAGCCAAGATCCGGTGCACTTCGCGATTCGCAAGAAGACTTGGCTCCAGCTCGGCGGACTCAATCACGCCCTGTGGGGCTATGGATGGCAATTCGGCGAATTCGCCGCGAGGCTTCATACAGAAATTCCGCGCAACCGGATAAAGTATTTCGACCATAACTGGCCGGTGCACCAGAATCATACATCCTCGCTCATGGTGCGCACGGAAGGTCTTGATGCCAGAAAGGCCGAAGAAGATCGTATCGGGCGCGAACGCTTCGCAGCCTTTCTTGGCGGCAAAGAGATCTTTGACTGCTATGAGTATCGCTGGAATCAGAAATTACCACCTATCCCGGCAGATGACCGCCGTTGAGGTGTCATCATCGTTTCTGCTGCTCCGCCGGCAACAGATCGCTCGTCCCGCTGCCTAAGTTGATTCAACCATGTCACCCTACCGTCGCTTGCTCACTCTCTGGCGTCGACTGATCCTGCAGTTGACAGGAGTTCAACTGGGCCGGGGCGGCCTGCTCGGTGCCCGGCTGCGGACCTCGCGCGGCGTGCGGACCGGCCAGCCGGGGAAATTGATCGTCGGGGATGACTGCTGGCTGGAAACCGGCGCGGTGCTCGAGGCCTGGGGCGGAGCCATTGCACTCGGCCCGCGTGTTTTCATCGGCCCGTATGCGATCATTTACGGCCATGGCGGCGTCACCATCGGCGAGGACACGTTGATCTCGATGCACTGCCGCATCCTTTCGTCCGACCACACCGTGCCGCCAACCGATCG
>JAHFTD010000095.1 GCA_023269565.1 Opitutaceae bacterium | reverse complement strand
CGGAAAAATGGAAGGTGAAATACGGGGACAAGGCCATTCCGCTGCATCTGGCCGACTCGTCAGGGACCTTTTCGCCGCGGCTGGACCTCTCGGGCTACTACGACCCGGTGTTCGAGGGCACGCGCGTCTATCTGCCGTTCCTCGGCGTGCACTGCCTCGATCTTTCCACCGGCCAGTTTGCCTGGCAGGTGCCTTTCCAGAACGGGGAGAATAATCTCAAGCGCGCCTGCGCCCCGCTGCGCGTCGAGGCCGACCGTGTCTACGCCGCCGGCGGCGGCAATGCCTACGCCATCGACAAGGCCACTGGCGCGCTCATCTGGAAGAGCGAGCACATCTCCAAATTCACCGGCCTCTTCAAGGCCAGCAACAACGGCGTCTTCTCCCAGATTGAGCCGCTGGGCGACAAGGTGTTCGCCCGCGTGGGCGGCAATTTTTCCGACAGCAAGCAGATGCAGCTCCGCGAGCCGCTCGCCGTGCTCGCGCTCGACAAGGCCACGGGCCGGACCGTGTGGAATTTCAACAAAATTGAGAGCGGCCTCACCAATCTTCTGCCATTGCCCGCGCTCGGGGTGATCCTCGTGGCCGACGGCGGAAACTTCTACGGTCTTGATGCCGCCGCGGCCACGCCGGTGCAGAAGTTTTCCGCCAAGCTCGAGTTCAAGCGCAAGATGGGCGGAGTCGAGGCGGCCGCCAAGGGCGCCAAGATCGGCGCGGGCTACCTTTCGGGCGGCCTCATCGGTGGCCTGAAAGGTGCGATTTCCGCCGCCAAGACCGATAAGACGCGCCTCGACGTGCCGGTCGCCCTTTCACTGCAGGGCGACGGCCGGGTCACCGTCCGCGGCCAGCAGCACATCGCCGGCTTCGACCCCACGAAGGGCTCACTCATCTGGTCGAACTATTTCGCTGCGCCTGGCGTGAACAATTTCGCCGTCCTCGCCATGGGCGCCGTCAGCCTCGCGCTGGCCGCCGGCAACACCGCCAACGCCGCCTATGCCGATTCCCTTTCGTCGCACGACCGGGCCGTGGACAACGCCATTGGCTCGATGGATTCGTTTCAGAAATACTCGGCCCAGCGCTTTTCCGTTACGCACAACACCTCGGCTTCGGTCTTCATGCTCACCAACGTCGAGGACGGAGGCCAGAAGGGTTCCGGCCTCATGAAGATCGACCTCGCGACGGGCGACACCGCCGGCCAGCTCCTTCTCAACGACAAGGAGCCCACCTACGGCCTCGATGAGGCCGCGGGCCGCATCTTTTACTTCAAGGGCAAGGATTCCGTCATCGCCTATCAGTTCTGACTCAGGCCAGCAGCTGCGAGCCTGCTTCACCCGGTCGCCAGAAAAGCGCGGTGCGTCCTACCGCACCGACGCACAGGCACGGCGCCTGCGCGGCGACGGTTTCGCACCACGCCGCGCGCTCGTGGCGGTCAGAGCTGTCCAAACGTGCCTTCACCAGCCCGCGGGTGTCGAGCTGTCGGTTGAGCTCCACCAGCAACGCGGGCGTGGGCCCGGCGCGGCCGATGCGCAGTGAATCGGACAGTGTCTGGCCAAGGCTGCGGAGTTCGGCCTTCTGGGCGCCGGTGAGTTCGGGGAGTTGTTTCATGGGGGAAAGGTATCGGGCGGCAGCTCGCGCCATTGCCCGGCGGCGAGGTCGCCGAGTTGGAGATGACCGAACTGCGCGCGGTGCAGCGTCAGCACTTCGCAGCCCTGGTTGGCGAACATCCGCCGCGCCTGGTGGTAGCGCCCTTCGGTGAGCGTCAGCTCCGCTTCGCGCGGGCCGAGGACGCGGAGTTGCGCAGGCGCGCAGGGCGTATCTTCGGCGCGCAGCAAAAGTGTGCCGCTGGTGAATACTTCCGCGAGCCCCGCGGGCAGGTCGGCGTCGAGCGTGGCGCGGTAGACTTTCGCCACTTTATGCTTGGGTGAGGTCAGCCGGTGGACGAGTTCGCTTTGGTCGGTGAGCAGCAGCAGGCCGCTCGTGTCCTTGTCGAGCCGGCCGATGGAAGTGACGGGCGGATTGCGCCGCCGCCAGCGCTCCGGCAGCAGGCCGTAGACACTCGGACCCTCGCCGCGGTGGTGCGAGCAGACGAGCCCCACAGGTTTGTGCAGCAAAAGCAGCAAGCCGGCGGGGTGATCAAGCGGCTCGCCGTCAACGAGCACGTGGGCGGGTTCGGTCTTGGCACCGAAATCATCCGCGACCCGGCCGGCTACCGTTACGCGACCGGCGGCGATCCACGCGCGCGCCTCGCGGCGGGAGCAGTAGCCGAGGCTGGCAAGGAGTTGGTCGAGGCGGCGCATAGCGGCAGGTTGCACGTCGTGGCCGCGGAGAGCACGCAGAAATGATGTCGTCCCGCCGCCGGTTCGTGCGTAGTATTCGTGAGTGTTAAAATGGCTCCTGCTGTTCCTGACCCTGGTGAGCGCCGCGGCATCATTGCTGACCTGGCTGCGGGCACCCGACTGGCGGTGGACGTGGAAACTGGCCGTCGCGGTCGGCGAATACGGATACTGGCTCGCGCTGCTGCCACTCGGGGTGGGAGTGAGCGCTTATTTCGCGACCGACGGCGGTGTCAGGCTGGCTGCGGTGTCGCTGTCTGTGCTGGCCGCGAGTTTGCTGCTGCGGCCGGTTTTCCTCGCGGCGAAGCTTGCGAAGAAACTGCCCGCCCAACTCAACGCAGCGTTCGGCCACGGCGCGAACCTCAGCGAACCTGCCTTTGATCCGGCCCGGCTCTACTGGCACGGCGAGCCGCCGCGGGCCCGGATGAACACGGAAGTTTTCTCCCAGCCTGCTGGCATCGAACTGAAGGTGGATTTCTACACGGCCCCTTTCGCCGGGGATACGACGCGGCGGCCACCCTGCCTGGTGATGATCCACGGCGGCGGGTGGGACGGGGGCGACCGCGCGCAACTGCCCGATTGGAATCACCGGCTGGCGGCGCGCGGCTGTGCGGTGGCGGCGATCAGTTACCGACTTGCGCCCCGCTGGATCTGGCCCGCACAGCGGGACGACGTGCTCGCTGCCCTCGCCTGGCTGAAGGCAAACGCGAACCGCCTGGGCATCGATCCGACCCGGCTGGTTTTACTCGGTCGCTCGGCCGGTGGGCAGATCGCCACCGCCGTCGCCTACGGCGCCAACGACCCGGCCATTCGCGGCGTGGTCGCGTTCTACGCCCCGCACGACATGAAGTTTGCGTGGTCAGTCTCACGGGAGGACGACGCCTTGAACTCGGTCAAGTTAATGCGGCAATACTTCGGCGGACCGCCCGACACTCCGGCGCGCGCCGCGCTTTACGAATCAGCCAGCGGCCAGCTGCTTGCCCGCGCCGGCTCGCCGCCGACGCTTCTGCTGCACGGGTTGCCGGACACGCTGGCGTGGCACCGGCACAGCGAACGGCTGGCGGCGAGGTTGCAGGAGCTCGGCGTGAAACACTGCTATCTCTCGCTGCCCTGGGCGACGCACGGTTTCGACTACAATCCCGACGGGCCCGGCGGCCAGCTGGCCGGCTACGCCCTCCGGCGGTTTTTATCGGCGGTCACCAAACCGCTCTGAGAATGTGCGCCAAGTTTAGGCTGGCGTCGCCGCGTGCGTTGCAGGATGCGTTGCCCCTCACATGCCCAATTGGGAATACAAGCTCATCTCCAGCGGACCGCTCGGTTTCGTGTCGTTGCCGCTGCTCGAGCAGCATCTCAACCAACTCGGCAAGGAGGAGTGGGAGATCATCAGCTTCATCACGCGGCCCGACAACCCGCTCGTATTCCACGGTCTCGCGCGCCGGCCCATCTCGCGCGATTGGTTCCCGCCGGCCGAGCAGAAGCCTGCCTACACGCCCCCGCCAATCCCGAAGGAAGAAGAGGACGGCGACCGCGACGAGCGCTCCTTCGCCGACGAGCTGCCGCCCGCCCGCCCCGCCAATGCCCCCGCGCAGACCAACCTCGGGCTCGGCAATTTCGATGACATCGGCAGCAGCGAGGAAAACCTCCCCACACTCTTCGAGGCGCTGCAACCCCACCTGCGCAAGAACCAGCGCGGCGAGTTCTCGGTCGGGCTGGATTTCCTCGCCAAGAAATTCGAGCAGGATGAGCGCGACCTGCTGGCGGCGTTCGCGGAGTGCGGTCTGAGACCGCCGGCCGGCGCCGGTAAGAAGGGCAGCATCGTGGAGCACGACCGCCACCACTACTGGCTCGAGACCGACCAGAAGGGCCGCGTGTGGATCAACACCCGCGAACAGAAGTTCAAGACGGTCCGAGCGACGGCCGTGGAACCCACGCCGGCCGCCAAGGTGGACACCGGGGAGACCGGCGAAAAGCCGCGGCCCGCGCAGCTGCCACGCGCGGCAACACCGGCGCCCTCGGCCTTGGACAGTTTCCTCGGCCGGATCCATGGCATGATGCGCCGCAACCGCCGCGGCCAGGGCTGGTCGGGCAGCTTCGCCTATCTCAGCAAGGCCCTGCAGCTCGACGACGCACAACTGCTCGCCCGGCTCGGCGAGCAGGGACTGCACCTGCCGGCGACGGACGGACAGGCCCCGGTGTTGGTTCCGGACGGCGAGTTTCTCTTCTGGTTGAACCGGAATCACCGCGGCGAGATCTGGATCAACGCCCGCCACGAAAGCGAAACCGGGCGCCAAGCTGCCCCGAAGGAGCTGGCGGCCGCCCTTCCATCCGTGCCGCCGGAAAACACGCTCGGCGCCGTCCGGCTGTTGCTGCAGCCGAAGAAGCGCGGCGAGGGGGTGACTGCACCGGTGGCCGAGGTGGCGGAGAAGCTGGAACAGACGCCCGCCGATTTGCTCGCGGCCCTCGCCGCTGCGGGTCTGCGCCTGCCGGAGGACCCGAAAGGAAAACCGACTTTCGCCGGGCATGGAGGCGAGATTTTCTGGCTGAACCAGAATTCCCGCGGGCAGGTGTGGATCAATGCCAAGCCCCGGGCTGCGATGAAGAAAACGCGCGGTGGCAAACGGCCGGACGCCACGGAGTGAACCGCGGCGGCGCGGACTGCGCATGGTTTGCGGCCAAATTCCGCCAACCTTTGGGCAAGGGATGCGCAGAACAATTCCGGGATTCGGCGCATAGTGCAGCCGTCCCGGAAGGGATATTGTTCATCAGAGTTACTCCATAGCGGCAGAGCTGCGTGGAGCCCGTGCCGCGGCAAGATGGAGTTGGGCGGGCGGCGGACAAAATCCGCCGCCCGTTGCAATTTTAACCCCCCGCCGGATGGAAACTGGGCTTACTGGGGCGGGGTCGGCGGGACAATCGGCGGGGTGGAGACAAACGGCGCCTGGGTGCTGCCAGAGTGGAAGCGGGCGAGGGCGGCCAGTTGGTCGGCGATGAGCCGGTCGGAGCGGCCGCGCGGCATCTTGCTGGCGCAGGCGAGGGCGTGGCGGCTTTGCGCCCATTGGTCGAAGGTCCCTGGCATCACCAGCCGCACCACCGGCGAGTCCAGGGTGCGCTGCCGGCGCTTGGCCGCATAGTCCGGGTTGCGGCGCATCAGCTCGATGTCGAGTTCCTGTGCGAGCAGCGGACCGGTGGGCGTCTTGACGGAGCCCGGGCGCAGTTCCACCCACCATTCGTGGCAGATGCGGCCGAGCCCCGGCTGCGCGCGGCTGGCATAGGGCGCGGCATGGAAATTGGCCGGCTGCCAGCCGTTGCGATGGCAGACCGCCAGCACCGTTTCGGTCAGCTCGCGCTCACCGAGCCGCTCGCCGTAGGCGTCGAGGTGGAGCTTGGTCCGACCGGTGACCACCAGCCGCGGCGGGTTGACCGACAGGAAACGCACCACATCGCCCAGCGCGTAGCGGCACAGCCCGGCGGGCGTCGTGAGGAACACCGCGTAGTCGATGTCCGGCTGCACCTGCTCGAGAGGCAGGCAGCGGTCGCCGAGGCCGGCGAGGTGGTCCTCGTTGTAGTCGCGCAATGGCAGGAACTCGAAAAACAGCCCCGCGTTGGACAGCAGCCGCAGGCCGTGAGCCGAGTCGCCATCCTGCGCCGCGACGATGCCCTCCGCGGCGGCGTAGAGTTCGTGGAAGATCACGCCGGGCCCCAGGCTGGCGCGCAGCGGCTCGGCGAACAGCCCGAGCGGCGCCCCGGTGTGGACGAAGCATTCGAGGTTGGGCCACACCGTCCGCAGACTGGCCGCGGGGTGCCGGCCGTCGCCGGCCCGGGTCCGCATAGCGTCGGCCAGCGCGAGGACGGAGGCGGGCGTGCCGCCGAGCAGGGTGACGTCGCTGCCCTGCAGGCACGCACAGATGGCGGCGTATTTCTCCGGCCCCTCGGGCAGCCGCGCGATGGCCGGCGGCGGGGCGTAGAGGTTGGCCTCGACCCAGGGCGGGCAGCTGAGAGCCAGCAGGCCGTCGAAGCTGCCGTAGAACGCCCCGTTCTTCTCGGTGAGCGCGGTGCTCGTGCCCGCGTGCAGGTGCCGGCCGAGGAACACGCCGGTATGCCCGACATGGCCCGCGTGGAAAAACACCGCGTCGCGCAGCCCCGCCCGGTAATGCCCGAGCATCGGCTCCGTGACGGGCAGCAGCTTCGGCGTCGTCTCCGCGGTCCCGGCGGTGGAGACGAAGAACCGGCAGCGGCCGGGACTGAGCACATTCTCCTCGCCCGCGGCCATGCGCCCGATCTCCGGCTGGAACTGCGCGTAGGTGCGCGGCGGCACAGCGTGCCGGAACTGCTCGTAGCTCATGCCCGCGGCCAGCCGGTTGGCCCGCCCGAAGTCCGTCGGCGCCGCCTGCGCGACGAGGCGCCCGAAGGCCGCCCGCTGCGCCTCGATCCCGCGCCCCAGCGCCTTCTGCCGGCGCAGGAACCGCGCGGTGCGCAATCCCGCCCAGAAGTTGACCAGGAAACGCGGGGCCAGCGTCATGACACCCGCACTTAACAGCAGCCGCCGGCGGAACGCCAACGGGTTTTTCTCCCATTTGGTGAAAAACTTGGTAATCCGGATTGCCGCACCCCGGTCCCCGCGCACGCTGGGGGCCGATGCTCCTGCCTCCGGTCATCTTCGAAGACGACACGCTCGTCGCGTTCGACAAGCCCAGCGGCTTGCCCGTGGCTCCCGACCGTCGCGACAAAGGACACGCCAACCTGATGGAGCTCGTGCGTGCGCGCCTTGGACCCGGCGTCGCCAACGTCCACCGGCTTGACGCCGACACCAGCGGGCTGCTGCTGTGCGCGAAGACCAGGCCCGCGCTCGATTTCCTCAGTGGGCAGTTCCAGGCGAAGACCGTGGAAAAAATCTACCATGCGCTCGCGGTCGGTCATCCGCCGCTCGATGCCTACACCGTGGACTTCGTGCTGAAGGAGGATGAGGCCGCGCCCGGCCGCATGTGCGTCGTGAAAAAGCACGGCCTGGCCGCCGTGACGGAGGTCCGGGTGCTCGAGCGCTTCGGGCGCTTCACCGACCTCGAGTGCCGGCCGCTCACCGGGCGCATGCACCAGATCCGCGTGCACCTCGCCGCCAGCGGAACCCCGATCCTCAACGACCCGGTCTACGGCGACGCCACGCAGCTGCTGCTCTCGGACCTCAAGCGCGGTTACAAGGGCCGCGCCGACGAACGCCCGCTCCTCGCCCGGCTGGCGCTCCACGCGGCGCAATTGACTTTCACGCATCCGCGCACGCGGGAACGAGTGACACTTACCGCACCGCTTCCCAACGACTACGCGGTGGCGCTGAAATATCTGCGGAAATTCGCCACCGATGCGGGCGGAGGGCGGCACCTAAAATCTCACGCTCCACGGCAAAGCGGCTAATAGTTGGCCGGACCGGGGGCTTGGCGTTTACACTGCGGCCGCCCGGCGGTTTCCTTCCGCCAGCCAATCCGACACCAATGAGCACTCTCGCACCCGTCATCCACTCGGTCGATGCCGACGGCATAGGCTGGATCACCTTCGACGACCCCGCCAGCCGCGCCAACGTCTTTAATGCGCCGACCTTCGCCGCGCTCCGCGCCGCCATCGGGGCGCTCGCCGTCGCGCCGCTCAAGGCGGTCGTCGTCATCAGCGCGAAGGAGAAAATCTTCATCGCCGGCGCCGACCTTAAGTGGCTGGGCAAGCTCGCCAACGCCAAGGCTGCGGCGCAGGCCGCGCGCGAAGGGCAGGCGCTGTTCAGTCTGCTCGCGGATTTCAAGGTTCCGGTTGTGTGCGCCATCCACGGTGCCTGCCCCGGCGGCGCGTTCGAAATCGCGCTGGCCTGCCACTGGCGCCTCGCCAGCAACGCGCGGGAGACGCAGATCGGCCTGCCCGAGGTTTCGCTCGGCCTCATTCCCGGCTGGGGCGGCTGCACGCGGTTGCCGCGGTTGGTCGGCGCGAAGGCCGCCGCCGAGCACATCCTCAAGGCCGCGCTCGTGCCGGCCGTCGAGGCGTTCAAGTCCGGCTTCGTCGACGAACTGGTGCCGCCCGCCGAACTGAAGGCCCGCGCGCGCGCCGCCGCGCTCCGGTTCGCCACCGAGGGGAAACCCGTGCGCGCCACGCCGCCCGCGGCCGGCGCCGCGTTTTTCACCGACCAGCGCAAAGCTGCGCTGACCCGCCTGCGCGGCCAGCCCGCGCCGCTCGCCGCGCTCGACGCCATCGAGCAGGGCGTTGGCCTGCCGGTCGAGCAGGCACTCGATCTGGAGGCCGCGCTCTTCGGCGATGTTTCCGCCGGCGAAGTGGCGAAGAACCTCATCCATGTTTTCTTCCTCAAGGACGCGGTGAAGAAGCTCACCGTTGACGCGTGGTTTCCCAAGCCGGCCGTCGCGGCGGCGCCGGCACCGTTCAAGAAGATCGGCGTCATCGGCGCCGGCGTCATGGGTTCCGGCATCGCGCAATGGTGTGCGGCGCGTGGCTACGACGTTGTCATGCGCGACATCAAGCCCGAGTTCGTTGCGCGCGGCATGGAGGTCATCAAGGGCGTGTTCGACGA
>JAHFTD010000014.1 GCA_023269565.1 Opitutaceae bacterium | reverse complement strand
ATGGCTGAAGCTAAGCCAGCAACGGCCAGTATATTGAACGCGCCATCTCCTCCCCTTCCTCCAACGGCTCATAACAAATGCGCCGGCAAAAACCCGACGCACTCGTCGGCAAAGCGGAAAAGCGGGCTTAGAGCCTTGGTCCGCCCTGCGCGTAATAGCGGGCGCGGAGGCGCAGGCCGTTGAGCCGGATGAAACCGGTGGCGTCGCTCTGGTTATACCAGCTCTTCACTCCCTCCATCGAGGCGACTTTCGAGTCGTAGAGCGAATGCCGCGACTTGCGGCCGCAGGTGATGATGTTGCCCTTGTAGAGCTTCAGCCGGACGGTGCCGGTGACGTGCTTCTGGGATTCGTCCACCAGCGCCTGCAGCGCCTCGCGTTCCGGCGCGAACCAGAAGCCGTAATAGACGAGCTCGGCGTATTTCGGGATGAGTGAGTCGCGCAGGTGCATGACCTCCCGGTCCAGCGTCAGCGACTCCACCTGCCGGTGCGCGTGCATGAGGATGGTGCCGCCGGGCGTCTCGTAGACGCCGCGGGACTTCATGCCGACGAAGCGGTTCTCGACGAGGTCGACCCGACCCACCCCGTGCTTGCCACCGAGTTTGTTCAACGCCTTCAACACCCCGGCAGGCGAGAGCTTCCGGCCGTTGACCGCGACGCAATCGCCCCGCACGAAATCCAGCTCGACGTATTCGGCCCGGTTCGGCGCGTCCTCGGGTGAGACGGAGAGCTTAAACATGCCGCGGTTGGCCTTCGTGGTGGGATCGAACCATGGATCCTCCAGGATGCCGGCCTCGTAGGAGATGTGGAGAAGGTTGCGGTCCATCGAATAGGGTTTCTTGACCGAGGCTTCGACCGGAATGCGGTTCGTCTTGCAGTAGGCGATCATCTCGGCGCGGCCGGGAAACTCCTCGCGGAACCGGTCGATTTTCCACGGGGCGATGATCCGCAACTGCGGCGCGAGCGCCATGTAGGTGAGCTCGAAGCGGCACTGGTCGTTGCCCTTGCCGGTGGCGCCGTGCGCGACAGTGTCGGCCTTTTCGCGGCGCGCGATGGCGATCTGCGCCTTGGCGATGAGCGGACGGGCGATCGAGGTGCCGAGGTAATACTGGCCCTCGTAGACCGCGTTGGCCCGGATCATCGGGTAGATGAAATCGCGCGCGAACTCCTCGACGAGATCGAGCGTGTAGTGCTTCGCCGCCCCGGTCCGCCGCGCCTTGGCGGACAAGCCGCGCAGTTCCTCTTCCTGGCCGATGTCGGCGGCAAAGGTGACGATCTCGGCGTCATAGGTTTCACGGAGCCACTTGACGATGACAGAGGTGTCGAGGCCTCCGGAGTATGCGAGCACGATCTTCATGGGGAAATAGGTCGGGGCGGTCAGGTCCGCAGCCGCGCCAACGTGGCGAGGATGGCTTTCTGCACATGCAGGCGGTTTTCCGTCTCGTCGAAAATGACACAGCGCGGGTTGTCGAGCACCTCCTGCGTCACCTCCTCGCCGGCGTGGGCGGGCAGACAGTGCATGAAGAGCGCGTCCGGCTTGGCCGCAGCGAAGAGTTTGGCCGTCACCTGATACGGCAGCATCCGGCGCCGGCGCGCCTCCGCCTCCTTCTCCTGTCCCATGCTGGTCCAGACATCGGTGTAGACAATGTCAGCCCCAGCCACGGCCTCGAAGGGATCGGCGGTGTAATGGAAACATCCGCCGAGGCTCCCGGCCAGTTTGCTAATCTCCGGACCTGGCTCGCAACCCGGAGGGCCGGCCAGCGAGACTTTCATGCCGAAAAGGTGCGCCCCGAGAATCCACGAGTTGGCGATATTGAAGCCGGTGTCGCCGAGGAAGGCGACCTTGCGGCCCGCCAGCGACGCCATGAGGTCGCCCGCCGGCCCGGCCCAGCGCTCCGCCGCGGTGAAGGCGTCGGCGTAGATCTGACACGGATGCAGGAAGTCCGTCAGCGCGTTCACCACCGGCACATGCCCGTGTTGCGCGAGCTCCGCCAAGTCGTCTTGTTTGAAGGTGCGGATGACGATGCCGTGAATGAAGCGCGATAGCACCCGGGCGGTATCGTCAATCGTTTCGCCGCGGCTGAGCTGGATGTCGTTGACGCCCAGAAACAGGGCCTTGCCGCCGAGCTCGTGGATGCCGACCTCGAACGACACGCGAGTGCGCGTGCTGGACTTGGCGAAAATCATCGCCCAAGTCTGACCCGCCAGCGGCTGCTCGTGCCGGCCGCGCTCGCGCTTATAGCGCCGGGCCAGCGCGAAGATCTGCGCCGCCTCCGCGCGGGTGAAATCGGTCTCCTGGATGAAATGGCGCATGCTTCAGGCCTTTTTCCGTAAAACCGTGCGGAGGATCTCAGTCGCGCGGTTGAGGTGCTCCGGCGTGGCGATCAGCGGCGGCAGGAGGCGGAGGGTGTTGCCGCCGGCGGCCGGCACGAGTAACCCCTCCTCGCGCAACGCGGCGAGATAGGGCGGCGGCTCGCTCTGCAGCACCAGCCCCAGCATGTAGCCGCGGCCGGTGACCGCCTTCACATGCTGCGGGAATTCCGTGACGAGCTTTTCGAGCTGGGCTTTCCAGACCGCGCCGTTCGCGCGCACCTTGGCGATGAGACCTTCGCGTTCGAGGGTGTCGAGCACGGCGAGCGCCGCGGCGCAGCCGAGCGGTCCGCCGCCGAAAGTGGAGCCATGCGATCCGGGCGTGAAGAGATCGGCGTGCTTCTCGGCGGCCCAGAAAGCCCCGATGGGGAAGCCGCCGCCGAGGCCCTTGGCCATGCCGATGGCGTCGGCGCGCACGCCGCTGTGCTGGAAGGCGAAGAAGTCGCCCGTGCGGCCGATGCCGCACTGCACCTCGTCGAGCATGAGCAGCAGGTTGTGGCGGTCGCAGAGCTGGCGCAGGCCCCAGAGAAATTCGTCCGTGCACGGCTTGATGCCGCCCTCCCCCTGCACCGTCTCGACGAAAATAGCCGCGGTCTGGTCGTCGACGAGTTCGGCGAAACTCGCGAGGTCGTTCAGCTCGCCAAACGCGAAGCCGGACAGGAGCGGACGGAAGCCCTTCTGGATTTTCTCCTGGAGCGTGGCGCTCATGCCGCCGAAGGTGCGGCCGTGAAACGCCATCTTCGCGCAGATGACCTTGTAGCACTTGCCCTCCTCGCCCGACTTGCGGATGCCGTGCAGGCGCGCGAGCTTGAGCAGGCCCTCGTTGGCCTCGGCGCCGCTGTTGGCCATGAACACCCGGCCGGGGCCGGCCTGCTGGACCAGCCGGCGCGCCAACTCGCCCTGCAGCGGATTGCGGAAGACATTGCTGACATGGTTGAGCTGGCCGGCCTGCTGGCGGATGGCCTCAACCCAAACCGGATGACAATGCCCCAGCGCGCACACGGCGATGCCGGAGGTGAAATCCAAGTATTCCCGGCCGGTGTCGTCCCAGACGGAGACGCCGGCGCCACGCGTCAGAGTGAGCGCGGCGCGCGGGTAGTTTTTCATCACATACGCGTCGTAGAGCTCGGCGGTATTGGTGCGGACAATGGTCGGTTGCATGAGGTGGAGTGTCTATTCATAGACGCCGCCGGCCGCGGCGGCGACAAATTAGTCGTGCACGATTTCCGTGCCCACGCCGCGATCGGTAAAAATTTCAAGCAAGAGGCTGTGCGGCAGCCGGCCATCAACCAGGTGCACCCGCTGCACGCCCTCGGCCAGCGCGCGGACGGCGCTGGCGATCTTCGGGCGCATGCCCTTGTCGATGACGCCTTTTTTCTTCAGCCCCTCGACGTCGCCGACCTTGAGTGTGGAAATCAGCGAGGTGGGATCCTTCGGATCGGCGAGCAGCCCCGGCACGTCGCTCATATAGACGAGGCGGCGGGCGCGGAGGGCGCTGGCCACGCGGCCGGCCACGGTGTCGGCGTTCACATTGTAGGGCTTGCCGTCGTAACCCTCGGCGACGGGCGAGATGACGGGCATGAACCCGTCGGCCATCTCCTTCTTCACCATTTTCACCTTCACCTCGGTCACGTCGCCGACGAAGCCGAGATCGCAGGGCTGGCCGTCGTCGTCGGCCGTCAGCTTCTGGCAGACCAAGACGCTGTCGCCCGGCAAACCCTTCGGCCGCGCCTTCACGGAAGCGAGCGTGTCGCACACCTCCTTGTTCACGATCTCGTCGAGCGTCTTCCGGACAATGGCCATGGTCGCCTCGTCGGTCACGCGCAGGCCGTTGACGAAGGTCGGCTTCAGGCCGGAGGCGTCCATCGCCCGGGTGATGGCTTTGCCGCCGCCGTGCACGACGACGACGTTGATGCCAACGGCAGCGAGGAACGCGATGTCGGCGGCCACGCGGATGCGCACGGCGGGATCCGGATCGTCCATGAAGCTGCCGCCGTATTTGACGACGAAGATCGCGCCGTGGAAATCCTGGATATAGGGCAGCGCCTCAAGCAGCACGCGGGCCTTGGCAATGGGTTCGGAAATATCGGTCATGGGCGAAAGGGGCGCCGTCTACCGGTTGACATGGACAACCTTCGCCGGCGGAAAGCCGTTGAAGTAGGTCGCCGACGCGTGGCTGTAGGCGCCGATGTTGACGGAGTAAACGAGGTCGCCGCGCTCGAGGTTGGGAAGATTTTCGGCCATCGAGACGACATCGAGCGCGTCGCACGTCGGGCCAAAGACGGAGCAGAGGCTGGTCGGGCCGCGCTTGAACGCCTTTACGGGATACTTGCAGTGGTCGAAGATGACGCCCGAGTAGGTGTGGTAGACGCCGTCGTTGATGTAGTAGCTGGCCTTGCCATCGCGCACGGCCTTGCCGATGATGGAGGCGATGCTCGTGCCGCACACCGCGGCGAGAAAACGACCCGGCTCGGCGAGCACCTGGATGTCCTTCGGGAACAGCCGGTCGAGCTCGGTGTTGATGACCTTCGCCAGCTCGCGGAACGGACGAACGGAGGAATCATACGGCGCAGGAAACCCGCCGCCGATGTCGAGCAGGTTCATCTTCGTGTAGCCGCGATCGCGCGCCTCCTGGAAGATGTTGGCGGTGAGGTTCAGGGCCTGCACGTAATTCTCGAAATTGGTCGTCTGGCTGCCGACGTGGAAGCTGATGCCCTCCACGGTGAGGCCGACGCGGTCGGCTTCGAGGATGAGGTCCACCGCCTCGCCGGGCAGCGCGCCGAACTTGGATGAGAGCTCCACCATCGCGCCGGTGTTGGGCACCTTGAGCCGAAGCGCGAGGCCGGCGTTAGGCGCATGCCGCTTGATCTTGTGGATCTCCTCGCGGTTGTCGAAAGTGACCAGCGGCTTGTAGCGGTTCAGTTGCTCCAGCGTGTCGGTTGGCTTGGTCGGGTTGGCGTAGATGATCTTGTCCCAAATCCAGTCCTGGCGCTTTTTCGGGAGCATCCGCCGGATGTTTTCGTAAACGATCATGAACTCCGGCATCGAGGCGACGTCGAAGCTGGCCCCCTCCTTGAACAAAGTGCGGACGATCAGCGGGTCGGGGTTGGCTTTGACCGCGTAGTAGACCTGGATGCGCGGCAGGTGGCGCCGGAACTCGCGGTAGGCCCGGCGCAGCGCGTCGTGGTCGATCACGAACAGCGGCGTGCCATGCTGGCGGGCGAGCGACTGCAGGCGGCGGAGCGGGATCATGTCTGCGCCGGTGTCAACCGGCGTCGGTGACGAGGAAGTTCTTGAACTGCCACGGATCCTTCCGGTCGAGATCGGGTTTGTGGTGGGCGTCGAAGGTCGTGTCGCGACCCTGGAGCGGGGTCCAGTCGGAGGCCTTCGAGATCCAGCGGCCAAGATACGGTTTCGCGATGCCAAGGATGTATTCGTGCGGCAGCTCGTCGGGCACGAGGACGCCCGCGGCGGGGTTCTCGATCATCCACATCGAAGCGGCGACGACCGAGATGGCCACCTGCATGGTGGTCGCGTTCTGGTGCGGCACGAGGCGGCGCGATTCCTCGATGGTGAGGTCGCTGCCGATCCACCACGAGTTGTAGGCGTGGCCCATGAGGAGCGCGCCGAGAATGTCCGCGCCAGCGGTGATCTCGTCGTTCATGATGCGCTGGTTGGCGTTCAGCTTGTAGTTGTAGCCGCGCATTTCGTTCAGCGACGCGATGGCCTCGTCGCACGGGCAGTAGGCGTAATGCATCGTCGGCCGGTAGACGGCCTTCTTGCCCTCCCAGACGGTGAGCTTGTCGGAGATCGTGAAGGCCTCGCCGTGGCGCACGACCATGCCGAGAATGTTGTAGTCGGGCACCCAGGAGCGGACCCAAGTGTTGATGCCCATCCGCGCGAGGCAGATCTGGTTCTTCGGGCCGTCCCGGTGGCGGAACGCGTGCCTCGGCAGCGTTTTCTCGTGCGTGCCCCACCCCATCTCGGCGGTGGTGGTGCCCTCCTCGCGGAAGCCCTCGATGCTCCATGTGTTCACGAACTCGTCGACCTGCTTCGGCTTGTCGGTGATCTGCGTGTCGCGCTCGGAGCAGTGGATGACCTTCACGCCGATCGCCTGCGCGAGCTCGTTGAACTGGTGTGTGGCGATGAACCCGGTGACCTTCTCAGCGGCTCGAGCCTTGAGTTTTCTGTCGGCGAGAAGCGACTGGCCGATGTCGATGAGGCCCTGCTTGACGATGTGCGAAATGAGGCCGGGATTGGCGCCGTGCTCGATGACGGCGGTCGGGCCTTTTTTCTTCCACCTCGCGAGACGGCGACGCAGGTTCATGTGGCGCCAGTAAAGCGTCTTCTCCGTCGGGTGCTGCTTCGGGCCGGCGGCATAGGGATCCCAGAGCTCGGTGGAGGTATTGATGTAGCGCACACCGTGGTCGTGGCACCACTGGAGGATCTCGATGGCGTCGATGTTCCAGGCGAGGTCGATAAGCAGGTCGCCCGGGCCGACATGCTTCGCCAGCAGCGCGCCCATGTTCTCCTCGGTCACGCGGTCGCGCACGAAGCGCACGCCCAGCTCGGTCCACGGCCGCAGCTTCGCCGCGCGGTCTTCGAAATCCATGACCGTGACATTCTTCGCCGGCACCTGGATGTGCTTGAAAATAATCGGCAGCGTGCACTCGGCCACGGCGCCGTAGCCCACGAAGAGGATCTTGTTATGGAATGGAATCATTGGTCTTGGCCGGTTGGTTGCGAATCCCGGGGGTTGGTTTGTTCGCGGATGCGGTTTGCACCGGGAGCTGGCAACTTTTCGGAAGGCAAACTCTGTTTGACGCGCGTGCGGTAGCGCAAGAATTTTTCCGCGCCGGACGCGGGCGCCTCACTCGCTCTTGTTGTAGTTCACGTAGCCTTCGGAAAGGTCGGTCGCGAGCAGGCGGAACGACGCCTTGCCGAGATGCAGGTGGAGCGTGATGGTGAAGCGGCGCGCTTTCACGATTTCCTTCCACTTCGGCTTCAGCTCGGGATGCGGGCGACCCGCGGTCATCACCGGCGTGTCGTTGTAGCGGATGTCGAGCTTGTCCTCCACGAGCCGGGCGCCGGCGTAGCCCGCAGCGGCGGCGAGCCGGCCCCAGTTGGGGTCCTCGCCATTCCAGGAGGATTTCACGAGAAGCGAGTTTCCGATGGCGCGCGCCACCTTCTGGGCATCCTCGGCCGAAGCGGCACCCTCGACCTTGACCTCGATGACCTTGGTGATCTTTTCGCCGTCGGAAACAATCTTATCGGCCAGCACTTCGCAGGCTTTCCAGACGGCTTCGGCAAAGAGGACGCGAAGCGCGCGAGGACTCTTGTCGCCCACGCTGACGCCGGAATGGCCGTTGGCGAGCATCAGCACGGTGTCGTTGGTGCTCATGTCGCCGTCGACCGTGATGCAGTTGAAGGTGCCGGCGACAGCTTCGCTCAGTGTTTTCTGGAGAAAGCTGCGCGGAACGGAGAAATCGGTCGCGAGGAAAGCGAGCATCGTGGCCATGTCGGGCTGGATCATGCCCGCGCCCTTGGCGATGCCGGCGATAAAATGTTTTTTGCCGTCATAGGTGAAAGTGACAGTGACGGTCTTGGAGCGCGTGTCGGAGGTCAGGATGGCCTCGGCGGCCTTCCGGCCGTGCGCGGGCGTGCGGCCCTTGTCAGTGACGACGCGCTCCAAACCGCGCGCGAGCCGGTCCATCGGCAGCGGCTGGCCGATGCGGCCGGTGGAGCAGACGAAGAACGCGGGTGGCTTGAGGTTGAGCGAGGCGGCAGCGCGCTGCGCGGTGGTGTGGGCGTCGCGCAGGCCGTCGAGGCCGGTGCAGGCGTTGGCGTTGCCACTGTTGACGATGATGCCGTGGAACGGGCCGCCCTCGGCAAGGTGCTTCTGGCAGAGCAGCACGGGGGCCGCCTTGACGAGGCTCTTGGTGAACGTGCCGGCGGCGGTGCATGTCCGGAGCGAGAAGAGCAGAGCAAGGTCGAGGCGCTTCGGGTCGTTTTTCTGGCGGAGATCGCAGGCGACGCCGGCAGCCTCGAAGCCGGGCACGTCCGTGATGCCGGCGGTGTCGGGAGTAACGGTCAGTTGTGTCATGTCGAAAGAAGCGGGGGAGCGGCGCGGCCGGCCGGGAGTCGTCAGCCAAGGCCGGCGGTCTCGGGGAAACCGCCCCAGAGATTCATAATCTGGACGGCCTGGCCGCTTGCGCCTTTCACGAGGTTATCGAGGGCGGACGTAAGCACGAAGTTGCCCGTGCGCGGATCGTGCACAGCGGAGATGTCGATGCGATTGGTGCCGGCGGTGTGCGCGGTATCGGGCGTCTCGCCGGTGGGCAGGAGGTGGACAAACGGCCGGCCGGCGTAGGTGGTGCGCCACACGGCATCGACCGCCTCGAGCGTCGCGCCGGGCGCGGCCGGCACGGTAATGGTGGTGGCGATGCCGCGGCGCATGGGCGCAAGATGCGGGTTGAACTGCACAATGATCGGCGCGCCGGCGGCGAGGGAGAGCTGCTCCTCGATCTCGGCGAGGTGGCGGTGCTTGGTGAGGCCGTAGGCCTTGGCGCTCTCGGCCCGCTCAACGTAAAGGTATTGCTCGTCGACCCTCCGGCCCGCGCCGCTGACGCCGGAAAAGGAATTGATGACGAGGTGCTGGCGGGCAACCAGGCCGGCGCGGAGCAGCGGCACCAGCGGCATGAGCGCGCCTGTCGGATAGCAACCGGGTGCGGCGGCGAGCTTGATCTCGGTCTGCCAACGCGGGTCGGTCAGCTCGGGCAGAACAAAGCGCGCGCCCGGCAGCAGCTCGGGGGCATGGTGGGGGCCGTAGTAGTTTTCGTAGACCGCGAGGTCGGCGATCCGGAAATCCGCGCTCAGGTCAATGACGCGGCGGCCGGCGGACACCAAAGCTCGCGCAAAGTCGGCCGCGGCGCCGTGCGGCAGCGCGAGAAACCATAGGTTGATGTCGGCACGGGCGGCCAGTTTGGCCGGGTCGGAATCGATAAAGTTCATCCGCTCGGCCGCGGTGCCGCGCAGGGCGGGGATCAGGGCGGCCAGAGGCCGGCCGGCATGCTGCCGCGAAGTGACGGCCGCCAGGGTGGCGTGGGGATGGGAGAGCAGGAGCCTGACCAGGACTTCGCCGGAGTAGCCCGACGCACCGACAATGCCGACTTTCATTTAGGGGAAGGCGAGGATGATGATTTCCAGAGGGAGAATCGAGAAGTTTCGTGGGTGCAAAAAAAGAAGCGGAGGCCGGGAGGGCGCTCCGCTTCGGGGAAAATTTTCCTTGTCGGTCAGCGCTTCGAGAATTGGAAGCGCTTGCGGGCGCCGGGCTGGCCGGCCTTCTTGCGCTCTTTCTCGCGGGGATCGCGGGTGAGGTGGCCGGCCTTCTTGAGCGTGACGCGGAGCTCGGGGTTGAACTTGAGCAGGGCGCGGGCGATGCCGTGCGCGACCGCGCCGGACTGGCTGCTGATGCCGCCACCGGCAACGTTCACCATGACGTCGAATTTTTCCTTCGAGTCGGCCGTGGCGAGCGGGGCGGTGGCGCGGCGCACGAAGTTGTCGTGCGTGAAGTAGACATCAAAGCCGCGGTCGTTGACCGTGCACTTGCCGGAGCCGGCGACAAGGCGCACGCGGGCGGTGGAGGACTTGCGGCGGCCGGTGCCGAGATAGACGGAGGAGTCAGCGCTCATGGATCAGGTTAAAGCTTGATGGGGTTCTGGGCCACGTGCGTATGCGTGGCGCCGGGGAAGACGCGCAGCTTGGTGAGCATGGTGCGGGCGAGGCGGTTCTTCGGCAGCATGCCCTTGACGGCCTGCGTGACGATGAACTCGGGTTTCTTGGCGCGGACTTCGGTGAGTTTGCGGTATTTCTCGCCGCCAACGTAGCCGGAGAAGGACATGTAACGGGTGTCCTCTTCCTTTCTGCCGGTGAGGACAACCTTGCTCGCGTTGATGACAATGACGAAATCACCGGTATCAACATGCGGGGTGTAAGTGGGCTTGTTGCGGCCGCGGAGGATGTTGGCGGCTTGGACGGCGAGACGGCCCAGCACCTTGCCCTCGGCATCCATCAGATACCACTTGGGTTGCACGGTCTCTTTCTTGGCCAGATAGGTTTTCATTGCGGAAAGGGGTCAAAAGGAAGGATTCCGGCACACCCTGTCAACCCAGAACCTGACTGATCCGTCTGATGTGCCGGTCGGGTGGCTTAATCCCTTAAAAGTCGAGGCTTACGCCGAGCGTGGCCCAAATACTACTCCCTTGCCGGAGGCTCATGGGCCCATTGGCTATGGAACGGCCCGCCGTGTCCGTGAAGTGCAGTCCGGCGACGACTGTCGAATGCGGTCCGATGCGGTAGGGCACACGGGCCTCGCCGCCAAAATAGCCATAGCCGTCACGCCGGCGCGGACCAGGTCCATCCGGCCGCCAGTTACTACCTTCCGTCCACCCGGCGAATAAATTCAGCTCGAGAAAAGCGCCGAACTTGGGGAGAGCCACGCCGGACGCCACCGCCGCTTGCACGGTGGTGGCCTCCAGCCGGAAATCGCGCTGGAGGAAAAGACTCGGGGTGAACCCCGCCATCGAAGCCCAGGTCGCGGTCAGACCGACTGCCTGCGACTGCCTTGTCGCCCCGCCCTGGGCCGTTGGGAAATCATAGAAATTGGCCGATGCCTCGAGCGTAAGCCTGTCCGTCGCCGGCCACGCATAGGCTGCGCTGAAATCCAACTCCCCTGTCTCGCCGCTGTCGAACGGCAGGCTGCCCCAGACTCCGGCGCGAAATCCCCTGGCAGCAAACTCCGCCCCACCCTGCGCCGACGGCCCCGCGCGCACGAGGCCGCGAAACACCTGCCGCGACGCAAAACCGAAATCCGCCCGCACCACCGGTTCCTCGCCACCTTGCGCCGGCATGCCGCCGGTCAGCGCAAAAAAAACTCCGATGACGTTGAGGAAGCGGCGCATTGTTTGGTCATGATTGATGTGTTGGTTTTCGACCCGCTTGTCCACACACTGGTAGCGGCTATGAACTCCACCTTCCGCAGGATCACCCTCGCCGCCGGGTTGCTCGGCCTGACCGGTGTCGCGCTCGGCGCCTTCGGGGCGCATGCGCTCAAGGACACGCTGGCCGCGCGCGGCACGCTCCCGATCTGGCAGACTGCCGTGCTCTATCAATTGGTGCACTCCGTCGCGCTGCTCGCCCTCGCCGGCTGGCGCGACGCGTTGGGCGCATCACTAACCAGGATCGCGCTGTGCTGGGTGGCGGGCATCGTTCTGTTTTCCGGCTCGCTTTACTGGCTGGCACTCGGCGGACCGGGTTTTCTCGGCCCCATCACGCCGCTCGGCGGGCTGGCCTTTCTCGCCGGTTGGGCACTCGTCGCGTGGAGCGCATTTCACCGGCCGGAATAAGATGAAACTGCCGCCGTCACTCACTGCCGCCCTGCAGACCATCCGCTCCGCGGGCGGCCGCCCACTGCTGGCCGGCGGCTGCGTGCGCGACTGGCTGCTCAGGCTCGAGCCGAAGGATTTCGACATCGAAGTCTACGGACTCGATTACGAATCCCTGGGGCGCGCGCTGGCCCCGCTGGGCGCGACCGACCTCGTTGGCCGCAGTTTCGGCGTGCTCAAGCTGTGTCTCGACGGCGTTGAATACGACTTCAGCCTCCCCCGGCGCGAGTCCAAGACCGGCGCCGGACACCGCGGCTTTACCGTGGCGCCCGACCCCGCACTGACCGAGGCCGAGGCGGCGGCGCGGCGCGACTTCACCATCAACGCAATCGCCTACGATCCGTTTGCAGAGCGCGTGATCGACCCGCACGGGGGCGCGGCGGATCTGCAGCAAAAAACCCTGCGGCACACCAGCGCGGCGTTCACTGAGGATCCTCTGCGCGTGCTGCGCGGATTCCAGTTCGCCGCACGCTTCGGGCTGACCATGGCACCCGAGACGGTCGCGCTCTGCCGCTCGATCCGCGACACTTTCAAGGAACTGCCGGTTGAACGCGTGTGGGGCGAGTGGGACAAGTGGGCGACGAAGTCCCTCCAACCCTCGCTCGGACTCGCCGTGCTCAGGCAGACCGGCTGGCTCATCCTCTTCAACGAAATCGCCGCGCTCGACAGCGTGCCCCAGGAACCCGAGTGGCATCCCGAGGGCGATGTCTTCACCCACACCGGACTCTGCCTCGACGCCCTGGCCGCGCTGCCCGCCTGGCGCCAAGGCGACGCGCCCACGCGCCGGCGGCTGGCGTTCGCCGTGCTGGCGCACGACTTCGGCAAGGCCACCACTACCAAGCAAGCCGAGCGCCGCGGCCAGCTCCGCTGGATCAGCCCGGGCCACGAGTCCGCTGGCGGACCGTTGACCGAGACCTTTCTCCAGCGCATCGGTGCTCCGCACGACCTCGCCGCCTCTGTCCGCCCGCTGGTGATGCACCACCTGGCCCACCACCACGGACAAACGCACTTCCGCGACACCACGGTGCGCCGGCTGGCGCGCAAGATCGCCCCGGCGACGATCGACGACCTCATCGCCGTGATGATGTCCGACCATCTCGGCCGCCCCCCGCTCATCTCGCACGACACCATCCTGCGCATCGAGCAGCTCCGCGAAGTCGCCCAGCGGCTCGCGCTGGAGCACACCGCCCCGCAACCGATCATCATGGGCCGGCACCTCATCGCGCTCGGACTGAAGCCAGGACCGCACTTCGGCCCCGCACTCGAGGCGGCATTTGAATCGCAACTCGACGGCGCCTTCCCCGACGAGGCCGCCGGGCTGGAGTGGATGCGAAACTATTTGCGGGCGCATCCGTCGGCGTTAAACTAAGACCCACTTCAAACCATGAGCACTATCACCGCCACCAGCGCCACCCAGCTCGAGCAACTCAAGCAGTTCACCAAGGTCGTCGCCGATACCGGCGATTTCGCCAGTATGAAGGCCTACGCGCCCCAGGATGCGACGACCAATCCCAGCCTCATCCTGAAAGCGGCGGCCCAGCCCGACTACGCCTATCTGGTCGACCAGGCCATCGCGGAGGCCGGCGCAGGCGCGGCAGACCGCCAGATCATCGACCGGCTGCTCGTCGCGTTTGGCCGCGAGATCCTCCAGATCGTCCCGGGTCGCGTCTCAACGGAAGTGGATGCGCGCCTCTCGTTCGACCGCGACGGCTCCATCGCCAAAGCCCGTGAGATCATCGGCCTCTACGAAAAGACCGGCATCCCGCGCGAGCGCATCCTCATCAAGGTCGCCTCCACTTGGGAGGGCATCAAGGCCGCGGAGCTGCTGCAGAGGGAGAAGATTAACTGCAACCTCACCCTGCTCTTCTCTTTCGCCCAAGCCGTGGCGTGCGCCGAGGCGCGCGTGCAGCTCGTCTCGCCGTTTGTCGGCCGCATTTACGACTGGTATAAGAAGAGCACCGGCCGGGATTACGCCGGTGCCGAGGATCCGGGCGTCCAATCCGTCCGGCAGATCTACACTTACTACAAGAAATACGGCCACGCCACCGAGGTGATGGGCGCCTCCTTCCGCAACAAGGGCCAGATCACCGAGCTGGCCGGCTGCGACCTGCTGACCATCAGCCCGCAGCTGCTCGGGGAGCTGCAGGCGAGCACCGAGCCGCTCCCGCGCAGGCTCGATCCAGTCGCTGCCCGTGGCGCCGACGTGCCGCGAGTCAGCCACGACGAAAAGAGCTTCCGCTACGCGCTGAACGAGGACGCGATGGCAACCGAAAAGACCGCCGAAGGCATCCGCGTTTTTGCCGCGGACATCGTCAAGCTCGAGCAGCTGATCCGGCAGAAGCGCGGCTGACCACCTCGCCGCCGGTCAGGCAGTCACCGGGGCATGCACCCGTAGCTCCGTTGCGCCGGTGCGCAGCAGACCATCGGTCAGGATTTTCGCGCGCAGACCACCGCGCCCCAGCAGCCACGCCTCCGCCCCGGGTGCCACGGCTCCGTCCATCCAGTAGCAGGGCCGGCATTCCTCCATGCCGAGGAATTCCACGCCGCCGAGAGAAAACTGCCGGCCGATCAACGCCGGGAGGTCGGCGCCTTCGAGCACGGCGTTGCGGCGGAGCGCACCGGGTGAAAGCGCCGGCACGGCGAACTCGCGGATCAGCGCCAGATACACCTCCCAGGCGAGGAAACTGACCTGCCCCTTGAAGTCGTCGCGGTAGTCGAAATAGCGATCACCCTCAATGCCGTGCCCGGCCCGGCAGGTGATCGCCTCCACCCCGACGGTGGGATGCGAGCCGGCCGGACCACCGTGATGGCCGCGGAAGTTGTGCCCGGGGGAGACAAACAAATGGCGGATGACAACCTGCACGGCGGAAGCGAACCGAGGTAGGAGCTTGCTTGCAAGCGGCACTTCGCCCGAAACTGGCCACCACTCCCGCGCAACACCCCGGAGCATCGCGATGTCATCCGCCCCGATCAAAGCCTTCCAGTGGGATCTTGCCCGGCAGGTCGAGCGACCCGAGGTGTTGCAGAAGCTGCTTCCACGCTACGCCGCGTGGGGCTATCAGGAACTCTACCTCCATCTGGAGGACGCCGTGCATTACCCCAGCCTGCCGGGCCTCGGGCGCGACGACGCCTATACCTACGAGCAGCTCGGCGAACTGGTGCTGGCCGCGGCGCGCGCCGGCATCCGCGTCGTGCCCATTGTCAACCTGCTCGGGCACACGCAGTATCTCATCAAGCATCCCGAGTGGCGCGACCTGAACGAGCTGCGCGATGTCCGCGGCCGTCCGCTCGAACGCGGGCAGGTTTGCCCGCTGCACCCGCAGCTGCCGGAGGTCGCCGAGAAACTGCTGCGGGACTTGGCGCCGTATTGCACCGCCGGCAAGGTGCACGTGGGGCTCGACGAGTCATTCCACCTCGGCCAATGCCCGCGCTGCCGCGAGGAAATCGCCCGCGCCGGACTCGCCGTGCATTTCGCGGGCCATGTGCACCGGCTCCACACGCTGGCCGGGAAGTTTGGGCTGAGTCTGGGCTATTGGGCCGACCTGCTGTATTTCCTGCCGGAAGCGATCCCCTTGCTGCCGCGCGGCACCACGGCCTACGACTGGTATTATTATCCGTTCGGGAAGCTCCCGCGCGTCGAGCTGTTCAATTTTGCCGAGCGCGACCTCGCCACGCCGCTGAAAAAACAGGGCATCGCCTACTACGGCTGTCCGATGAACGGCGCCTTCCGGCACGAGCCGTTGCCGGTGTTCGGAGACCGGATCGGCAACCTCCGCTCCTGGTGGCGCCGCTGCGCCCAGGCAGAGGCGGACGGGTTTCTGGTGACTTCGTGGGCGTCGAGCCGGCTCGCGCTGGAAACCACCACGGTGGTTGATGCCGCTGCCGCCAGCCTGTGGCTCGAACCGGAAAGCGACGACGCCACCGCGATGCTGGCCAAGGGAATCGAAAGAGTGTTCCGCTCGCCAAATTCCCGCGCCATCGCGCGGTCGTTGCTGGCAGCGGACGAACATGCCTTTACCGGCTATGCCCGCTGGCAGATCAACGACCGGTGGGATGTGTTCGCTGGCAACGAGAGTCTGGCTCGCTACGAGACGGAGGCGCGGTTTTTCCGCCGGCTGGCGGCGCAGGGACGGTTCTTCCCCAAGGCTATCGCCGCCAGCGTGGAGTTCCGGCATTATCTGACGCAGCGCGACTGGGTGGTGCGGCGCGGAGCCCGCGCCATCTTCGCCATCCGCCGGCACCTGGCCCGCGAGCGGCGCGAACCGGCGCTGGCGTTCATCACGCGCTTGACGGCGGAGGCGGCCCAGCTGGCCCGGGCACTGACGCTGGCGCGACGCGCGGTGCAGGTCATGTGGCGCCGCACCCGCGACCCGGCGATGCGGGGGCCGAACGAGCTGATGCTCGCCACCGACGAACGCCGGCTGGCCGAGTGGCGGGCGTGGCTGCGGCGGGCCGCCCGGCAGCCGGAACTGGCTTGGGCGACGACGCCGTTGTGCGGGGCCTGGCAGTTGCAATTCTGGGTGCACAACTTCGCGCCGGCGCTGCAGCAGGTCGTCGTGGAACAACAACAGGCCGACGGTTCCTGGCGCGAGCTGGCCGCGCGCTTCACCATCGAATTCCGCGCCGCCGCCGCCCGGCCGCAGTCGAAACTGAAGCGGGAGTTCACCGTGCCGGTGGACACACGTAACGCCCGGCTGCGCCTGGCGGTGCGGGGCATCGGTCGAGTGGCCGTCAGCCACGTCCAACTGACCAGCGGAGTGGAGACACTGCGGGAAGAGAATTTTCACCAAAAGAAAACCCTCGGCCGGCGGGCGCCGACGCGAGGGTTGCCGCAAATCGACTGGTCGCGCAACAACGCGGTCGCGCCAGTCCGGTGGAGCCGGGTTTAGGGCTCGGTCCCCTTGGCCGGCATTTCGATCACCTTGGTTGGGCCGAGAATGATCTCGGTGCTTTGGGGCCCGGGAACGTGTTTTTTGAGAAAAGCATCGACGCGCTGGAAGAACGCGATGCGTTTCTCTTCTTTCCGGAATCCGTGGCCCTCGTCGCCCTCGATAATCAGCTCGTAAGGTATGTTCGCCCGTTTCAGCGCGTGCTCGATGCCATAGGCCTGGTCGATGGGCACGCGGGGGTCGTTTTTGCCGTAGGCCATAAGCAGCGGCACGCGGATACGGTCGGCAAAATTCACGGGTGAGGTCGCAGTGACGCGCTTCCGGTCCTCGGACTTGGAGAGATCGGCAATACGGGTGTTCATCCAGTAAAGCCGGTTCGGCGGCAGGGCCTTCGGGATCAATGACTCGATATTGACAACGCCAACGTAATTGATGCCCGCGCGGTAGAGCTCGGGCGTGTAGACCAGGCCGGCCATCGTGGCGTAGCCGCCGTAACTGGCGCCCGAGATGACCACTCGCTGCGGGTCCGCGATGCCTTGCGACACAAGCCATTTCACGCCGTCGGTCAGATCGTCCTGCATCTCAAGGCCCCATTTCTTGTAGCCCGCCGCCTCGAACCAGTCGCCGTAGCCGCCGGAGCCGCGATAGTTGACCTGCAACACGGCAAAGCCGCGGTTGGCGTAAAATTGCACCTCGGAATCGAAACGCCACCGATCGCGCGGGCCGTATGGGCCCCCATGCGGATGGACGATGAGCGGGAGATTCTTTGGCTCCCGTCCAGCCGGCAGGGTGAGATACCCGTGCAGTTTCAAACCATCGCGGGCGGCGTAGGCGACCGGCCGGACCGCGGCCATCAAAAGCGGATCGACCTGCGGAACGGACACCGCGAGCTCGGACAGCTTGTTCCGATTCTGATCGAAGAGGTAATAGACTCCCGGATCGCGGTCGCTGTAGGAGAAAAAGATCACCCGCGTGCCGTCCTCCGAAATTTGGGTGATTTGATGCACGGTATCGGGCAGCGTTTTTTCAATTTGCCGGTGCATCTGCTCGTATTCCGGAACGAACCAGTGGAAACGCGTGCGATCGGTCTCATAGCCGATGCCGACAACCTTCTTCCGCGAATCGTCGTAAATAATCTTTTGGGTGTCGCCGTAGGTCGCCTTGAGATCATAGGTGTCGTCCCCGACCACCAAGTCGCCGAGCGTGTGCGTGGCCGTGTCGTAGCGGTAAATGGCCCGTGTCCTGCGGCCGAGGTTGGATAGCACAAACGCCGTCCGATTGTCGCCGTCAAATGCGACCGGTTCCCAGCCGGGCTGGTCCTGTTGGTAGACAGCGACCTCCTGCCACTCCTTGCCTACGCCCTCGCGGTAGAGCACATGCCGCATCTGCTGCGGATCGTGGGTGATGGCAAAACGCACTTCGCCCTCGCGATCGAGGACGTAACCCTCGACTTCACCCGGCGCCCGCGCCACCACGGTCATGAGGCCGGTCTTCAGGTGCAACCGAGCGACGTCGGCCCAATCGTTGTGGGTGAGGTTGGCGAGAACCAGGATATGATCCTTGTCCTTGGGCAGGCGCTTGAGGATGCCGCGGAAGCGGTTGTTAAGTTCGCCGGTCGTGCCCGCCTTGGTCCAGCCGCTGGCAAGGATGGCCGGATCCGATCCGTCGCGATTCACCGCGTAGAGCGAGTAGGATTCCTGGCCGTCGTCATCGACACGAAACAGGATGCGGTCGTCGTTGGCCCAGATCGGGCCTTCGACCTGCCGGTCCTTGAAGTTCGTGAGCAGGGTTTTGACGCCCTTTTCGAGGTCAATCACCGCGAGATTCTGGCGGTGTTCATAAGGCACGACGCACAGGACAAACTTGCCATTGGGCGAGAACGCGAGGCTGCTGATGGATGGCGCCTGGAAAAAAGTCCCGACCGGCAGCTCGGGAACCGGGGCCGGGGGCGCAGCGAGCAGCGGGCCGGCCGCCAGGACCGCGGCAATGAGGAGGGTGATTCGCTTCATAGGGGTGATGGTGATAATAGGAGATACAAACCGGTGGTCAAAAAAAACGGGCCACCAATCTGGTGGCCCGTGGAAGGGAGGACAACTACATGCGGAGTCCGATTAAAAATCCTTGCGGACGCGGATGTAGATGAAGCGGCCGAGCGCGCCGGCGCCGTAGGTGTTCGCATCGTAACCGCCCAAATCCGCCCGCCCGTTGGGCGGCGGAAGGTTGTCGAGCACGTTGGTGGCGCCGACCGAGACGGTGCTGTGCCAGAAACCACGGTAAGTGACCGAGGCATTGGCGACCGTGTAGGAAGCTTCCGGCCAGCCGGCGGCGGTGAAGCCATCGTTGAAATAACTGCCGATGTAATCGGCGTTAACATTCGCGCCCCAATCCTTCCAGCGCCAGCCCACGGAGGCATTGCCGCGCCACTTCGGATTGTTGTAGAGCCCGATATTGTTGAAATAACCGCCGCCGAGACCCGAGTCGGAGCCGATCTCGACTACGCGCGTTACATCGACGGACACGCCGAAGTCGCCGGCGCGGGTATTGCGCAGCCGGTAGTTCACGCCGATGTCAAAGCCCCGGTAGATCTGGAAAGCGGCGGGGTTGTTCGAGGGGACCGTCTCGATGCGCAGGATCGGACCGCCGGGGCCGTCACGCACCACGGCGTTGGGAAACTGCGCGATGCCCTGGGGCAGTAGCAGAAAGCCCGCGCCGGGTGTGACGATGACCTGGTTGATGCGGAACTTGAAGTAGTCGACGTTGAAGGAGAGATCCTTCACGGCGGGGATGTCGACGACGATGCCCGCGTAGATGGTCTTGCCCAATTCCGGCAGCAGGTTCGGATTGCCGCCAGTCACCTGGCGCTGCTGCTGCGGGGGATCCTGCGGGCGCAGGGGATCCTGCAGGAGGCCTGAGGTAAAGCCAATCGTCTGCGAAGCGTAAAGGAGCGCGAGGGCCGGGGCCTGGAAGGACTCCGAGTAAGAGCCGCGCAGGATGACGTTCGCGATCTTGTTCTCCGGAAAACGGAACTTGGCACCATACTTCGGGCTGTTGTTCTTGCCGAAGTCGCTGTAGTCCTCGTGGCGGCCGGCAATCTGGATCTCGAGCATCTTGGCAATGATCGGCGCGGTGATTTCCACGTAGGCCGACTTGACCTTGCGGGCGCCCTGCAGGGGCTGGCCGCCGCCGGACCCGAGGTAGGCCGCCGTGTCGGGCCTGGTCTCCAGGCGCTCGTTGCGATATTCCACGCCCACCGCCAGACCGACGTCGCCGCCGGGCAAGGTGAAGAGCGAGCTGTTGGTCACGCCGGCGTCCCAAGCGGTGCTCTCACCCTTGTTCATGCCGGTGGAAGACGTGAACAGGGCGTTGGCGAGGGCGGCATTGGACTCACCGAAGGGGTTGAAGAACACGCCGGAGAAGCCGGAAAGCGTGCCGCTCAGGGCAGACTGGAAGGTCGCGGCACGAATCGCGTTGCGGGACACGCTGGTGACCTGGTTGAAGCCGTAGGTGACGGCGGTTTCCCAGTCCCACTTGTCATAGGAGCCCTTGAAGCCGCCCACGAAATTGCCCGAGACGGACTCCGTGTCGAACTTGCGGGGAGGACCGAAGCTCGTGCGGTTGAGCAGCGTGTTCAGCGCAATGCCGAACGGATTGAAGGGGTTGTTGACCGGCAGCGACAGGCCTTCCGTGGAGAAGTTGATCACCGCCGGGGTGAACGAGTAAAGCGTGCGATTGTCCGCGAAAGACGTCGAACCGAAGAAGTGGAGGTTCTCGCTGAATTCGTGGTCAAACTGCGCATACGCGCTCATGTAATCATAATCGGGATAGCGCTGGGCGACGTTCGCAAAATTGTAGCGGTTCTCCGGCGGAACCACGGACACCTTGACAAAGTCCCCGCGGGTCGGGCTGGAGAGGAGGCGGCCGCCGCTGACGACGTAGGTGCCGGAACCAGTGGCCAGGGGAATCGCGGCCGCCTGGGCCGCGGTGATGGTGATGTTGGCCGGCCAGTTCAGGGTGCTGTTCTGGTTCGAACCCTTGTTGGTGCCCAGCGCCAGCGTGAAGTCGGTCGTGGTCAGGCCATAGTCTCTCTGGTAGTTGGCGTTGGCGCTCTTGTAGTCGAAAGCCACCATGGCCTTGGTCTTGCCCATGCCGGCCCCAGCCACGACGCTGAAGTTCTTCACTCCCGTGTCGTGCCCCACCGTGTTGCCGTAGAGGGCCGAAATGGACGCCCCGGTGTAGTTTTTCTTCAGCTTGATGTTGAACACCCCGGTGATCGCGTCGGCGCCGTAAATGGCGGACGCGCCGTCCTTGAGGAACTCAACGCTGTCAATCGCGGCGGCGGGCAGGCTGTTGAAATCGAAGACCTGGCGGTTGCCACCGGTGGGCAGCGCGTAGGTAGCCGGGCGGCGCCCGTCGATCAGCACGAGGAAGCGCTGGGAGCCGAGACCGCGGACATTCGTCGTGGACGCGCCGCGGGTAAAGCTGGCGGTCTGGTAGATCGAATTGGCGGAGCCGGTGTTGAACGGCAGGCTCTGGATGAAATCACCGATGTTGGTGTAGCCCTTCGCCTCGATGTCCTGGTAGCTGTAAGAGACCATCGGCGCGGGCGTCTCGGTGTCGAGGCGCTTCACGCGCGAGCCGGTGACTTCAAACTTCTGGAGGTTGAGGATTCCCTCTTTCGTTTCAGACGTGGCAGCAGGGGTGGTTTGCGCCCCGGCGATGGCGAGGCTCATGCCTGCAACAATGGCAAGCAAGGCCCGCAGGTTTCCAAAGAAACGTGCATTCATGGTTCGTAGTTCGTTGGGTTAGGGAAGCAGACGCTCCACCTGGTCGGGTGGAGTATGCGCTCAGTGTGTTGTCGGCAGCAAAAGGCCCCCCAGAACCGTGACAAGCAAAATAAGCAGGTGCCGAAATCGCCGGAAAAAGCGCAAAAAAAAGCGACCCCGCCGGAGCAGGGTCGCTGGAATTTCAGGCGAATCGGGTCGGGTTACAGTTTCTTCTCGATGCCGACATACCAGAAGCGACCTTCGTCAGTGTAGAGGAAGCCGGGATAGCCGTTCGAGTTGCCGGCATTGCCGGAGGCAAACGGCGGATCCTTGTCGAGCAGATTGCGGACGCCACCGGTCAGCTTGATGTCGGAGAACCAGTTGGCTGTGCCGCTGCCGCTGGAGGGATAGAGCGTGTAGTTAATCTGCATGTCATAGATCATCCTTGAGTCGGTATGGCGGGGCTCGCCGATGCCGTCGCCATCCGGGTCGTCATTGCCGTCAATGTCCTGGAACCCGTCGGTGTAATTGGCGGTGAGCTGTGTCGAGACACCTTTCCAAGTCCAGTTGAGGAAAGCCTGGCCCTTCCACTGGAGGTAAGCGTCATCCGAGGCGGTGCCGGTGACGGCTTTGCCAATGAACTCCACGGGGCCCGTGCCGGGGCTGAGGGCGAGCTTGTAGGAGTCGATGTAGGTGAACGCGGCTCCGAGCTGGAAGCGGCCCATCTCATTGGTCTTCCAAGTATAGCTGGTCGTCAGGTCAACGCCTTTGATGTTCGAGCTGCCCTGATTCTTGTAGGGAGCGACGATCTGGACGATCGTGCCGCCAAAATCCACGTCGACCCGTTCACCCGGCAGGCTGGTGTTGCCGGTGTGCGCCAAGCCGTTCCAACGATTGAGCGTGTCCTGAAAGTCCAGGGACACCGTGTTCTCGCGTTTAATGTTCCAGACATCCACCGCCAGGGTGAAGCCGTCGAGCTGCCCGCCCTTGGGAGTCCAGACGACACCGACGTTGAGCGAGGTGCTCTTTTCGGGGGCGAGAGCGGCGTTGCCCACGGCAATGCCGGTCATCTCGGGCTCCACCGAATTGTTGCCCGGCCATTTCGCGACATCAATGGAGACGGGATTGAGCGAGGCGACCGCACCGGCGTAGAGCTCATACAGCGACGCCTCGCGGAAGCCCTTGCCCCAGCTGCCGCGGAAAACGAGGGTCTCGTTCGGCATCCACTTGAAGCCGATCTTGGGCACGAAGGTGTTTTTCTTGCTGGTGATGAAATCCTCGTAACGGGCGGAAACATTCATCGACAACATTTTGCTGAAGGGGATTTCCGCCTCGGCAAAATAGGAGGCGATCCGGCGCGAGCGCTGAATCGGCGAAGCCGGCACTGAACCGGCGATGTCACCGGATTGCAGCGCCGAGTCGGGCAGCTGATCGATGGCCTCGCGGCGGAGATCAAAACCCATGGCGAAACCCACGTCGCCACCGCTGGTTTGCATCAGCGCCGCAGTATTAACCAGGGCGCCAAAATCCATCATGGTGGAGGTGTTGTAGTCGCGCTGAAACTGCAAAGCGTAGTTCACCGGGAGTGCGTTGGACGCGATCGGATTGCGGAAATACCCGAAGGGATTATAGGGCAGCGTGGTGCCGATATAGTCCGAACTGGCGGGATTGAAGATCGAGTCGTTCCCATTGAAGACGCGGTTTAAACGCGAGGTGGAGATCAGCCGGTGGTTGGTCACATTGTTGATCTGGCTGTAGCGGGCCTTCAGATCGAGCGAGTAGTTGCTGTCGCCCAGATTGTCGAACTTGATGCCGCCGGTGGCCGCGAACGCCTTGTTTAAATCCACAATGGTGCGGTTGCCCCAGTCGGCCAGACGCATGCGCGTCGTGTCCGAAAGGTCCTGATTGAAGGGATTGAACTGATTGAAGGCGCCGACCGGGGCCGTGCGGCGACCCTGGGACTGCTCAAACGGAGTCAGGATGGGATTGGCCGTGCGGGCGGGAACAACCAGCGTGACTGAACCGGGCGCCCGGAAGAAGCCTGTCGCCAGCGGGGCGAGCTGATCTTCCTGGGAGAAGTCCTGATACATCAAATCGCCGTAGGTCTTGGCATTCGGGCCGAAGAACTGGCGTTCCCAGGCGGCAAACATGCCCTTGCGGCGGTATTCCGGGAATGAACCCGAGAACTCGTTGAAGTTGAACCGGGAAACCGTTCCCGTGCGGAAGGTGTAGGCGCTGGCCGGCAGAGTGCCGTTGGTGTTGGTATCGCGCACCGGAAAGGTGCTGGCGATGAGGGTCTGCGTGGTGGTGTTGGGCACCCCGTTGACCGTGAGGACGGAGTTGAGCGGCGCGCTGGGACCAAAAATCGCCGCAACCGCCGCGGCGCGCGAAATTTGGAAGTTCGGCGGCGAGGAATTGCTCGAGAGGAACGGCGGCACCGCGGAATAGCTGCGGTCGCGGTTGAAGATCGGGTTGCGGCTCTGGAAGTTCGCCCCGACGGTGATGCTGCCCTTGTCGGAGGTCACCCCGTAAAGGACGCTGGCGGTGAACTCGCTCGAGTCGCGGTTGGTGGTGTTGCCGTAGGAGATGGTGCCAACGGCGCCGTTGAAATCGCGGCGGAGGATGATGTTCACCACACCGGCGATGGCGTCGGCACCGTAGGTGGCGGAGGCGCCGTCCTTCAGCACTTCGATGCGCTCGATGGCATTGAGCGGAATGGAATTGAGGTCGACGAACGCGGTCTGTCCGCCCTGGCCCACGGGGAACGGCGCCACGCGCCGGCCGTTGATGAGGACGAGGGTCGCCTCGGGCCCGAGGCCGCGGAGCGAGGTGGAGGTGGCGCCCGGGGTGAACCCGGTGGCGTTATTGGAGAAGGTGACGCTGCCGCCGTTGGACAACACCATCGTCTGCAGCAGTTGGGAGGTATTGAACATACCGCTGGCCTCGATGGCGCGCCGGTCAATGATTTGGACGGGGAAGGTCTGGGCCTCGCCCGCCGTCTCGGTGCGCGGGATGTTTGAGCCGGTCACGATGTATTTCTCCAGCTTCACGGTGCTGTCACCGGGGGCGGGGGCGGTTTGCGCGAAGGCGCTGGTAGCCGCGATGGCGGACAGGCTGGCGCCGAGCGCTAGCCACGTCCTAAAGTTCCTTACGGAGCTCTGGTTCATGGGTTTTCTTGGGTTATAGGTTGGGCTGGCAGGACGGCGTTGTCGTGGTCGCCCTGACGGACTTGACGGCATGCAAGGCAAATCCGGGCTGAAAAACAACCCAAATCTTTTCCGGGCAAAAATGTCTAAATACCAACGTCCCTTGAAGAATAGCCGCTTCAGGTAGGGGCCGTTGCCCTTCAACGGCCCTAGCCTCACCGAGGGCGGTTGAGGGCAACCGCCCCTACCGGCTCAGGCACCGCAAAGTCCAAAACAAAAGGGACGTTGGTATAAACAAACCCAGGGACAGGCTCAGTCGCGCCCCGGGAAAGAAAAACCCCGGGGGCAGAAGCCCTCCGGGGTCGAAAAATGCCGTTTTGCAGCGGGCTTAGAACTTCTGCGTGACGCCAAACTGATAGAAGCGGCCACGCGTGCTATACATGGAGGTGTCGTAGTTGTCGTTGAACGCACCGGCCGAAAACGGCGGCGGTTCATTGCCGATATTTTGGACACCCAACCGCACCTCGGTGCCCTTCATCCACTTGTTGGAGTCGGTGAACTTATAGGACACGGTGAGATCGAATGTAATGTAGCGCTCCATCGTGGGGATCCCATTCTGTTTCTTGACCGTGTTGGTCGCGGGATCCAAGTAGGCAAAGTCGCCGGCCGCGTCGAGAAACTGCGTGTCCGGATCATCCAAAACCGAGTGGGTATAGTTCATCGTGGCACTCGCGGTCCAGTTACCACTTTCCCACAGCAGATTGTAATAACCCTTCCACGCGGGAATCGAGCCGGGGGCAATCGCATTGGAAGCCGGATCAACGAACCTGCCCTTCCATTCTTGCACCGGTGAGCCCGCCTCAGGAATCAAACTCCAGCTCAGCACCTGGTTGAATTCAAGCGTGTGCGTGAATTGGCCCCAGCTGCCTTTCGGCTGGCGGTAGGAAAACGTATAGTCGAGGCCTTCGGCCGCGCGGACCGCCACATTGAGGTTGGTCGAGTCAATCGCCGGGCCTGACTGGTCGTCAATCTCGCCGGTGACCGGGTGGCGGTGGATGCGGGCCGCATACAGCGCGTTGGGATCGGTCACGACCGAGGTGATCACACCGGCGCTGTTTCTGGTGATGATGGGGAATCCCGCACCCTGGGTGGCGGCATTCTGGTTAAGAATGAACTGCGCGCCGTCGGTGATCAGGCCGCCCAGCGTGGTCTTGTAATAGTCGATGGTGACATTAAAGCCCGGCGCCCATTTCGGTGAATAGATCATGCCGAGCGCCTTGTTCACGCTGGATTCGGGTCCCAAGTTGGGATTGCCCTGCGTGAGCACGTCCGTCTGCTGGCCGATGGGGAAGCGGAGCGGGTCGGTCAGGGTCGGGAAGTTATCGCCCGGGGCGGCATAGAGGCTGCCCAAGTCGGGCACCCGGAAACCGGTGCCATAGCTGGCCCGGAGCACGAGCTCGCTCGTCGGCTGATAGCGCAGGCCAATGCGCTTGGTGAACGAGCCGAAAGATCCCGCGTCGCCAGTGATGTTGTCTTTCACCTTGGCATTGTCCTCGCGCACATTGCCATTGAGGCTGAGCGACGAGACTCCGGTGATGCTGTCGGACGCGGAGATGATCGGAACATCCACCTCGCCGTAGAACGCGTCATTCTTACCGCTCGCGTCGAACGGATTGCCGGAGTTATAGCCCAGCAGATCGCCGGCGAAGTAAATGTTCTCCGGATTGAAGGTGTCATGCCTCGCGAGATGTTGATAACCGATGGCGAGCTGGACTTGGCCGGCCGGCAGCTTCATCGCCGGGCCGAACAGCTTGAAATCGAAGGCGTCCAAGACACCAGTGGAGGGCTTGTGCCCAGCGGTCAAGGCCCCCCCGAGGGAGGTATGATTGTCCCAAGAGAAACCGCGGAAGGTTCCAGTCGTGCCTGCACGCGCAAACGGGTTGAAGCTGCCATTATCGGTCGCAGCGACGATCTTCGAGCGCAGAATGCCGTTCGCTTCGGTCTGCAACAGGCTCTCATGCGACTGCATGAAGCCGGTATCGTAGCCCCAGCCATTGTCGAACTTGCCCTGCAGGCCAATTACGTAGCGGTAGTCCTGTTTGTCGAAGGAGTTGCGCCGGATGTCCAGGTCAACGCCACGATAACGAACCGTAGCGCCGGGGATGGTAACACCTGCACCCCAAGGATTATACCGGCTGTTCCGGGCGGTGGCGGAGGGGAGGGCGAACGGCGCCGGAGCCAGACCATTAGCGGTAAGGGAATCGGCATAATCGAACTCCACATAGGCCTCCATCCGGCGGTCAAAGATTTCATAGCCGCCCGCGAGGTGCGCCAATTTGCGGGTCTGGCCGGGGATGGATGGCGAGAACAGGCGGAAATTGAATGATTCCGTGCTGGGATTGAACGGCAAATAATCAGCCGGAGTCTGCCCAAACTGTAATGAGCTTTTCAGCAACAGGCCGGAGGCTGCGCCGCCGATGTGACCGGGGAAGGTCGGGCTGCCGCCGTTCTGGCCGCCAAAGATCCGGCCATCAGCATTGGCGGAGAGTGCGCGTTCGCGGGCGTAAAGGGTGTCCTTGTCGGAATATCCGGCCACCACCGTCAGGTAGCCTTTGTCAAAGGCACGGCCGATAGCCACTGAGGCATCCCACTGCTGGGAATCGCCCTCGCTGGAGATACCGTAACCCAGGCGCACCTGCGTGCCGACCCACTTCTTCTTCAGGACTACGTTCACAACACCAGCCAAGGCATCGGCACCATAGACCGCGCCGGCACCATCCTTCAGGATGTCGATGTTCTGGACGGCATCGATCGGGATCAGGTTAAGATCAGCGAAGCCGAAGGAGCGGCGACCGTTGATGAGTGTCAGTGTGCCACCCAAACCGCGCAAGTTGACCGTGGCGGCACCGCTGCCGCCGTTGCTGTCAAGCTCGGTGCTGGTCGCCCCGAAGAATGAGGGCAGGCTGCGCAACCCCTCGATCGGGGTGGCCGCGCCCAGTAGCAGCAATTTCGCGGAGGAGTAGGTCGTGACGGGGATATACGACTCGCCCTCCACCGCTGGGAGCAGTGAGCCGGTGACAGTATATTTCTCCATGCTTACAGCCTTCTCTTCAATAGGTGCAGCGGGATTCGTCTGCGCTAATGCAGGCGATACCGCGATTGTGGCAAACATGCCCGAAACATAGGCAAGCGCCGCCAAGGTCTTCCTTGCGGAGTAGTTCATAGTAGTAGTTGTGCTGGGTTGTGTTGTAGATTCCCCGGCAACCCCGGCTTAATCTGCGTCCAGAGCAGCAAGGTTTCTTCCGGAAATCAATCTAATTTTTCCCGCCCCCGCCCGTTTACGCCAACTGATTGCCTCCCCGGGGCTAATAATGAGCCGGAGCTGCCATTTTTCCCGAATATTCTGACCTGCCGACGCAAATAGCCGGCCGCCTTGGCCGCTTTGGTAAAAACGAAGATTATCCCCACCCGATTCCCGGGGCCGACATGTCTTAAACCTTCGATGACTACAGAGGGGCCGGCATGGTCAGCAATAATTTTCCAGACGGTTAGCTCGCGCCGGTTGAACAACTGCACGCCCGGTTGACTCCGTTCGGGCGACGACCATCGTTGCCACGGATGTCCGCCCTGCCCGCCCTCCTCGACTCGCTCATCGATTACGCGGGCCTGTTCCCGCCGGCCAGGCTCCCGATGGCGGATGCCGTGCGGAACCACGCCGGCTACCTCGCCGGCCCGCACCGCGCCGCGCTCGGCCGGCTCATCATCCCTTTGGCGCGCCTCGGTGAGTTTGCCGCCGCCTACGACCAACTCGATCCCGCCGGGCACCGAAACTGGCACCTCAGTGTGCTCGCCGGGCCGGAACCGCCGGCCGATCTCGCCGCCCTACTCGCGTTCAATGCCCGCCAGCCGCATGCGCGGATCGTCTCGGTCGAAACCAAAGCTGCCACCCCTGCCGAGGTCGCCCGTCTGGTCGCCCCATTCCCGGTGGAGATTGAGGTCTGGGTCGAGGTGCTATCGGCTGGCGACTGCGCGCCGCTCATCGCCGCCATCAAGACCGCCGGTCGCGGGGCCAAGATCCGCACCGGCGGCGTCACCCCCGAGGCCTTCCCGCCCGCCGCGGATGTCGCGCGCTTCCTCGTCGCGTGCCGCGATGCCGGCGTCGTCTGCAAGGCCACGGCCGGGCTGCACCATCCGCTGCGCGGCGACTACCGCCTCAACTATGAACCGGGCAGCCCGCGAGGAACGATGCTTGGTTTCCTTAACGTCTTTCTCGCCGCCACACTGCTGCACACCGGCGGCTCCGTCGCCGACGCCACCGCGCTGCTCGTGGACGGCAACGCGGAAAATTTCACCTGCTCGCCCGACGCCCTCGTCTGGCGGACACATCGCTTCACCGCCGCGCAACTCGCCGCCGCGCGCCGGCAGCTCTGCCGCTCCTTCGGTTCTTGCTCCTTCGACGAACCCCTTGAAGGTTTGCAGCAGCTCCGCTGGCTATGACCCTCAACCAGACCCACGACCCCTCCCGCCGCAGTTGGGTGGAGTCCGCCCAGGCCCCCGGGTGCGACTTCCCGCTGCAAAACCTGCCCTACGGGATTTTCCGCACCGCCGCGCAACCCGTCGCGCGTCCCGGCACGGCCATCGGCGACCGCGTTCTTGATTTGGCCGCCGCCGCCCGGGCGGGGCTCCTGCCCGTCGCCGTCGCCGGGGCGTGCCAGCAAACTTCCCTCAACGGACTCATGGCTCTCGGCGCGCCGGCGTGGTCCACGCTCCGTGCGCGCTTGAGCGAGCTGCTCGGCTCGGACACCTGTCCGCCCGGCGAGCTTCGCGACCAAGTCGAGGACTGTCTCGCGCCGCTGGCCGAGGCCAAGATGCATTTGCCGGCGCAGATCGGCGACTACACGGATTTCTACGCCTCGATCCACCACGCCACCAACGTCGGCACCATGCTCCGGCCCGACAATCCGCTCCTGCCGAATTACAAATGGGTGCCCATCGGCTACCACGGCCGCGGCTCCTCGCTCGTGGTTAGCGGCACGCCCGTCCGCCGTCCGTCCGGCCAGCTCAAGCCCGCCGACGCGCCCGCACCGGTCTTCGCCCCCTGCAAGAACCTCGACTACGAACTCGAACTCGGCGCCTTCGTCGGCCCGGGCAGCCAACTCGGCTCCGCCATCCCCATCGCGCAGGCCGCTGAGCACCTCTTCGGCGTCGTGCTGCTGAACGACTGGTCGGCGCGCGACATCCAGACGTGGGAATACCAGCCGCTCGGTCCGTTCCTCGCGAAAAACTTCGCCACCACCCTCTCGCCGTGGATCGTGACGATGGAGGCACTTGCGCCATTCCGCGCGCCGGCCTTTGCGCGGCCAGCCGGTGATCCGGCCCCCCTGCCCTACCTCACTGATGCCACCGACGCCGCGCACGGCGGCCTCGATCTTACGATGGAGGTCTGGCTCGCCACGGCGAAGATGCGGGCCGCGGGTGCTGCCCCCGTCCGCCTCTCCTCCGGCAATTTCTCCACGATGTATTGGACGCTCGCGCAGCTGCTCGCGCACCACGCCAGCAACGGCTGCAACCTCTCGCCCGGCGACCTCCTCGGCAGCGGCACCGTCTCGGGCCCGGCGAAAGATTCGCGCGGCTGTCTGCTCGAACTCACCTGGCGCGGCACCGAGCCGCTCAAGCTCCCGAACGGCGAGGAGCGGAAGTTCCTCGCCGATGGCGACGAGGTCATCTTCCGCGCGCACGCCGCGCGGCCCGGCGCCGTGCGCCTTGGCTTCGGCGCGTGTAGCGGCCTCGTCCTGCCCGCACAGTCCTGAGTCGGCTTCGACCATCCCCGCCGTCAGTATGCCTTGGATATTCCCGCTTTCGTCGCATCGGTCTCGTCCCACGCCTCCGCTTCCCCAGTCTGCCGTTTTTCTATGAATAACCGCTACCTCGTTTTGACCGCTTTCGCCCTCCTCCCAATCGTCCTCGTCTCCGCCGCAGACAAAGCCGCCCTTAAGGCCGAATTGATGCAAGCCGAACGGGAGTTCGCCGCCGACGTGGCCAAAGGCGACATCTCCGCTTCCTTTCTGAAATTCATGGCGCCGGACGGCTTTGCCCCGGGCGATTTCGCCCTCAGTCGCGCCGAACTGGCTGCCAAACCCGCGCCCCCTCCACCGCCCGCCGGATTCAAACTCGAATGGGAACCCCTTTACGCTGATGCGTCCGACGACGGCACCCTCGGCTACACCTGGGGTTACTTTAAGATCACCGCCCCGCCCAAGGATGGGAAAGGTGATCCGCGCATCTCGCTCGGCATGACACTCACGATTTGGAAACGTCAATCCGACGGCTCATGGAAATGGGTCTTCGATGGCGGGCCGCAGGTCAACGGCAAAAAAATGCCGGAGTTCCTCAAGCGCTCCGATCTGCCGAACAAACCATCGCTCTTGCCCTGAGGATCGACGCCCATCCCGCTCTCCGCTGAGCGCGGCTCAAGCGAGTCGCGCTTTGTATTTCTCGGCGAACTCGAGGGCCATGTCGGCGTCGCGCGCGGTCACGGTGAAGTGGCCCATCTTGCGACCGGGGCGCGGCTCGGCCTTGCCGTAGAGGTGCAGGCGCACGTTGGGTTGCGCGAAGAGCACGTCCCAGTTCGGCGTGACCGAGGCCTGCCCCGAGCCCGGTCGAGGGGCCCAAGCGTCGCCGAGGATGTTCACCATCACGATGGCGGGCGTGTTGAGCGTCACGGCGCCGAGCGGCAGCCCGCAGATGGCCCGCACCTGCTGCTCGAACTGCGACGTCATGCACGCGTCGATCGTGTAGTGCCCGCTGTTGTGCGTGCGCGGCGCGAGCTCGTTCACCAGCACCTCCCCGGCCTTGGTCACGAACATCTCGACGCCCATCACGCCGACGAGGTCGATCCGCTCGGCGATGAGCCGCGCCAGTTTCTCGGCCTGAGCGCGCACGTCGGCCGGCACCCGCGCCGGCACGATGGAAAAATCCAGGATGTGGTTCGTGTGAATGTTCTCGGCGAGGGGAAACACCCGCACCGCCGCCGTCTGGCTGCGCGCGACCACGGCGGAAACCTCGCAGGCGAAATCCACGAACTGCTCGATCACGACGGGCTGGCCCGCGAACCGCGCGAGTGCGGCGGGCACGTCGGCGGCGCTCATCACCTTCAGCTGGCCTTTGCCGTCGTAGCCGAAGTCCGCGGTCTTCACCACGCACGGCGCGCCGACCTCGCTGATGCCCGCGGCCAGATCGCCGCCCGCCGCGACTTCGGCGAAGCGTGCGTGCGGAAACTGGTGGTCGCGCAGCCAGCGTTTCTCGCGCGAACGGTTCTGTGTCGTCTCCAGCACGCTCCAGTGCGGGCGCAGCTGCGTGAGCGACTCGATGGCCTGCAGCGGCGCCGCGGGGACGTTCTCGAATTCGTAGGTAACGACCGCGCACTCGCGCGCGAACACCGTGAGCGCGGCAAGGTCCTCGTAGGGCGCGTTAACTTCCCGGTGCGCCACGGCGCCGGCCGGGCAGTTCGGCTGCGGCTCGTAGACATGCACGCGGTAGCCGAGGCGCGTCGCGGCCTGCGCCAGCATGCGACCGAGCTGGCCGCCGCCAAGGACGCCGACCGTGCCGCCGGGCAAGATGATTTTTGGGGGACCGCTCACGGCAGTTTCGTCTTCCGAATTTTCGCGGTCTGCTGGGTGCGGAATTTTTCCCACGCGCGCTTGGTCTTCGCGTCGCTCTGGGCGAGCAACGAGGCGGCGAAAAGCGCGGCGTTGATCGCGCCTGCCTTGCCGATGGCAAACGTCGCGACCGGCACGCCGCCGGGCATCTGCGCGATGGAGAGCAGTGAGTCGAGGCCCTTGAGCGCTTTTGATTCCACCGGCACTCCGAGCACGGGCAGCGTGGTGAGCGAGGCGGTCATGCCGGGCAGGTGGGCGGCGCCGCCCGCCCCGGCGATGATGACTTTCAGGCCGCGCTGCTCCGCCGACTCGGCGTAGTCGACCATAAGTTTCGGGGTGCGGTGCGCGCTGACGACGCGTTTTTCAAACGGCACGCCGAGCGCGGCGAGTTGCGCGGCCGCGTGCTGCATCGTCTCCCAGTCCGAGGTGCTGCCCATGATGATTCCGACGAGTGGCTTCATTGGTGAGCAGTAAGCAGTGAGTGGGGAGCGGTTCAACCCCAACTTGCTCGCCAAGAAAAAAGGCCGGCGAAGTGCCGGCCTTGGGGAGAACTTATCTTGCAATCGCCCGACTCACAGCAGCGGGGTGCCCTTCGGCACGCGCACGATCGTGGTGCCGGCCACTTTGTCATGCCACGACTGTTTCTCGTCGTCAAAGGCGACCCAGATGAAGCCGAGGCCCGCCACAAAGAGCGAAAGGAAAGCCGTGAGCGCGCGAACGATCGCGATGGTCCAGTCGAGCGGCAGATCATCAAGGCGCACGACTTTCAGGCCGCAGATGACGCCACCGATCGTGGTGCCCTTCGTCTTCCACATCACGACACTGTAAGCGGCAAAGAAGAAGAACATCAACCCGGGTCCGTCATGGCTCCGAAAGACAACGTTGACGAGGATGCAGACCATCAGAAAATCCAGCAACCCTGCAGCGAGGCGAATCCAGAATCCGGCGCGCGGCAGCGTCAGCGCAGAGATCATCACCGGCGGCGGCGCGAGGGGGGCGGCGGGAGCGGGAGGAACCTCGGCGGTGGCCGGCGAACCATCGGCATTGAAGGCGGGAGCCGCGGCCATGACCGGCATCCCCGGCGGCGCGAAGCCCGGGCCGGCAGGCGCAGCGGCGACGGCTTTCTTTGGTATTTCGCGCTGCATGGAGAGTGCGAGCCGGTAGACCACCATCGCGAGACCGAGCAGGCCGAAGAATTTGAAAAGCAAGATGCCGAGGATCGGGATCGCGTAGAGCAGCATGACGATCAATCCACCGATGAAGACGGCAAAGGCCGGGTGGCCGAGCGCGCCCTCGGTGCCGGGCTTGATGATGCGGCGGCCGATCCAAGCAAACACGGAGGCTTTGCCGAACAGAGTGGCGAAAATCATGCCGATGATCAGGAACGGCACGACCGCAATGCCGACTACAGTGATACAGAGGAGAACAATAAGCACCGGCGTCAGCAGCACCGTGAGCAACATCGTGAGGAAGGTGCCGCCCGGGCGCTGTTCGAGCACCTCGGCGGTTTTCTCGATGCCGCGCGGGAAGAGGAGCGCGAGAATCGTGTAGAAAACGAGGAAGCCCGCGGCGACGAGCCAGGCCCAGCCTAACCCGGGCCCGAACCAGAGCATGCGCCCCCAGAAGGCGCATTTTCCGATCCAAGTCTTCAGGCCAGTCAGATCGGGGAAGTGATCCATGATGGCGACCTCCTGGATGCTGCCCTTCACGATCGATTTAGGATCGCGGGTGATCGAGCCGCCGACGGAAACGACTTCGCCTTCGACGACCGCATCGGGCCCGAGCGTCACATTGCCGAGGACGGCGACAACGGCATCAGCCACGTGGCCGTTGACTATCGTGCTGCCCAACACGGCTACGACGGCGTCACCGACCTTTCCATTGACTTCAGAAGATCCGAGAATGGTGACGACCGCGTCGTGCGAGTCGCCCTCCACCTTGGCGTTGCCGCCGATGGCGACGACGGTTTCCGCCGTCTCACCTTTACCGACGAAGGCATTGCGGTTGAAAACGACGATCTCGTGGTTGCCGCTGGAAATCCCCAAGTCCACCCGGGGGCGAACGTGACGGGAGCGGCGCACCTTGGCGTGGGAGTCGGTGTCGACGCTCACGCCGAGCGAGTGGAGCTTACGACTGGTCCGCTCGACCTTCGTCTTGACCTCGTCGCGCATTTGTTCCTCGGCGAGGCGCATCTCTTCTTTCGCGGCCTGAATTTTCTCCTGCGCCGCCTGCACCTTTTCTCTGGCGGCCTGGACCTCGTCGTCGGCCGACTCCATGTCGGACTGCTGGTCCTCGTTGTCCTTGTCGTCGGACGTGATGACCTTGTCGTGGTCCGGCGCTGACGGCGTGGTGGGCGTGGCTGCCGGTGCGCTCGGTTTGACGGCGGGCGCAGGCACGGCCGCCGGCGGTGCTACCTGCGCGCGCAGCCCGGGGAACAGCACAAGCGCGAGGACAAGCCAGAGGACAGAAAGGAACGGGAGGCGGGACATTTTCATGGGGAAGATTTTCAATTGCTACGGTAGAGAGTGCGGTAAGCGGCGGCGCCGAGACCGAAGAACGTGACATACATCATGGCGACGAAAGCCACACCGCCATAGAGCCAAAGCGGCGGCACATTGCGAATGACGAGACTGATGAATTCCGAGACGCCGTTTAGGACCGCGCCGAGACGGGTGGCCCACGAGAAGCGCGCGGCCACTTCGCCGCCGAGGTTCGTGGCGGTGGCACCAGTGCTGAAAAGATAACAAGCCGTAAGGGCGGCTCCGGCAACACCCGTCGCGACGGCGAGGAAGGCCGAGCGGACAGCGGCAGGCCAGTAGGCCCAGGACTTGTGATACCACGCAATGGCGGCGCGCTGTTCGAGGGCGGCCAGGACGCGGGTCTCGAGGGTGCGCGGCGCGCGGCGCGGCGGCTGCGCGCGGAGCTGGCGGTGGATGAATTGCTCGAGTTCCTGTTCGTTCATGTTTTTCATGGCGGCTCCTTAGAGGGAAAATTTTTCGTGGGCGGCTCCGCTGCGCACGAGGATCTTGGCGAGGGCCTCGCGGCCGCGGAGGATGTCGGTCTTCACTTTGCTGAGGGAAATGCGGAGTTTCTTGGCGATGTCCTCGTAGGGCAGGTCCTCGAAGTGATAGAGCACAAGCGGCACGCGCTGGTGTTCGGGAAGTTTCTCGAGGGCCCGCTCGATCCACTCGCGGCGCTCGGCGGAGTCGACGCCGGAGAAGAACGTCTCGGGTGCGGCGAACTCGACCTCCTTCTCCCCGCCCTCGTCGTCCTTGCGCACGATGTCGGAGAAAAAGGTCCAGCGTTTCTTATAGCGCTGGATGTGGTTGATCGAAAGGTTGGTCGCGACGGTCTTCAGCCAGCCGCCGGCGGTCGGGCTGGTGCGCAGGTTGTCGAAGTGCTCGTAGGCCTTGATGAACACATCCTGGGCAATGTCCTCCGCCTGCGTCTCGTTGCCGGTGAGGCGCGCGGCGGTGGAGTAGACCATGTCTTGGTAATTGCGCATGAATGTGGTGAAGTCGGGCGGGGCGGTTATGCCTTCGGTGGAAGCTTGCACTGATGGATTGTCATTCACGTTCAGAACACCGCGCCGCGCGTCGAAGTTGCACTTTCCTCCTGCCACGCAAGCTTCGTCGGGCCAAGCTTATAAGCGGACAGGACCCGCGGCCATCGGCGAAAGTCGCAGCCACCTGTGCGAACCGGCCTAACATACGGGATTAGCGCCGGTTCAACTCCGCCGCCGCGGCCAGCGCGCCCTTGCCAAACCGGGGACGCTGGCGACACTCGGTGATCTTTCCTCCGTCCGAGCCTCTCTCGTCATGTCTCAATTCCTCACCCCCGACCCGAAAATCGAAGCCGTCGTCCGCGCCAAGGGCGAACAGCTCTTTGCCCTGATGGACCAGCAGCCGCCTCCGGCACTGTTCTCCAAGAAGGGCGCCTACGCGCGCCTCATGGACTGGTCGATGAAGGACCCGGTCTTCAAGACCCAGCTCTTCCGCTTTGTTGACGTCCTCCCCTCGCTCAACAGTTCCGCCGAGATCGTCCGCCACCTGCAGGAATACCTCGGCGACAAGGCCGTCGAGCTCAACCCGGCGCTCAAGGCCGGCCTCGCCGCGTCGTCGTTTGCACCCGCGCTTGTCGCCACGCCGGTGAAGGCGCAGATCGTCGACATGGCCGGCCAGTTTGTCGCCGGCGAGACCGGCGAGGATCTGCTCAGGCAGATCAAAAAAAACATCAAACTCGGCATTGCCACGACCATCGACCTCCTCGGCGAGGCGGTCGTGAGCGAGGAGGAGGCCGATGTGTTCCTGCAGCGCAACCTCGAGATCCTCGACTCGGTTTCGAAATTCTACGCCAAGGAGCCCGAGCCGTGCGTCAGCGACCTCGGCCCCGATGGCAAGGCGCTGCCGCGCCTCAATCTCTCGGTCAAGATCTCCGCGCTCACGCCCGACGTCCACCCGGCCGACCCCGAAAACTCCATCAAGGCGCTCCAGCACCGCCTGCGCCCGATCCTCCGCCGCGCCATCGAAGTCGGCGCGCTGATCAACTTCGACATGGAGAGCTACAAGCTGAAGGACCTCACGCTCGCGCTCTTCAAGTCCATCTTCGAGGAAGAGGAGTTTCGCCAAAAGCCCGCCATCGGCATTGCGATGCAGGCCTACCTGCGCGACTGCGAGGCCGACCTCCGCGACCTCGTCGCCTGGGCGCGCCAGCACAACCGCCCGCTCAACATCCGCCTCGTGAAGGGCGCCTACTGGGACTATGAAACCGTCATGGCCCAGCAGCGCGAGTGGCCGGTCCCGGTCTGGCAGAAGAAGCCCGAGTCCGACGCCAACTACGAGAAGCTCACCGTCTTCCTGCTCGAGAACGCTGACCTCATCACGTCCAACTTCGCCTCGCACAACGTCCGCTCCTGCGCGCACGCGATGGCGCAGGCCGAGCGCCTCGGCGTGCACCCGAAGCACTACGAATTCCAGGCGCTTTACGGCATGGCTGACGAGTTGAAGGCCTCGCTGCTGCAGATGGGCCACCGCGTCCGCGAATACGGCGCCATCGGCGAACTCCTCCCGGGCATGGCTTATCTCGTGCGCCGCCTGCTCGAGAACACTTCCAACGAAGGCTTTCTCCGCATCAAGAACACGGGCGAGGCCTCGAAGGAGCAGCTCCTCGGCAACCCGGTCAACGCCATCGCCGCCGCGCCCGAGCCGCTCGCACGCCTGCCGCGCCCGGCTGGCGCGTTCATCAACGCCGCCAACACCGATTACACCATCGCGTCGAACCGCGAGAAGCAGCGCGCCGCGCTGGAAAAATTCACCGCCACGCAGCTCGGCAAAAAATGGCCGGGCATCATCAACGGAAAAAAGATCACCGATCGGCCCTTCCTGCCGTCCGTCAACCCCGCGCATCCCGCGCAGATCGTCGGCTACTGGGCCAAGGGCACCGTGCAGGACGCCGAGGATGCCGTCGCCGCCGCCGTCGCCTTCTTCCCGAAGTGGCGCGCCACGCCGGTCGACGACCGCGCAAAGATGCTCGAGCGCGCCGCCGACCTCATGGAGTCGCGCCGGCTGGAAATCAACTCACTGCTCATTCTCGAAGGCGCGAAGCCGTGGGTCGAGGCCGACGGCGACACCTCCGAGGCGATCGACTTCCTGCGCTTTTACGCCGGCGAGATGCGCCGCATGGCCAAGCCCGTCGTCACGCAGCACGTCCCCGGCGAGCGTTGCGTGCAGACCTGGACCCCGCGCGGCGTAGGTGTCGCCGTGGCGCCGTGGAATTTCCCGCTCGCGATCCTCACCGGCCTGACCGTCGCGCCGCTCGTCGCGGGCAATTGCGTCATCATCAAGCCTGCGCGCCAGACCTCCATCATCGGCGCGTTCCTGATGGACATCCTCACCGAGGCCGGCGTGCCCGCGGGTGCGCTGCACTATCTCCCCTGTTCCGGCGCCGACGCCGGCGCCCACCTCGTCGCGCACCCGAAGGTGGACTTCATCGCGTTCACCGGCTCGCGCGAGGTCGGCCTCGGCATCTGGGAGGAGGCGGGCAAGACCAAGCCCGGCCAGCTCAACCTCAAGAAGGTCGTCTGCGAGATGGGCGGCAAGAACGCCATGATCATCGACAACGACGCCGACCTCGACGAGGCGATCCCCGCCGCGCTCTACAGCGCATTCGGATTCGCGGGCCAGAAGTGCTCCGCGCTCTCGCGCCTCATCGTGCTCGAGGGCGTCTATGACCATTTCGTCGAGCGCCTGCTCTCCGCGTGCCCCACCCTGCCCGTGGGCGATCCGGCGCAGCCCGGCACCATCGTGAATCCCGTCATCGACGAGGCCGCACAAAAATCCATCCTCGGCTACATCGAGGCCGGCAAAAAGGAATCCAAGCTCGCTTGGCAGGCCAGGCTCGCACCCGAGCTGCTCGCCAGCGGCGGTTACTACGTGCCGCCGACCGTGTTCACGGGCTGCAAGCCCGACCACCAGATCGTTCGCGAGGAAATCTTCGGGCCGGTGCTCGCCATCCTCAAGGCGAAGGACCTCGACGAGGCGTTCGCGATGGCGAACGCCAACGACTATGCTCTCACCGGCGGTTTCTTCTCGCGCAGCCCGCGCGCCATCGAGCGCGCGCAGCAGGAGTTCCTCACCGGCAACCTCTACATCAACCGCGGCTGCACCGGCGCCATCGTGCAGCGCCATCCGTTCGGCGGCTTCAAGATGTCCGGCGGCGGCACCAAGGCCGGCGGGCGCGAGTATCTGGAGAACTTCCTCTTCCCGAGGTTGATTGCAGAAAATGTCCTTCGGCGCGGTTTCACCCCGCCGGATGAGGAGTAATCCCGCCGCGACCTTGCCTTGTAGAAGTCCCGCATAAGCAGGACGCAGGCGGGTTCACTCCTCCCGACAAAGAGGGAATGCAAGCGAGATGCCCACACCCCGCTTTATCCTTGGCCGAGAAAAATGCTTCGGCTAATCTTTGCTTATGCCCACTCGTTTTTTGTCCGGCGCTGCATTGTGGAATAGCACCGCACAACTAGCCCGAAAGTCCAAGAAAGCTGATCTCGCGGTGGCTTATTGTGGATCCGACTCACCAGCGCTGCTGCGCCTTAGGCGCGGTAGCCGACTTGTGGTGGATGCCAGTGACGAAGCCATGAAGTCCGGCCGGACTGATCCACACGCATTGGAGGAGTTTCTTCGGAAAGGTGTCCGCGTTTATTCGGCGGCGCGCTTGCACGCCAAGGTGTTCGTTTTTGGGCACACCGTTATCGTAGGCAGTCACAACGCATCACGTAACTCCAAAGATATTCTTCACGAGGCCGGCGTTATGACCACGGCACCGAACGTCGCGCAAAAGGCCCGGCAATTTATCAATGACCTAGGGGCGCGCCCAATGCACCGCAGAGAGTTGGCTCGCCTAAAGAAAATCTACCGAAAACCACGGTTCATTTTCGCCGGAGCAGGCTCCAAAAGAACCGCGAGCGGGTCTTGGCTCGTGCCCTTGGTCAGCACCTCTTGGGATTCGACCGAAGAGGCACAGGCTAAAAAGGGAAGAATCGATGCCCGAAAGCGCATGACACACCGTCGCCGTAACGACCTTCATGAATTCCAGTGGTCGGGTGGTCGCTTTATCAAAGAAGCTCTACCTGGTGATGAGCTATTCCAGATACTGCGCGCTGGCCGGACTCACTGGGTTTACCGGAAAGGGGTGATTGTCGGATGCAGACGATATGAAAAACGTGGGCATCGTCATGCGATCTTCTATGTTGAGATCTCCTCCCGAAAACAGCGTATCCGCTTGGCGTCGGTGCGCACCGTCGACCGCAAGCTGGCGATGCGTCTCCGCAAAGCCGTAAACGCCACCCG
>JAHFTD010000013.1 GCA_023269565.1 Opitutaceae bacterium | reverse complement strand
GTAGTAGAGGAAGAACAGGCCGATGGACTTCGACACACCGACCGCCGGGCTCACGCGCACGCCGGTCACCGAGAACGGGATGGCGATGGCGAGGATGATGAGCGGCCCGAGCGTGTCGGCAATCAGCCCGTAGTAGCGCACGGCGTAGCGGGCGAACTTCGGGTTGTCCTCCGCGGAGAAAAACCGGACGATGCGCCGCAGCTCGAAGAACGACAGGTCGCGCGGGTGGCGGTCGATCAGCAGCATGAGCGCAGGGTCCTCCCGGTAGTGCGGCACGGTCTTCTCGGCGAAGACCGCCGAGCGCACCAGCTCGCCGGTCTCGGGGTTGAACCAGAGCTCGCGGCCGCCGGTGAACACCCAGCAGCGGCGCAAGGAGTCGTAGCGCCCCTCGCGGGCGAGCAGCCGCGTGCGCTCGCGGCGCTGGGCGTCGAGCTCGGAGACGCTGATGCCGTAGGCGCGCTCCGCGAAGCGGCTGTAGCGGTTGATATACCAAATGCGGCGCTGCTGCTGGTTGTCGAACGCCACGCTGTTGACCAACCCGAGCACACCGCTGGTGGTTTTCCTCGCCTCGGCGCGGTAGGTAAAGCTCTCGAGCAGCCGCCGTGAGGTCTCGACCGACCACGGCACAACGCGAGCGTTGAGCAGCAGCGACACGCCACAAAAGAGGAAGCTGGCCAGCCAGAGCGCGCGGGTGGTGCTGAAGATATTGAGGCCGGCTGCGCGCATCGCGGTGATTTCGTTGTTCCGGTGCAGTTTGGTCAGCACAAACAGCAACGAGAGCAGCAGCGCCAGCGGCAGCACGATGGAGAAGTAGCTCGGCAGCGTCACCGCGTAGTAGAACGCCATGTCCGGCACCGACGCGCCGACCTCGATCAGATCGCGGAAATTGTCGTAGAGCGCCTGCATCAGCAGGAGCCCAACGGTGGCCGTGAGCAGCAGGGCCAGCATCTTCAGCCATTCGCGCAGGAGGTAGCGGTCAAGCAGGTTCACGCGGGGTGAGCAAAGCAAGCGCCGCCCCGGAGGCAAAGCCCAAAGCGGATGCCGCCGGCCATGCCGCGTTTGCGGTTTGCACCGCCGCGGAGTTTCTCTTCATTCACCCGGCGATGTTTCCCCGCCTTCTCCGTTTTCTTTCCGCCGCACTGTTCGGCGCCCTGTGGCTCGTCCCCGCCGTTCGCGCGCAGGACTCCATCAAGCTCGGTCATTATGGCGCCTTCACTGGCAAGGACGGCGCTTTTGGCTCCGCGGCCCGCAAGGGCGTCATCCTCGCCGTCGAGGAGGTCAACGCCGCCGGCGGCGTCCTCGGCCGGCCGCTCGAGCTGTTCTCGGAGGACAACCAGTCGAAGCAGGGCGAATCCGCCACCATTGTGAAGAAATTCATCGCCCGCGACAAGGTCGTCGCTGTGCTCGGGGGCAACGCCTCCACCAACTCGCTCGAGGCCGCGCCCATCTGCCAGAACGCCCGTGTGCCGATGATTGCCATTTCCTCCACCAATCCGCGTGTCACCGAGATGGGCGATTATATTTTTCGCGTCTGCTTCATCGATCCGTTTCAGGGCGCCGTGCTGGCGAAATTCGCGCACGGGCGCCTCGGGGCGCGCCGCGTGGCCATCCTCACCTCCGTCTCCAACCCCTACGCGGTCGGGCTCTCCAACGTCTTCCGCAAGCAGTTCACCGCCGCCGCCGGCGAGATTGTCGCCGAGCAGAGATACGCCGAGGGCGACAAGGACTTTCGCGCGCAGCTCACCGCCATCAAAGCCGCCGGACCCGACGCCATCTTCGCCTCCGGCTACTACACCGAGGGTGCCCTCATCTGCAAGCAGGCCCGCGACCTCGGGATCAGCGCCATCATTTTCGGCGGCGACGGCTGGGAGGCACCCGAACTCATCACCCTCGGCGGCGCCGCGGTCGAGGGCACTTACTACTCGGCGCATTACTCGAAGGATTCCCCCGCGCCCGAGGTCGTCAACTTCATCAAGAAATTCCGCACCCGCTGGAATGGCGAAACCCCCGACGGCATCTCGGCCAACGGCTACGACGCCGTGTTATTGTTCGTCGCCGCCCTGCGCCGCGCCGGCACCACCGAGACCGTCCGGCTGCGCGAGGCCCTCGCCGCGACGAAGGATTTCGCCGGCGTCACCGGCCGCATCACCATCGATGCCCAGCGCAACGCCGCCAAGCCCGCCGTCATTCTCACCGTCAAGGACGGCCGGTTCCAGTTCGTCGAGTCCGTCGCGCCGTGACGCCAGTCTCCCGTTGAATTTTCCGCCCGCCGCCGCTTAGCTCCCACGCCTCTCCTTTACCTCATGCGCCTCCCCTCCCTCTTGCTCTCCACGTTTGGTCTGCTCGCCGCGTCGCTCCACGCCGCCGATCCGATCAAGATCGGTGAATATGCCTCGCTTACTGGCAAGGAGGCCGCTTACGGCCAGACCTCGCATAAGGGCACGCTGCTCGCCATCGAGGAGCTGAACGCCCGCGGTGGTGCCCTCGGCCGTCCACTCGTGTTGCTCACCGAGGACAACCAATCCAAGCAGGGCGAATCCGCCACCGCGGTGAAGAAGCTCATCTCGCGCGACCAGGTGGTCGCCCTCCTTGGCGAGGTCGCGTCCATCCGTTCGCTCGAAGCCGCGCCCGTCATCCAGAACGCCAAGATCCCGATGATCGCGCCCTCGTCGGTCAACTCCCGGATCACCGAGGTCGGCGACTACATCTTCCGCGTTTGCTTTGTCGATGCCTTCCAAGGCAACGTGCTCGCCAAGTTCGTGCAGGAAACGCTCCACGTTCGCCGCGTCGCCATCCTTACCTCCGTCTCCAACGCCTACAGCGTCGGCATGACGCGTATCTTCAAGGGGCGCTTCGTCGCCGACGGTGGCACGGTCGTGGCCGAGCAGAAATACTCCGAGGGCGACAAGGATTTCCGCGCGCAGCTCACCGCCGTCAAGGCCGCCGGTGCCGACGCCATTTTCGCCTCCGGCTACTACACCGAGGCCGCGCTCATCTGCCGGCAAGCGCGCCAGCTCGGGCTGGACATGCCGATCTTTGGCGGCGACGGCTGGGACGCCCCGCCGCTCATCGAGATTGGTGGCCAGGCGGTCGAGGGCACCTATTTCAGCACGCACTACTCGCCGGACAACCCGAGTCCAGTTGTGCAGGAATTCAACCATCGCTACCTTGCCCGCTGGGGCGAATTGCCCGACGCGTGGGCTGCGCTCGGCTACGACTCCGCGTTTGTGCTCGCCGACGCCATCCGCCGCGCCGGCAGCACCGAACCGAAGGCGATCCGCGACGCCCTCGCCGCCACCAAGGATTTCCCCGCCGTCACCGGCAACATCACCATCGACACCAAGCGCAACGCCTCCAAATCCGCCGTCATTCTTACCATCAAGGACGGTAAATATAAATTCATCGCAACCGTCGCACCCTGAGCTCAAGGGCCATGGTGGCGATAAAACGGAGTTACGGAGCGTCCCGGTGCTTTTATCCGTGCGCCCTCGGGTAATCCATGGTTAATCCACCATCCAGATCGTGACGGAATTTCTCCAGCAACTGGTCAACGGCGTATCACTCGGCGCCATCTTCGCGCTCATCGCGCTGGGCTACACCATGGTCTACGGCGTGCTGCGGTTCATCAACTTCGCCCACAGCGAAGTCTTCATGGTCGGCGCGTTCACCGGCTACTTCATCGGCCAGCACGTGCCGGCTCACAGCATGAGTGGCGGTTTGCTGGCGCTCGCCGGCGCGATGGCCGCGAGCGCCGTGCTCGGCATCGTCATCGAGCGCCTCGCCTACCGCCCTCTGCGCGGCGCGCCGACCCTCAACGTCCTCATTACCGCCATCGGCGTGTCGCTGCTGTTGCAGAACCTGGCGCAATATTTCTGGGGGGCGACCCCGCGGCCCTACCCCGAGCTGTTCCCGGCCGCCAACTACAACCTCGGCGGCATCGTCGTCTCCAGCAATCAGGTCACCGTCGTGGTCGTCACACTGGCGCTGCTCCTTGCGCTGCGCTTTATCGTGCTGCGGACGAAGATCGGCACGGCGATGCGGGCGCTCTCGCTCAATCCCAAGGCTGCGGCGCTCGTCGGCATCAACATCGACGTCGTCATCTCCTTCACCTTCGGCCTCGGCTCGGCGCTGGCGGCCGCCGGAGGCGTCCTCTACGCGCTCAACTATCCGTCGATCGATCCGATCATGGGCACGCTGCCCGGCCTCAAGGCTTTCGTCGCGGCCGTGCTGGGCGGCATCGGCAACATCCCCGGCGCGGCGCTTGGCGGCCTGCTGCTCGGCGTCATCGAGACCTTTGTCAACGGCAGCGAATGGTCGACCTACAAGGACGCCATCGCCTTCGCCGTGCTCATCCTCATCCTGCTCTTCCGGCCGGCCGGCCTGCTCGGCCGGTTCACCGTCGAAAAGGTCTGACATGCCGCGCCCGCACCTCGGACTCCTCGCCGCCCTCGCCGCCGCCTACGGCATCTTCGCTTTCTCCGACCGCATCGATCCCTACCATCTCGACGTCCTCGTCGGCATCGGCATCAATGTCATCCTCGCCGTTAGCCTCAACCTGGTGAACGGCTACACCGGCCAGTTCTCGCTCGGCCACGCGGGCTTCATGTCGGTGGGCGCCTACCTCTCCGCCGCGGTCACAATGCTCCTGGGCCCGCGGCTCTTCGGCGGGGACAGCAGTGCGTGGCAGCAGAACTCGCTTTTCCTCGCCGCGCTCATGGCGGGCGGCCTCGGCGCCGCGGTTGCCGGCCTGCTCGTCGGCGTGCCATCGCTGCGACTCAAGGGCGACTACCTCGCGCTCGTCACACTCGGCTTTGGCGAGATCATCCGCGTTATCTTCCAGAACTTCGAGCCGCTCGGCGGCGCGCTTGGTCTGAACGGCATCCCGGCCTACACGAACATTTTTTGGGTGCTGGCCTTCGCCGCGTTCACCGTTTTCACCGTCGCCTGCCTCGTGCACTCGACCTACGGCCGCGGCTTCATCGCCACACAGGACGACGAGATCGCCGCCGAGGCGATCGGGCTCAATACCACGCGCTACAAGACCGTGGCGTTCGTCGTCGCGGCGTTCTTCGCCGGCATCGCGGGCGGACTCTACGGCCACTTCAAGCAGACCATCACGCCCGGCGGCTTCGACTTCAACCGCTCCATTGAGATCGTCGTCATGGTCATCCTTGGCGGCATGGGCAACACTATCGGCGTCATTCTCGCCGCCGTGCTGCTGACGCTGCTGCCCGAGGTGCTGCGCCCCGTCGCCGAATACCGGATGATCCTCTATTCGTTGCTTCTCATTCTGCTCATGATTGTGCGACCGCAGGGCCTCTTCAACCTCCGCTTCTGGAAAACCCACCACTGATGCCTGCGCTGCTCCAGCTCGACCGCGTCATCCTCCGCTTCGGCGGCCTCACCGCCGTCAGCAGCGTGGATCTCACCGTCAACGAAGGCGAGTTGTGCGGACTCATCGGCCCGAACGGCGCGGGGAAGACCACCGTGTTCAACCTCGTCACCGGTGTCTATCCGCCGAGCGAGGGCGGCATCACTTTCGCCGGCCGGTCGCTGGCCGGCCTGAAGTCGTGGCAGATCGCCCGGCTTGGCATCGCGCGGACCTTCCAGAACATCCGTCTGTTTGGCTCGCTCTCGGTGTTCGACAACGTCCGTGCCGCCCTGAACCTCCACCGCACCACGCATCCCGTGCATGCGCTGCTGCGGCTCGGTCGGTTCCAGGATGAGGAACGGGCCGTCGCCCGGCGCGTTGACGAACTGTTGGAACTCTTCAACCTGCTCCGCTTCCGCGACGCGCCCGCCAAGAGTCTGCCCTACGGCGAACAGCGCCGGCTCGAGATCGTCCGTTGTCTCGCCACCCGTCCGCAACTACTCCTGCTCGACGAGCCCGCCGCCGGCATGAACGCTGGCGAGAAGGTCGAGCTCATCCGGCTCATCGGCCGCGTGCAGCAGCAGTTCGGTCTCTCCGTCCTGCTGGTCGAGCACTCGATGAAGGTCGTCATGGGCTGCTGCTCGCGCATCGCCGTGCTCGATTACGGTGTGAAGATCGCCGAGGGCGCGCCCGTCGCCATCCAGAACGACCCGAAGGTCATCGAGGCCTATCTCGGCGAGGACCACCACCAAAGCATCGTCCATCACTGAGCCATGTTGGAAGTCACCGACCTTTCCGTTTCCTACGGCGCTATCTCGGCGCTCGGCGGCATCTCGTTTTCCATCGAAGCAGGCAGCATCGTCACGCTTATCGGCGCCAACGGCGCGGGCAAGACCACCACGCTGCGCGCACTCTCGGGCCTCGTGCGGGCGAAAGGCGGCCGCGTCACCTTCGCCGGCGCCGATATCACCAACCTCGCCCCGCACAGGATCGTCGCCCGCGGCCTCTGCCACGTGCCCGAGGGCCGCATGATCTTCTCCAATCTCACGGTGGATGAGAACCTCGCGATGGGCGCCTACCTGCAGAAGGACCAGGCCCGGATCGCCACCAACCGCGACTACGTCTTCGGCATCTTTCCGCGCCTGCAGGAGCGCCTGCTGCAGCCCGCCGGCACGCTTTCCGGTGGCGAGCAGCAGATGCTCGCCATCGGCCGGGCGCTGATGGGCAACCCGAAGCTGCTCATGCTCGACGAGCCGTCGCTCGGCATCGCCCCGAAACTCATCCGCACCATCTTCGAGAAGATCGTCGAGATCAACCGCCGCCACGGCGTCACCATCCTGCTCGTCGAGCAGAACGCCAACCTCGCGCTCGAGATCTCGCACCGCGCCTTCGTGCTCGAGACCGGTCGCATCGTCATGGCCGGCGAATCCCGGACACTTCGGGCCAACCCCGAGCTGAAGGCCGCCTACCTCGGCGGGTGAGCGGCGCCACCGGACGCTAACTTCGCGATTGCCGGGCGCATCCGCCCCCGCAAGCTCCCCGCCATGTCGCAAACCAAGGAAGCCTGGAGCTCGCGCATGGGCGTCATCCTCGCCGTCGCCGGCAGCGCGGTGGGCCTGGGCAACTTCCTCCGCTTCCCCGGCCTCGCCGCGCAATACGGCGGCGGCGCGTTCATGATCGCCTACTTCACGGCGCTGCTGCTCATCGGCATCCCCATCGGCTGGGCCGAGTGGACGCTGGGCCGCAGCGGCGGCGTGCGCGGCTACCACTCGGCGCCGGGCATCTTCCACGTCGTGATGCAAACCCCCGCCGGGAAATATCTCGGGATGCTCGGCTTCCTGATTCCGGTGATGGTTTTCATGTATTACGTCTACGTCGAGGCCTGGTGCCTCGGTTACGCCTGGCTCGCCGTGACGGGTAAACTATCCGCCGGCGCCCACTTCGGCGCCATCTTCGCCAGCTACACCGGCATCGCGCAGGACGGCACCGCGGTGCACTTCGGGCTCGAGAGCGTCGGCTTCTGGCTGGTCATCTGCTACGCGGTCAACTTCTACTTCATCTACCGCGGCGTCTCGAAGGGCATTGAGCTGGCCTGCAAGTGGGGTATGCCGCTGCTCATCGTCATCGCGCTCATCATTCTTGGCCGCGTCCTCACGCTCGGCACACCCGACCCGTTGAAGCCGTCTCAGAATGTCCTCAACGGCCTCGGCTTCATGTGGAATCCGCAGGACGTGTGGGCCGGCCTGAAGAACCCCGAGCTGTGGCTCGCCGCCTCCGGGCAGATTTTCTTCACGCTCACGGTCGGCTTCGGCGCCATCTGCTGCTACGCAAGCTACCTGAAGAAAAAGGACGACGTCGTGCTCAGCTGCCTGACCGCCGCCGCCGCCAACGAATTCTGCGAGGTCGGCCTCGGCGGCCTGATCACGGTGCCGGCGGCGTTTGTGTTTCTCGGCACGGCGGGCATCGTCGGCATGGGGACCTTCGGCCTCGGCTTCAACGTGCTGCCGGCGGTCTTCGCGCAGATGCCCTACGGAAACTTCTTCGCCTTCAGTTTTTTCACGCTGCTGTTCCTCGCCGCGTTCACCAGCTCGCTCTCGATGCTGCAGCCGGGCGCCGCGTTCCTCGAGGAAGGGCTGGGGCTGGCCCGCAAGCCCGCCCTCGCGCTCCTCGGCCTGATCTCCTCCTTCGGCACGCTCATCTGCTGGTGGTTCAGCAAGGACCTGAAGGCGCTCGACACGATCGATTTCTGGATCGGCACGATGATGATCTACCTGCAGGGCTTCATCCTGATCATCGTCTTTGGCTGGAGCAAGGGCATGGGCATCGAGCGCGGCTGGCGGGAGGCGCACGAGGGCGCCGCCATGCGCATCCCGCGCGTCTTCAAATTCATCATGCAATGGGTCTCGCCGGTCTTCCTCGGCATCGTGCTGCTGATGTTTGTGCTCAACAGCGTCTTTGGCTGGAACTTCAGCTTCGCCCGGCCGCACTTCGCGCCGACCGGCCGCATCACCGATCTGGTGGGGAGCCACCACAGCGATGTGGCGCGGCTGGCCTTCATCTTCATCCTGCTCTGCGTCGGCTTTTCTGTCCTGCTGATGCACCTGGCCGGCAAGCGCTGGACAGCCAACCCTCTGGAGAAACAACCATGACCCCCGGCGGCTGGATCTCCCTCATCCTTTCGGTCGGCTCCGTCACCGGCCTGCTGGTCTGGTGCGTCTGGAAGGTGCTTACCACGCAGGAGCCCGGCCACGACCTCGGCCACATCGAGCCCGTGCACGACGACCAGGTCGACGAACGCTGACCCTCACACGCTGCCGCCCCCGCCGGGTGCACCGCTCCTCTTGATTTTTGACGGACGGCCCGTAAGTTGGCCGTCCCTTTCCATCCTCCATGCCCACCGCCGCACCGCAGAAATTCGAATTCCAAGCCGAGATCAAGCAGCTGCTCGATATCGTCATCCACTCGCTCTACACGGAGAAGGAAATCTTTGCCCGCGAGCTGGTGTCCAACGCCTCCGACGCCCTCGAGAAGCTCCGCCACCTCCAGCTGACCGAGAAGGATGTCCACGACGACAACCTGCCGCTGGAGATCAACATCACCACGGACGAGGCGGCGAAGACCGTCACCTTCCAGGACTTCGGCATCGGTATGACGCGCGCCGAGCTGGTCGAGAACCTCGGCACCATCGCCCACTCGGGCTCGAAGGCTTTTCTCAAGGCGCTGGGCGAGGGCGGGGCAAAGAACACCAGCCTGATTGGCCAGTTCGGCGTCGGCTTCTACTCGGCCTTCATGGTCGCCAAGTCCGTGAAGGTCTATACGCACTCGTGGCGCACCGCCGAACCCGGCCAGCTCTGGACCAGCGACGGCTCCGGCAGCTACGAGATCGAGGAGAGCGAGGGTCAGCGCCGCGGCTGCAAGATCGTCGTTACGCTGAAGGACGACTGCGCCGAGTTCGCCAAGGAATGGCGCCTGAAGGAAATCCTCACCCGCTACAGTGCGTTCGTCGGCTTCCCCATTACGCTCAACGGCACCAAACTCACCACCGTCCAGGCACTCTGGCTGCGCGGCAAGGCCGAGATCAAGGACGAGGAATACACCGAGTTCTACAAATTCCAAGCGCACGTCCACGACACCCCGCGCTACCGCCTGCATTTCTCCGCCGACGCCCCGCGCTCGATCAACGCACTGCTCTTTGTCCCGCAGGAGAACACCGAGCGGCTCGGCTTCGCCCGGCTCGAACCTTCCGTCGCGCTCTACTGCCGCCGGGTGCTCATCGACGCGGCGCCGAAGGATCTGCTGCCCGAGTGGCTGCGTTTCCTCAAGGGCGTCGTCGACAGCGAGGACCTGCCGCTGAACATCTCGCGCGAGACGATGCAGGACAAGGCGCTGCTCGACAAACTCGGCAAGGTCGTCACGAAGCGTTTCCTGAAGATGCTGGAGGAGGAAGCCGCCCAACGCCCCGACGCCTACACGGAATTCTACGCCGCCTTCGGCATTTTCCTCAAGGAAGGCGCGGCGCTGGACTTCATGCACAAGGACCAGCTCGTGAAACTGCTCCGCTTTGAGTCCTCGCTCACCGACGCCGGCAAGACCACCAGCCTCGCCGACTATGTCTCGCGCATGAAGGACGGGCAGAAGGAGATTTATTATCTCGTCGCCCCGAACCGCGAGGCCATCGAGTCGGGCCCCTACCTCGAGGGCTTCAAGGCCCGCAACCTCGAGGTGCTCTTCTGCCACGAGCCCGTGGACGAATACGTGTTCAGCAACATCCGCGAATTTGACGGCAAGAAGTTCCGCGCCGCCGACCACGCCGATGTGAAGCTTGAGGACATCCCGCAGCAGGGCGACTCCCTGAGCGAGAGCGCCGCCAAAGATCTGGTCGCGTGGCTCAAGGACACGCTCGGCGCCCAGGTCGCCGACGTGAAGACGAGCGACCGCCTCGTCGGCTCGCCCGCGCTCGCGACCAACGCCGACAAACTCATGAACGCCCAGATGCGCCGCATGATGCGCGCCATGAAAAAACCGGACGAGGCCGCCGAGCCTGTGAAGGTGAACCTCGAGATCAATCCGCGCCATGCCATCATCCGGAAGCTCGCGGCTCTTCGCACAACCGATCCCGACAAGGCCGGGCTCGTCGCCGGACAACTGCTCGACAACGCCCTCATCGCCGCAGGGCTGCTGGAGGATCCTTCGCGGATGATCACGCGCCTGAACAAGCTACTCGAATCGATCTGAGAAGTGCCGCCGGTTTGCCCGGCCCGCCGCCCGCGAGCCGCAATGAACCCGTCCCGTGGACGATTCGACGGTATTTGGGTTGCCCGGAAAACGGAAACCCGCTCTGGTGTCGCACTTCTTTGTTATGACCAAACCATCCCGTCTCCTGTTCGCGCTGGCACTGTCCGCCGGCGGCCTGCTCGCCCAGAGTGCTTCAGACGCGTCCCCGACGCGCCTGCTTCGTTTCCCCGCCACCAACGGCTCTGAAATTGTCTTCAGCTACGCCGGCCAGCTCTACGCGGTCGGGATGGACGGTGGCACTGCCCGCCGGCTCACCAGCGCGCCGGGCTACGTGACGTTCCCGCGCTTCTCCGCGGACGGCTCGCAACTGGCCTTCACCGCCCAGTATGACGGGAACACCGAGGTCTACGTCATGCCGGCCGATGGCGGCGCGCCGAAGCGCCTCACCTACACCGCGACCCTCAACCGCGACGACGTTTCCGACCGCATGGGTCCGAACAATCTCGTCATGTCGTGGAAGAACACGAGCAACGAGATCGCGTTCCGTTCGCGCATGCGGACGTTCAACGACTTCATCGGCCAGCTCTACACGGTCGGACTCGACGCCGACGTGCCGAAGCAACTGCCCGTGCCGCGCGGCGGCTTCGTGTCGTTTTCGCCCGACGACTCAAAGATGGCCTACAATCGGGTGTTCCGGGAATTCCGCACCTGGAAGCGCTATCAGGGCGGCATGGCCGACGAAATCTGGATCTTCGATTTCAAGACCGGTGCGATCGAAAACGTCTCCAACAACCCGGCACAGGACATCATGCCAATGTGGGCGCCGAACAATAAAATCTATTACGTCTCCGAGCGCGACGGACGCTTCAACCTTTACTCCTACGACCTCGCGACCAAGAAGACGGCACAGCACACGACCTTCAAGGAATTCGACATCAAGTTTCCCTCGCTCGGCAAGGGCGGCATCGTGTTCGAGCAGGCCGGTAACATCTGGCATTTCGACCTGAAGACCGAAAAGGCCCGTCAAGTGCCCGTGATGGTCAAGGAGGACGCCGCCGTTGCCCGCGAAAGTTTGGTCAACGTTTCAAAGTTGGTCACCAGCGTCCAGCCGTCACCCGATGGCAAGCGCGCGGCTGTCGTCGCCCGCGGGGAAGTCTTCAGCGTGCCGGCAAAAAACGGTCCGGTCCGCAACCTCACGAACACTTCCGGCGCGCACGAGCGCAACGCCGTCTGGTCGCCCGACGGCAAGTGGGTCGCCTATGTTTCCGACCAGTCCGGCGAAAATGAAATCTGGATCAGCCCGCAGGACGGCCGCGGCGCCGCCGTGCAAGTCACCAAGGACGCCGATTCATATTACTACGCCCCCGCCTGGTCGCCCGACAGCAAGAAACTGCTCTGGGGCGACCGGGCCCAGCGCCTCCGCTACGTCGACCTCGACTCTAAGACCGTGACGCTCATTGAGACGAGCGCGACCTTCGAGATCACCGACTACGCTTGGTCGCCCGACAGCAAGTGGGTCGCCTACATTTCGCCCGAGCGCTTCACCAACAACAAGGCCCGCCTCTACTCGCTCGACGAGCAGAAGGCTTACGACGCCACCGACGGGTGGTATTCGGCCCACTCCGTCGAGTTCAGCGACGACGGCAAGTTCCTTCTCTTCGCGTCCGCCCGCAACTTCACGCCAACCTACGGCAATCTCGAGTTCAACCACGTCTACCTCGACCAGGAAAGAGTCTACCTCCTCGCGCTCGCCAAGAGCACCGAGTCGCCCTTCAAGCCCAAGAGTGACGAGGTCGAGATCGCCAAGGACGACGAGAAAAAAGAGGAGAAGCCCGCGGACAAGGCGCCGGACGTCAAGGTCGCCGACGCCAGCGAGCCAGTCGCCACGCCGACCCCGGCCAAGGAACCAGAAAAGAAGGACGCGGCCCCCGCCACCCCTGAAAAGAAAGACAGCAAAAAGAAACCGATTGTCGTCAAAGTGGACCTCGACGGCTTGAAGGACCGGCTCATCGGCTTGCCCGTCGAGGCCTCGAATTACCCGCAGGTCAGTATGGTTGGCGACAAGGTCTACTACCGCCGCACCTATGGCGGCAACACCGTCGGCCAGCCGCCCTCCTCGACCTTGTTCCTCTACAGCCTCAAGGACCAGAAGGAAACCGAGCTCGGCGCCTACAACACTTTCCAGCTCACCGCCGACAACAAGAAGATGCTCGTCGGCCGCACCCGCGACCGCGACTACGCCATCGTCGACCTGCCCACCGCCAAGATCGACCCGAAGGACAAGCTCAACTTTGGCACGCTCGAGATGCGCCTCGACCACCACGCCGAGTGGAACCAGATCTACCACGAAAGCTGGCGACAGATGCGCGATTATTTCTACGCGCCCAACATGCACGGCGTCGACTGGCCGGCCGTGCAGACGAAATACGCCGCACTCCTGCCCCACGTCGCGCATCGCAACGACCTTACTTATCTCATTGGCGAACTGATCGCCGAGTTGAGCACTGGCCACACCTATGTCGGCGGCGGCGAACGCGCAAACGAGGCGCCCCGCATCCCCATGGGCCTGCTCGGCGCCGAGCTGTCGCGCGACCCGGCCAGCCGGGCCTACCGCATCGACCGCATCCTTCGTGGAGAGAACTGGCAGGACGGCACGCGTTCGCCGCTCACTGAGATCGGCGTCAACGCCCGCGAGGGTGATTACATTCTCGCCGTCAACGGCCGGCCTGTCAGCGGCATGGCTAACATCTTCGAGGCGCTCATCGGCACCGTGGGGCGCCAGGTCACGCTCAAGCTCAACAGCAAGCCCGTCGACGAAGGTGCCCGCGAAGTCACCGTTGTGCCCAGCGCCGACGAGAGTTCGCTCTACTACAACAACTGGGTCGAGAAGAACATCGACTATGTGAACAGGAAGACCAGCGGGCAGGTCGGCTATATCCATATCCCCGACATGGGTCCCGGCGGACTCAATGAATTCGTGAAGCGTTATTACCCGCAGCTGGGCAAGAAGGCGCTCATCATCGACGACCGCGGCAACGGCGGCGGCAACGTCTCGCCGCAGATCACCGAGCGCCTTGCCCGCCAGCTCATTTTCTACACCGTGCTCCGCAACGGCCCGCCCAACCCCAACCCCGGCGGTGTCATGCTGGGACCGAAGGTTCTCCTGCTGAACGAATTTTCCGCCTCGGACGGCGACATCTTTCCCTACCGCTTCAAGAAGCTCGGCCTCGGCAAGCTCATCGGCAAACGCAGCTGGGGCGGCATCGTCGGCATCCGCGGCTCTCTGCCCTTCGTCGACGGCGGCACGCTCAACCGGCCCGAGTTCGCCAACGGCATGAGCACCGACGGCAAGCAGTGGATGATCGAGGGCCACGGCGTCGACCCCGACATCGTCGTCGACAACGATCCGGCCCACGAATTCAAGGGCGAGGACCAGCAGCTCGACAAGGCCATCGAGGTCATCCTCGAGGAGCTCAAGACCAAGGCTGTCGACATTCCGCCCATCCCACCCTACCCGGTCAAAAAACAACCGGGCAATTGAACCTGTCTGTCACGATCCCCGGCGCTGGCCGGGGATTTTTTTATGCCCGCGCGGTTGACAAGTGCGGCTCTGAGGGAAGTCCCACCTGCTTCACTTCAACGCCAGCCAGCCGGCGAGCGGCGCTTGGTAGAAGCCGAGCAGGACGGTCGCCAGCGTGAGGAGCACCAGCGTGGCAGCTCCCACCCAGCCGGGCGCAGAGCGCGAGAACGCGGGGGGTTCGGTCGTGCCGGGCGGGTGCCAATCCACGAAGAACGCCGTCTTGATCCAACCGAAATAATAATAGATCGAAACCACCACACCGATGATGGCCACAGCCAGGAGTCCGTAGAGGTGCGCCTCGAATGCCGCAATGAAGATGAGCAGCTTGCCGAGAAATCCGGCCAGCGGCGGGATGCCCGCCAGCGAGCCGACTCCCACCGCCAGCACGGCGCCGAGCAGCGGCTGGTCCTTGGCGAGGCGCTCGTAGGCGTCGAGGTCCTGTGCGGTGTCGTCAGCGCCCGCGCAATACGCCATGACGCCGAACACCGCCATCGCCGCCAGCAGGTAGGTGAAGAGGTAGAACCACACCGCGCCCGCCGCCCACGGCACGGTGAACGACGCCCCGACGCCCAGTAGCAGGTAGCCGGCGTGCGAGACGCCGGAGAGACCCATGAGGCGCTTGGTGTTGCGCTGCGTCAGCGCGGCGAGGTTGCCGAAGAGGATGGTCGCCGCCGCCAGCAGCGAGAGCACCGGCACCAGCACACCGGCGAGCGGCGGGAAGACATTGCGCACGAGTGTGAGCAGCACGGCGAAGCCCGCAGCCTTGGAGGCGACGGCGAGAAAGGCCGTCACGGGCGTCGGCGCGCCCTGGTAGACGTCGGGGATCCAGATCTGGAACGGGAACGCGCCGATCTTGAACGCCACGCCGCTGAGCACCAGCAGCGCTCCGGCGGTGGCGAGGAAATTGCCCGGATTGTTCTGCAGGAAGGTCGCCACCGTGCCGAACTCGAAGCCGGTGTGCACCGCGCCGTCCGCGCCCGTGACGCGCCCGACCGCGCCATAGAGCAGCACGATGCCGAAGAGCATGATCGCCGAGCTGAGCGCGCCGAGCACGAGGTATTTCAGCCCGGCCTCGAGCGTGAGCGGGTTGTCGCGGAAGTAGCTCACGAGAATGTAGAATCCGACCGTCACGGTCTCGAGCGCCACGAAAAGCATCACGAAGCTGTTGCTCTGCGCCAACAGCATGAGAGCCGCGGTGACGACGAGGATAAGGTGGTAAAACTCGGTGCGCGGCATCCGTGTGCGCGGTAGGCAGACCGAGGCGAGGAACGACACGAGCAGCGAAGACAGGAGGAAGAACACGCGACCGATCTGCCCGGGCAGACTGTGGCGCAGCAAACCGCCGAAGGTCGTTTCGCCGAGCCAACGGGTCTCGAAATTCAGCAGCACGCCGGCGAGCACCACCGTCTGCGCCAGCACAGCGAAGCGCGGGATCCAGCCGTGCTGTTCGCGCGGTAGCGCCATCTCCAACACGAGCAGCACCAGCGCCGCGCAACCGAGGATCAGCTCGGGCGCGATGGCCAGCCAGTGGTTGGAAGCAGCGGCGGCTTGGAGCAGGTCGGTGGTCATGGCGTCAGCTCAGCGGTGAAAGGTGACGGTGGCGGTCGGCACGACAGCCGGGAGGCTGGCGCGCAGCGCGGCGTCGGCGGCGTCGGAGACCGCGCGCGGCCAGAAGCCGATGAACAGCAGCGTCGCCAGCAGCAACAGCGCAGGCAGGCGCTCCTTCCAGTCGAGGTCGGCCGGCGGCTGCGCGGCAGCGGCGCGCTGGAAGGCCTCGCTCGGCGGACCGTAGAAGATGCGCGCGGCGGCGCGAAGACCGTAGACGGCGGAAATGACGACTCCGGCGACAGCTACGGCGGTGATCCACGGCGAGAATTTCCACAGCGCGACGAAGATCGCCAGCTCGCCCCAGAAGTTGGCGAAGCCCGGCAGGCCGATGCTGGCGAAGATGGCGGCGGCGAAGAACGCGGCCAGCACGGGCGCCTTGCGCGCGAGCCCGCCCATTTCGGTCAGGTCGAAGGTCTGTGTGCGATGGTGGATGCAGGTAGCGAGTTGGAAGAGCAGCGCCACCGAAAGCCCGTGTGCCACCATCAACAGCACGACGCCGCCGGCGCCGATGACCGAGAGGCTGGCGATGCCGAGGAAGCAGTAACCCATGTGCATAACCGAGCTGTAGCCGAGCATCTGCTTGAGGTCGCGCTGCGCCATCGTCACGAAGCCGAGGCCCAGCACGTTGCCGAGCCCGGCGAGCAGCGCGAGCGTCCAGGCCCAGTGCTGGGCGCCCTGCGGGAGCAGCGGCAGGCCGACCTGCAGCAGGCCGTAGAGACCGAATTTCTTCAGCACGCCGGCGTGCAGCATGGCGGTGGAGCTGGGCGCGGCGCCGTAGCCGAGCGGCGCCCAGGTGTGCAGCGGCCAGAGCGAGACGAGCGTGCCGAAGCCAAACAGCAGCAGGCCGAAGAGGTGCTTTTGCACCGTGAAGGGCAGCGGGTGCGCCGCCAGCTCGGCGCGCAGCGTGACCAGATCGAAGGATTGCGCGCCGCTCTGCACGTAGATGGCGATCAGGCCGGCGAGCGAGAGCATCGCGCCCACGGTCAGGTAAATGGTCATCTTCATCGCCGCGTAGTTGCGGTCGCGCCCGCCCCAGACGCCGACCATGAGGAACGTCGGGATGAGCGCCAGCTCGTGGAAGAAGTAGAAATAGAACAGGTCGACCGACGCGAACATGCCGAGCAGGCCGCCCTGCATGACGAGCAGCAGCAGCAGATAGATTTTCAGGCGTTCGGCGCCGGAGCGCAGCGCGTAGAGCCCGGCGGCCAGCCCGACGATGCCGGCGAGCACAAACAGCGGCATCGAGACGCCATTGAGCCCGAGCTGCAGGCTGATGCCGAAGCCCGCCAGCCCGGTGTCGAGCCGGCTGGCAAACTGGTAATCGGCACCCGCCCCGGCCGGGAACTGCGCCCAGAGTCTGATCGCGATGAGCGCCGGCAGCGCGAAGGCGGCGGCGGCCAGCTTGAGCGCGTGGCGCTTGGGCCGCCCGAGCGCAATGACCAGCGCCGACACGAGCGGTGTAGCGATCGCGAGCTGGAGGAGGCGGGCGTTGTCGGGAAAGTTCATCGGTCAGAAGAAGCCGGTGGCGAAAGCCCAGAGGAGCACGGTGCCGAGCAGGAACCAGTAGACGTAGGCGTGCAGGTTGCCGGTATGCAGCGCGCGGGCGCCGTAGCCGAGCAGGCCGACGAGCCCGGCCAGGCCGCGGATGATGAACCCGGCGAGAACGATATTATCGAGGAAGTTCAGCACCATGGCGAAGCGCTGCTGGATTTTCGCGACGTAGTAGCCGTAGACCCGATCGAAGGACTCCTTCAGCGCCACGAAGAAGCTGAACACGACGGAGGACTTCGCCTCGAGCGCGTCGGTGCCCGCGGCCGGATAGAAGAACCACGCCGCACCGGCGCCGAGCGACATGACGCCGAGTGAGACGAGCAGGATGGTCGTATGCGCGGAACCTTCCGCGTCGGGCACCAGATCCGCCACGCGGCCGGCGAGCCTGCCGAACACGCCGCTGTAGCCGCCGACTACGGACAGGATGGCGAGAACAAGCAACGGAACTGTCATGCTGATTCCGTTTTCAGTGGCGTGCTTGGCCTCAGCGGAGCGCGCCTCGCCAAAGAAGGTGATCTTCCACAGGCGGACCATGTAGAACGCGGTCAGCACGGCGGTGAAGGCGAGCGCGAGGAAGATCGGGGTGCTCTTCTCCATCGCCAAGTAGAGAATGGCGTCCTTGGAGAAGAAGCCGGCGAGACCAGGCATTCCGATGATCGCGAGGACACCGATGGTGAAGGTGGCGAAAGTCAGCGGCATCTTCTTCCGCAGTCCGCCCAGCTTGAAGATGTCCTGTTCGTGGTGGCAGCCGATGATGACCGAGCCGGCGCCGAGGAAGAGCAGCGCCTTGAAGAAAGCGTGGGTCGTGAGGTGGAACATCGCGGCACCGACGCCGAAGGACGCCCAAAGATCCACCACTACTACGCCCACTTTGCGCAATACAATGTGTGTCGACCCCAACCCGAACGCGGCGACCATGTAGCCGAGCTGGGAGAGCGTGGAGTAAGCGAGGATTTTCTTGATGTCGCGCTGCACGACCGCACAGAGCGCGGCGTAGACGGCGGTAACGGTGCCGACGCTGGCGATGATGTTGAGTGCCTCGGGCACCATGAGGACGTTGACGCGGCAGAGCAGGTAGATGCCGGCGGCGACCATCGTCGCGGCGTGGATGAGCGCGGAGACCGGCGTCGGGCCCTCCATCGCGTCGGGCAGCCAGACGTGCAGCGGCATCTGCGCGGATTTGCCGAGCACACCGCAAAAGAGCAGCAGCGGCACCGCGGCGCTGACGATATGCCGCGCGTCGAGCTCGGAAAGATTGACCGTGCCGTTGAGCCACCAGCACATCACGATGCCGAGCAGAAACCCGAAGTCGCCGACGCGGTTGACGATGAAGGCCTTCTTCGCGGCGTCGGCCGCGGACTGCCGCTCGTGCCAGTGGTTGATGAGCAGCCAGGAGCTGAAGCCGACCAGTTCCCAGAAGACGAAAAGCATGAAAAGATTGTCGGCGAGCACGATGCCCAGCATCGAGAACATGAAAATGGACAAGCCGCCAAAGTAGCGCGCCCGGGCCGGGTCGTTGCGCATGTAACCGAGCGAGAAGACGTGGATCAGGAAGCCGACGAAACTGACCACGAAGAGCATGAGCCGCGCGAGGTCGTCGAGCTTGAAGCCCAGCGAGACGGTGAGTGAGCCGAGGCGAAGCCACTCGACTGAGCCGGTTGCACCGGCCTGGAGGAACACGAGCGGGAGGGTCAGCGCAACCACGGCGCCGGCCGCGGCAACGGAGACCCAGGAGGCCAGCGCACCCTGTTTCCGCAGGAACAGTGCGATCACTGCTGCGGCGCCGAGCGGCAGCAGGAGGATGGCGAGGACCATTTGGGCGAGCGACATGTCAGTGCTTCAGGAAGTTAAGTTCTTCGACTTGGACGGTATGGCGGCGGCGGAAGAGCGCGACGATGAGGGCGAGGCCGACGGCGACCTCGGCCGCCGCGATGGTGAGGACGAAGAAGACGAAGACATCGCCGTCGAGCGTGCCGTTGAAGCGCGAGAAGGCCACAAGCGCGACCATCGAGGCCACCAGCATCAGCTCGAGGCAAAGGTAGATGATGAGGGTGTTCTTGCGCAGCAGCACGCCGAAGAAGCCGAGCCCGAAGAGCAGCGCGCTGACCACGAGGTAGGCGGTGAGCGTGGGGTGAATCATGACGCGCCCTCCGTTTTTTCGTATTTCCGGCTGAGCACGACGACGCCGAGCATGGCGGCAAGGAGCAGGAAGCCCACGACCTGCACCGGCAGGAGGTAGGTGGTGAAGAGCTGCTCGGCGTAGGGTTTAAGCGCGGCACCGACCGGCTCGACGGCGCTGGCGCCGCTGAATTGGGCGCGGGCAAACAGGGAGGAGCCGCACACCAGCAGCAGCGCGCCGCCCAGCGTCGCGCCGGCGACCGTCATCAGCCGGAACGGTTTTTGCTCCTCCGGCCGGGTGTCGAGCAGCATGATGATGAAGAGGAACAGCGAGACGACGGCGCCCGCGTAGACGAGGAGCAGCACGAAGGCCAGCAGGTAGGCGTCGAGCAGCACGAAGAGACCCGCGACGCCGACGAGGCTGAGCAGGAAGCACATGGCGGCGTTCACGGCGTTCTTATGCACGACGACGAGCGCCGCGCTGACGACGGTGAGGGTGGCGAAGAGGGTGAAGAACGTGTCGGTCATGGCTCAGTGCGCGTTGCCGTGGGCCGCGGCCTCCTTCTTCTTGTCCCACTTGAAATGCGAGTCGGGCAGCGTGCCGCCGAGTTCGTAGAGGCGGTCCTTGTGGTTGACCATCTCGTCACGGCTGTAGCCGGACATCGAGAACTGGTTCTGCAGGAAAATGGCCTCCTCGGGGCAGACCTCCTCGCAGAGGCCGCAGTAGATGCAGCGCAGCATGTCGATGTCAAAGGCCTGCGGGGCCTTCTCGACGTGGGCGGCCGGCGTGCCAGCGGGGATCGCGCCCGGCGTGATGCGGATGGCCTTGGGCGGGCAGACGAACTCGCAGAGCTGGCACGAGACGCATTTTTCGCGGCCAAGCGGGTCCTTCACCAAGGTGGGAACGCCGCGGTAGCCGGGCGGGATGGCCGGGCGCTGCTCGGGATATGAGAGGGTGACATTCGGGGCGAAGAAATGCCGCAGCGTGACGCGCAGGCCGGCCAGGATCTGCGGGACGTAGGTGCGCTCCGCGAGGCTGAGAGGTTGGCGTTGGACGGGAATGACGGCCATGGCGTTCGGGGCAAGGGGCTACAGGGAAGCGATGAGGATCGCGTAGACGATGAGGTTGGCGATGGCGAGGGGCAACAGTCGCTGCCAGCCGAGCTTCATCACCTGGTCGTAGCGGAAGCGCGGCAACGTGAACCGCACCCACATGAAGAGGAAAATCATCAGGATGATCTTGCCGAGGAAGATCGCGACGGAGAGCAGGCCGAGCAGCACGGGCTGGCCGGCGAGGTGCAGCCACTCCGCGGCGCGCGCGAGCGGCACCCACGGCAGCGGGTTCCAGCCGCCGAGGAACAGCAGCACGAACACGCCCGAGCCGACGAGCATGTGCGAATACTCGGCGACGAAGAAGAGCGACCACTTGAACGCGCCGTATTCGGTGTGGAAGCCGCCGACGAGATCCGCCTCGCCCTCGGCCATGTCGAACGGCAGGCGGTTCGTCTCGGCGAAGAGCGTGACGAGGAAGATGAACGCCGAGAGCGGCATGAGGAACGCGAACCACATCCCGCTCCACAGGCCGGTGCCGCTCTGGAATTCGACCACGCGCACGAGGCTGAGCGAGCCGGCGGCGCCGGGGGCGTTGGTCCAGAGGAAGACGGGCAGCACGGCGAGCGTCATCGAGAGCTCGTAGGAAATAAGCTGGGCCGACGCGCGCACGCCGCCGAGGAAGGGATACTTCGAGTTCGACGACCAGCCGGCGATGATGAGCGAGTAGACGCCGAGCGAGCCTACCGCGAACACCGCGAGGATGCCGACGTCGACGTTGGCCAGCATCAGCGGCACGAGCCGGCCGGCGGAGTCGAGGTAGGCGCCGAACGGCACGACCGTGACCGTGGTGAACGCAGGAACCATCGCCAGCACCGGCGCGAGGATGAAGTAAGGCTTGTTGACGTGGCCGGGCAGCGAGTCCTCCTTGAAGAGCATCTTCAGGCCGTCGGACATCAAGTGGAAGACGCCGAGTTTCTGCAGGAACGGGCCGAGCACCGGCACCCACTCGAACCAGAACGGAATGGCGCGGTTCGGACCCGGCCGGCCCATGATCCACGCAGAGACCTTCCGCTCGGCCAGCGAGCACGCCCCCGCCAGCGGGAAGATGATCGCGATCACCGCGACGCCCTTCACGAAGAGCTGCACGACGGGAGGAAGGCTGGTCCAGAGTTCGTTCATGAACGTCAGGCGGTGGCGGCCGCGGGTTGCGCGGCGGGTTTGAAGTGGAGCGACTCGCCCTCGACAAAGGGCAGGCCGGCCCACGGGCTGGCGTCGAGCACCCGTCCGGTCGCGGACAGGCTGGCGTAGGAGATGCCCGCGAGCGGCTTCACCTCGACGGCGAGCACGGCCCAGAGCGAGTGAAGGTCGGGGACAATTGTTCCGCCGCCGAGTGCGGCGAGCAGGCGGCTGAGCGTAACAAGGTCGTCGGCCACGCCGTGCGGCCCGGGGACGGCGCGGGCGAATTTTTGCAGGCGGAACTGCTGGTTGATGAACATGCCGTTCTTTTCGAACACGGTCAGGGTCGGAATGACGACGCGCGCGGCGGCGCTCGTGGCGTTCCGGTGCGTGCCGAGGTAGACGATGGCAACCTTCGCCAGCTGCGCGGAGGTGAGGCCGGCGGCGGTGAGGTCTTCGCCGAGAGTGAGGATGATCTTTACCTTGCCCGTATCGATGTCGGCACCGAGGGCGGCGAGTTGCGGCGCCGGCAGCGCGGAGATGAGCCCGGTGACAAGCGCGCCGCGGACGTTCGGGTTGCGGTCGGCGGAGACGAGGAGGCCGTCGCCCTGCCCCACCCGGCTGACGAGCATGGCAGGTGCGGAGAGCGCCGCGGAAATCTTTTTCGCGAGAAACTGTTCCTCGACGCTATTCCCGCCGGAGCCGACGACGGCGGCGCGGCCGCTCCCGAGGAGGTCGGCGGCAGCCTTGAGCGCCATGTCGGGCGCGGTGGCCTGGCCGTCGATGGTGTAACCGGCCAGGCGGTCAGCAGCGTGGACCTGCTGGTAGAGCGTGCGGCCGGAATCGGCCATCCAAGTGTCGTTCACCTCGTCGTTACGCCGCGGGGTAATACGGTAGATGACGCCCTCGCGGCTCCAGACCTCGGTGTTGGCACCGACGGAGGATTCCGGGTCGATGCCGGGGGTGGCCTTCAGGAACCAGACGCGCATCTTGAAGCGGAAGTCGGTCGAGGTGAGCGCGCCGACCGGGCAGATGTCGACGGTGTTGAGCGAATAATTGTTCTCCAGCTGCCGGCCCGGGTAGCAGGTCAGCGTGCTGTAACTGCCGCGATCGGTGAAACCGAGGACGTCGTCGTGCACGACCTCCTGACAGAAGCGGACGCAGCGCGAGCAGAGGATGCAGCGCTCGTCGTCGAGCATGACGCGCGGGCCGAGCCGGGTCTGCTTGGGCTTGACATTCTTCTGCTCGACGAAGCGCGAGTAGCCGCGCCCGTAGCTGGTGGAGAATTCCTGGAGCCGGCACTCGCCCGCCTGGTCGCAGATGGGGCAGTCGAGCGGGTGGTTGAGGAGGAGAAACTCGGTCACGCCCTCGCGGCACTCCCTGACTAGCGGGGTGTTGGTGCGGATGTGCAGGCCCGGCATGGCGTTGGTGGCGCAGCCGATCTGCGGGCGCGGCATCCAGTTGACGCGCGGCCGGCCCGTGGCCGGATTCAGCAACGGCTGCCTGGTCGCGGGGTCCACCGCGGGGAGGCCCATTTCGACAAGGCACATGCGGCAGTTGCCAACGACGGAGAGCTTCGGGTGGTAGCAGTAATGCGGGATCTCAATGCCGAGCTGCCGCGCCGCCTCGATGACGTTGGTGCCCTTGGGCACGGCGAGATCGCGCCCGTCGATGTTGACGGTAACGAGGTCGGGTTTGGCGGGGGCAGACATCGCGGAAAATCAGATGAGCGGGACGCTCTCGGCGGGCGGTTCTTTCTTTGCCGCGGAATAGCCCGCGAATTCGTCGCCGAATTTCTGGACGAAGCTCTGCGTCGGCCACGCGCAGGCTTCGCCGAAGGCGCAGATGGTGCGGCCGGCGATCTGGTCGGCGACGTTCTTGAGCAGCTCGCCATCCTGCGGGCGCGCACCGCCGTGGACCATGCGCGCGGAGATTTTCTTCATCCAGAGCGAGCCCTCGCGGCAGGGTGTGCACTGGCCGCAGCTCTCATGAGCGTAGAACGCGTTGAGGTTGGCGAGCGCCTCGACCATGTTGACGGAATCGTCCATCACGATGATGCCGCCGGAGCCGCCCATCGTGCCGGCGGCGGCGAGGGTGTCGAAGTCCAGCGGCAAATCCTCAACGCCGAGTTCGCTCATCGAGCCGTCCTTCTGCTTAATATTAAATTTCTCGCCAAAACGGAGGACCTTGGCCGAGGAGCCGCCGGGGATGACGGCCTTGAACTTCCGGCCGGGGAGCGGGCCGCCGCAGACCTCATGGAGCAGCTGGCCCATCGTGATCTTGCCGCACTCGAACTCGTAGTAGCCGGGGCGCTGCACATGACCGGAGACGCAGTAGATGCGCGTGCCGGTGTTGTTGGGCGTGCCGATGCGCGCGTAGGCGTCGCCCCCCAGGTCGGCGATGTGCTTCACGTGGCAGAGTGTCTCGACATTATTGACGATGGTCGGGCACTGGTAGAGGCCGAGCACGGCGGGGAAATACGGCGGCTTGATGCGCGGATAGGGACGCTTGCCCTCGAGCGACTCGATGAGGCCGGTCTCCTCGCCGCAGATGTAGGCGCCGGCGCCGCGGTGCACGAAGAGGTCGCACGAATAGGCGGTGCCGAGGATGTTTTTGCCCACGAGGTTGGCGGCGCGGGCCTCGGCGATGGCCTTCTCCAGAATGCGGGCGCCGTGGGGAAACTCGCCGCGGATGTAGATGTAGGCCTGCTGCACGTTGTTCGCCCAGCAGGTGATCATGGCGCCCTCGATGAGCTGGTGCGGATCCTGGTGGATGATGTAGCGGTCCTTGAACGTGCCGGGCTCGGACTCGTCGGCGTTGACAACAAGGTAGATGGGTTTGCCGCTTTTGCGGTCAACGAGCGTCCACTTGAGGCCGCAGGAGAAACCGGCGCCGCCACGGCCGCGCAGGCCGGACTTCTTGACCTCGTCGATCAGCTCGGCGGGCGGGCGGGCGAAGGCACGCTTCATGACCTCGTAGCCGCCGTGCCGCCGGTAGCAGGCGAGGTCGGGCGTGTAGCCCGGCTCGTCGATGTGGGCGAAGATCAGGCGGCGTTGGACGGGAGCAGGCATCGGGTCGGGTTACTCGGAATCGTCCGTGTAGAACACGATGCCGCCGGTCCAGCGGGCGGCGAAGTTGTAGAGCATGGCGAGAACGACGCCGAAGAGAAAGCCGCCGAGTGCGTGGATGATGGGCATGAACAGCGAGGCGGCGCCGGCGAAGAGCCAGGGGATGCCCAGCAGCTTCGGCGCGTAATTCAGATCGGCCGCGGTGGCGGCCGCGCCGAGGGTGAGCAGCAGCACAGGTGCGACGAGCAACCCGACGAAGCCGTTGATCAGGCCGATGACGATGCCGAAGCGCAGCGGCGGGACTTGCATGAGGCGGTGTTTTTTCATGGAGGATTGCGGGTCTTCGCCGCGGCTTTGATTTGCTGGGAGAGCTGGGTGGCCTTGGTGAGATCGACTTTCTCGTGCAGGTCGTCGTCGATCATGACGACCGGGCCGGTGCCGCAACTCGCAAGGCACTCGACAAACTCGATGGTAACCTCGCCGTCGGCGGAGGTGCCGCCGGGCGGGCAGCTGAGCTCCTGCTGGAACCGCGCGCACACGTGGTAACCGCCGGTGAGCGCGCAGGAGAGGGTGCGGCAGACCCGGATGTGGCGGCGGCCAATCGGGTGCTGCCGGAACATCGGGTAGAAGGTGACGAGCTCGTAGATGTTGATCGGCTGGAGCTCGAGCTTGGCCGCGATCCATTCAATGGCCTCGCGGGAAATGTAACCCTGGTCCTCCTGCACGAGATGAAGCAGCGGGAGCGCGGCGCTGCGTTTCACCGGATAATGGGTGATGACCTCGTCGATCTGCCGGAGTGTCGCGGGTTTCAGGTTCATGGCAGTTCAGCGGTCGCACTCGCCCATGACAAAATCGAGCGAGCCGAGGATGGAGACGACATCGGACACCAAGTGGCCGACGCAGAGCTTGGGCAGAATGGAGAGGTTGCAGAACGACGGGCTGCGGATCTTCAGGCGCCACGGCACGCCCCCGCCGGTGCTCACCACGTAGAATCCAAGTGCGCCCTTCGGATTCTCGGCCTCAAAATAGACCTCGCCGGCGGGCATCTGCGGGCCCTCGGTGACGAGCATGAAGTTGTTGATCAGTTCCTCCATGCTCGTGAGGATCTTGTCCTTCGGCGGGGCGAAGATGCGCCGTGCGTCGCGGGTAAACCAGTCGCCCTCCGGAAACTTCGCGAGCACCTGCCGGATGATGCGGACGGACTGCTTCATCTCCTCGCCGCGGACCAGGTAGCGGTCGTAGCAGTCGCCAGTGGCGCCGACGGGCACGTCGAACTCGTATTGCTCGTAACCCGAGTAGGGCCGGTCCTTGCGCAGGTCGAGCGGCACGCCGGAGCCGCGGAGGTTCGGGCCGGTGAGGCCGTAGGCGATGGCGTCCGCCCGCGAGATGACGCCGACGCCGACCGTGCGGTCGAGGAAGATCTTGTTGCGCGTCAGGAGTGAGAAGATCTCGTCGAGGATGGGCAGGAATTGGTCGCAAAACGCGCCCACCTCTTTGAGCCACCCCGGTGGCACGTCGCGTGCGACGCCACCGATGCGCGTATAGCTGGTGGTGAAGCGCGCGCCGGTGAGCTTCTCGAAGAGCGTGTAGAGTTTCTCGCGCTCCTCGAAGCAATACATGAACACCGTCCACGCACCGACATCGATGCCATAGGCGCCGAGGCCCATCAGGTGCGACGAGAGGCGCGCCATCTCCGCCGTGAGGACGCGGATGGCCTGGCCGCGGGGCGGCAGTTCGAGCTTGGCGAGGCGCTCGACTGCGATGGCGTAAGCCATGTTGTTGGCGAGCGGGGCGAGGTAATCCAGCCGGTCCGTGTAGGGCACGAACTGGTTGTAGGTCATGTTTTCGGCGATCTTCTCGTCGCCGCGGTGCAGGTAGCCGACGACCGGATCGGCCTTCGTCACCATTTCGCCTTCGAGCTCGAACTGGATGCGCAGCACGCCGTGGGTGGACGGATGCGACGGGCCCATCGACAGCGACATCCGCTCCGGCTCGAATTCCTTCGGGACGGTGGCGGCCTTGGCGGCGGCATCGGGAAAGGTGAATTCGTTCGCCATTGTCATTCGGGTTTCTCGCGCTGCTCATCCCAGCTCTCGTCGCGAGCGCGGGGCTCGGCCTCGCTCATCGGCTCGCCGGGAGTGGCGGCGAACGGGCCGCCGGCCATCGGCGCGGGCTTCACCTTGGCGCCCGTCTCGGCGGCGATGTCGGCGTCGGGCAGCTCGGTCTCGATGCCGGCAAGCGGGAATTCCTTGCGGAGCGGGTGATACGGGTAGCCCTCCCACATCAGGATGCGCCGCAGGTCGGGGTGGCCGGTGAACCGGATGCCGAACATGTCCCAAGTCTCGCGCTCGTGCCAGTTGGCGCCGGGCCAGAGGCTGCAGACGCTCGGCACGGCGGGCGCGGCATCATCCGGGCAATCGGCGGCGACGCGGACGTAGCCGTGCGCGGTGGAGGAATACAGGTGCCACACGACAGTGAAGCGCGGGGACTTCGCGGCGGTCCAGTCGATGGCCGTTATATCCATCAGGAAATCGAAAGCGTGCTGGTCGCGCAGATGGCGCAGCAGCGCGGGCGCGGTGGCGGCGGGGAGGTTGAACGCCGGGCAGTCGAGGCTGGCGCGGGGCGTGGCCTGCGGAAACTCCAGTGGGACGGCGGCGGTGACGTCGGTCATGGCGTGGGGCGCACGGACTGGCGGCGGCTCAAGCCGACTGCTGGAAGAGTTTGGAGGCCGAACGCTCGCGTTTGACCTTGTTTTGGAGCTTCAGGAGGGCGTCCAACAGTGCCTCGGGGCGCGGCGGACAGCCGCTGACATAGACGTCCACCGGCACGATGCGGTCGACCCCTTGCAGCACGGCGTAACTGCGATACATGCCACCGGTGGAGGCGCAGGCCCCCATGGCAATGACCCATTTCGGCTCGGTCATCTGGTCGTAGATGCGGCGGAGCGCCGTGGCCATCTTGTAGGTGACGGTGCCGGCCACGATCATGCAGTCGGACTGTCGGGGGGAAAAGCGCATGACCTCCGCGCCGAATCGCGCGATGTCGTAACGGCTGGCCGCGGTGGCCATCATCTCGATGGCGCAACAGGCCAGGCCCATCGGCATGGGCCACATGGAGTTGGTGCGGACCCAGTTGATCGCGGCGTCGGCCCGGGTGACAATGACGTCGCCCTCGATTTTGCTGTCATAGGCGAACTCGCGGTTGGCGGAGACCATGGGAGGAAGAGAAAAAATCAAGCCAAGCTACCACCCTACCCCACCCGCGCAAGGAGCTTTTACGCGCGGGGCCGCGGCTATTAGTGGCGGCGCAGCAGGAAAGGAATTTCCGTTGACCGCCCGTGCGACTTCACCCTTAACTCGGCCCCTTTTCCAGTGTTCCGGAGAGGTGACAGAGTGGTCGAATGTGCGTGATTGGAAATCACGTGTAGCCGCAAGGCTACCGGGGGTTCGAATCCCCCCCTCTCCGCCACTTCAACGCCGCATTGCTTTCCGCGGCGCGCCCGCCACACTCGGCGGCCTACCCCACGCGCGCATGGTCACCACACGCATCGTCATTGTCGGCGGAGGCTTCGGCGGCGTTCAGTGCGCCCGCACCCTGCGCGCCCGGCCCCTCCGCCCCCCACTGAACCATGGCCCAAGTTGAATGGTCCCCGGCGCCCCGGCGCTTTGGCGAAACGACGCGCCCCGACGCGTGGTGGGCGCAGCCGTTGCTCGTTTTCGCCGGCTTGTCGGCGTTCGTCCTCTACTCGACGTGGGCCGCTTTCCAAGGGAAGGACTATAACTTCGGACCGTATCTCTCGCCGTTTTATTCGCCGGAGATTTTCGGCGATTCGCCGCACGCCTTGCTTGGACCGAAACCCGCCGCGTGGCCGTCGTGGCTGCCGTTTTCGCCGGCGCTGTTGATCCTCTGGATTCCGGCCGGCTTCCGGATGACGTGCTACTACTACCGCGGCGCCTACTACAAATCATTCTGGGCCGATCCGCTGGCGTGCGCGGTCGGCGAGCCGCGGAAGAGTTATCTGGGCGAAAACTCTTTGCCGCTCATCCTGCAAAATGTCCACCGCTACTTCCTCTATCTGGCGCTGCTGTTCATCCTGGTGCTGGCGCACGACGTGTGGAAGGCGCTGTGGTTTGCCGGCGCGGCGGGCCAGACCACGTTTGGCATCGGTGTGGGCACGCTCGTGCTGGCGGTGAACGTCTGCCTGCTCGGCGGCTACACCTTCGGCTGCCATTCGCTGCGGCACCTGGTCGGCGGCGGGCTCGACGAAGTGTCGTGCGCGCCCACGTGCCAGCACGCGTGGCGCTGCGTGAGCGGCCTCAACCGCCGCCACCTGCTCTGGGCCTGGATGAGTTTGTTCTGGGTCGGCTTCAGCGACGTTTACATCCGGCTTTGCGCCATGGGCGTGTGGCACGACGTGCGCCTCCTCTGATCGACCGACCACCCATGCCTGACTACGAAACAATCGAACACGACGTGCTGGTCATCGGCTCCGGCGGCGCGGGCCTGCGCGCGGCGATCGAGGCGTCGGCCGCGGGCGTTTCCGTCGGCATGGTCTGCAAGTGCCTGCTTGGAAAAGCCCACACCGTCATGGCCGAGGGCGGCATCGCCGCGGCGCTGGCGAATGTGGATGACCGCGACAACTGGCAGGTCCACTTCGCCGACACGATGCGCGGCGGCCAATACGTCAACAACTGGCGCATGGCCGAGCTGCACGCGAAGGAGGCGCCGGAACGCGTGCGCGAACTCGAGGCCTGGGGCGCGGTGTTCGACCGCACGCCGGACGGCCGCATCCTCCAGCGGAATTTCGGCGGGCACAAATATCCGCGCCTCGCGCACGTCGGCGACCGCACGGGGCTGGAGCTGATCCGCACGCTGCAGGATCGCGGCGTCCACCAAGGGATCGACGTGCACATGGAGGTTTGCGTGATCGAGTTGCTCAAGGAGGGCGGGCGCGTGGTCGGCGCGCTCGGTTTCGATCGCGAGCGGGGCAAGTTCAGGATTTTCCGCGCCAAGGCGGTCGTGCTCGCCACCGGGGGCGTCGGCAAGGCCTACAAGATCACGAGTAACAGTTGGGACTGCACGGGCGACGGCCACTCGCTGGCGTATCATGCCGGCGCCGCTCTCATCGACATGGAATATCTCCAGTTCCATCCCACCGGCATGGTCTGGCCGCCGAGCGTGTGCGGGATGCTCGTGACCGAGGGTGTGCGCGGCGAGGGCGGCATCCTCACGAACAAGGACGGCAAGCGGTTCATGTTCGGCTTTATTCCGGACAACTACAAGGCGCAGACCGCCGACAACGAGGAGGAAGGCTGGCGCTACACGCAGGGCGACAAGGAGGCGCGCCGTCCGCCGGAGCTGCTCACCCGCGACCACGTCGCGCGCTGCATCGTGCGCGAAATCAAGGAGGGCCGCGGCAGCCCGCACGGCGGCGTATTCCTCGACATTTCGTGGATCCAGCAGCGCCTCGCCCACGCGGAGGAGCACATCAAGCGCAAGCTGCCAAGCATGTATCACCAGTTCAAACAACTCGGCGACGTGGACATCACCCGCGAACCGATGGAGGTCGGCCCGACCACGCACTACATCATGGGCGGCGTGAAGGTCGACGCCGACACGCAGATGTCGAGCGTGCCCGGCCTGTTCGCCGCCGGCGAATGCGCGGCGGGCATCAACGGCGCGAACCGGCTCGGCGGCAATTCGCTCTCCGACCTGCTTGTCTTCGGCCAACGGGCCGGCGAATTCGCGGCGAAGTTTGCGAAGGAAAACCTCGCCGGCTCGATCAACTCCGCGCAGGTCGAGGAGGCGACCCGGCGCGCGCTCGAACCGTTTGGCCGCAACGTCACCGCAAGCGCGGATTTCGAGGGTCCCTACCAGGTGCAGTTCGACTTGCAGGAAATGATGCAGAACCTCGTCGGCATCGTGCGCCGCGAGGACGAGATGCTCCGCGCGCTCGACGGCCTCGCGCGGCTGAACGCCCGCGCGCGCCGCGTGGGCGTGACCGGCCACCGCGACTTCAACCCCGGCTGGCACACCGCGCTCGACCTGCGCAGCCTGCTCACCGTCTCCGAGGCGATCACGCGCGCGGCGCTCGAGCGCAAAGAGAGCCGCGGCGCACAGTTCCGCGACGACTTTCCCAACAAGGACGCCACGCTCGGCCAGCAGAGTGTCATCATCCACAAAGGTGCCGACGGCTCGATGCAGGTAAACCGCGAACCGCTCCCGGACCTGCCAGCGCATCTGAAGCAAGTCATCGAGGAGATGAAATGAGCACGGCTACGTTCAGAATCTGGCGCGGCGACGCGCAGGGCGGTGAGTTCCGCGACTACCCCGTGGAAGTCAGCGAAGGCATGGTCGTGCTCGATGCGGTGAACCAGCTTCAGGCGAAGCACGCCCATGACCTCGCGTGCCGGTGGAATTGCAAGGCCGGCAAGTGCGGTTCGTGTTCCGCCGAAGTCAACGGGATGCCGAAGCTGATGTGCATGACGCGGCTCAGCGCCATCCCGCTCGACCGACCGGTGATCATCGAGCCGATGAAGGCCTTCCCCGTTGTGCGGGATCTCGCCACCGACGTGTCGTGGAACTATCGGGTGAAGAAAAAGATCAAGCCCTTCAAGCCGCGCGCGCCCGACGCACCGGACGGCACCTGGCGCATGGCGCAAGCGGACGTCGACCGCGTGCAGGAATTCCGCAAGTGCATCGAGTGTTTCCTCTGCCAGGACGTGTGCCACGTGCTGCGCGACCACCACCGGCACGACGATTTCATCGGACCGCGTTTCCTCGTTTACACGGCGGCGCTGGAGATGCACCCGCTCGACACGGAGGATCGCCTCCCCGAGCTCAAGCAGGCGCACGGCGTCGGCCTGTGCAACATCACCAAGTGCTGCACCACCGTCTGCCCGGAAAACATCACGATCACCGACAACGCCATCATCCCGCTGAAGGAGCGCGTGGTGGACGAGTTCTACGACCCGCTCGGCTGGCTGGCCAAGCAGGCGAGAAATGCGTTGAAGCGCTGAGGTGGCGGCACTTTAGTCCCTGCGCCAAATTATAAACGAAAAGCGTTCGCGGGCATCATCCGTTCCGCGACGCCTCGCCCTTCCCCATGTTCGATCTCAAGCCATTGCACCCGGACGCCATTTCCGCCGCGCTGGAGAAGGCGATGCGCTACCGCCTCCTCAACGAACCCGGCGAGGCCGAGAGCATTTGCCTCGACGTGCTGGCCGTGGAGCCCGAAAATCAGAAGGCGCTCGTGCTGCTGCTGCTGGCGATGACCGATCGTTTCGGCAAGGGCTACGCCGTGAGCACCACGCGGGTGCAGGAGGTGCTCGCCCGGCTGCGCGACGACTACGAGCGGTGCTACTACACCGGCATCGCCCGCGAGCGCCGCGGCAAGTTCCAGCTCACGCAGGGCGCGACCGACTCGGGTTTCGCCGCCTTCGAACTGTTGCGCGAGGCAATGGACTCGTATGAGCAGGCGGAAAAGATCCGCCCGCCCGGCAACGACGATGCGCTCCTCCGCTGGAACGCCTGCGCGCGGCTCATCGTGGGCCACCATCTCACGCCCCGCCCGGCGGAGAGCTACGAGCCTAGGCTGGAATAGCGTCCGAGCCGCCCCCCATCAGATTAACGCCGCATTGCAATCCGCGGCGACCCCGCCACACTCGCCGCCAACCACGCGGTCATGGGCACCAAACGCATCATTATCATTGGCGGCGGCTTCGGCGGCGTGAAGTGCGCCCGCACCCTGCGCGCCCGCTTCCGCGATAGCGACGCCGAGATTGTCCTGTTCAACAAGGAAAACCACCTTGTCTTCAGCCCGCTGCTCGCCGATGCCGTCGGCTCCTCGCTCAACATCCTCGACGTCATCGTGCCGCTGCGCCAGCTCCTGCCCGGCGTTCTCTGCCGCACCGAGGAGATCCGGCACATCGACCTCGCCGCCAACGAGGTCGAGTTCGAGGGCTACGACGGCAAGCCCCGCCGCCTCGCCTACGACCATGTCGTCATCGGCTGCGGCAACATCTCCAACCTCAACGTTGTGCCGGGCATGGCCGACCACGCCTTCCCGCTGAAGACCGTCGGCGACGCCGCCGTCCTCCGCACGCAGATCCTGCAGCAGATGGAGAAGGCCGAGGTTTGCGAGGATCCCGCGCACCGCCGCTGGCTGCTCTCCTTCATCGTCGTCGGGGGCGGCTACAGCGGCGTCGAGACCGCCGGCGAAATCAACGACCTCGTCCGCACCAGCGCCCGCTTCTACCGCAACATCAGCCCCGACGAGATGACCGTCACGCTCATCCACTCGCGCGACCAGCTGCTGCCCGAGATCAGCCCGCCGCTCCGCGAATTCGCCCGCCGGGAGATGGAACACGCCGGCGTCACCATGAAGCTCAACGCCCGCGTGCAGCTCGCCACCGGCGAAGGCGTGGGCCTGAAGGATGACTTCGTCCGCGGCGGCACCATCGTCTGCACCATCGGCAGCACCACCTCGCCCGTTGTCGACCGCCTCGACTCGCCCAAGGAAAAGGGCCGCCTCCTCACCGAGTCCGACCTGCGCCTGCGCGGCCGCGCCAACGCCTGGGCCATCGGCGACTGCGCCTGCATCATCAACGCCCACGACCAGCAGCCCTCGCCGCCCACCGGGCAGTTCGCCGAGCGGCAGGGTCGCCAGTGCGCCGAGAACATCGGGCGTGTGCTCGGCGGCGAGCCGACCCGCCCCTTTTCCTTCAAGGTCCTCGGCCAGCTCTGCTCCATCGGCGGCCATTGCGCGGTCGCCGAGATGTTCGGCTTCCGCCTCTCCGGCTTTTTGGCGTGGTTCACCTGGCGCGGCGTCTACCTCTTCAAGCTGCCCGACTGGTCCCGGCGCATCCAGGTCGGCATGGACTGGGCCTGGTTGCTGTTCTTTCCCCGCGACCTTTCCCACCTCAAGACCGATGTCACCGACCGCATCTCGCACGCCCACTACGAGCCGGGCGACTATGTCATCCGGCAGGGCGAGGCGCCTTCCAGCTTCTATGTCATCGAAAAGGGCGAGGTGGAGATCTTCCGTGTCGCGCCGGAAACGCCGCAGGGCGAGGTCATCGCCGTCATCGGCCCGGGCAACTTCTTTGGCGAAGCCGCGCTGATCAACAACCAGCCGCGCGGCGCCTCGGTCCGCGCCCGCACGCCCCTCGAGGTCGTCGTCATGGGCCGCAACGTCTTCACCACCATTTCCAAGTCCCTCGCGCCGCTCCGCGCCGCGCTCACCGCCGCCATCACCCGGCGCGCCCCGAGCTACTGGCAGCAGCAACCCGACATCATGGCCGCCCTGCGCGACGCCACGCTGGCCGACTTCATTGAACCCGTCCCCCAGCCGCTGCTCAAACCCACCGACACGCTCTCCGAGGCCACGCGCGTCTTCGCGCATTATACGCCGGATTTCTTCTATGTCTCATCCGGCGGCGCCCGGCTCGACGGCATCGTCACCCTCACCGACATTCTCCGCGCGCAGGGTTCGCCCGCCGTAACGCCAGTAACGCAGTTCATGACCAAGTCCCCCGTCGCCATCACGCAGGACGACACCTGCATAGTCGCTGCGGCGGCCTTCCGCGAACACGGCCTGAAATTTCTCCCCGTCGTCGCCGACAAGCAGAGCCTGCGGCTCGTCGGCTTCATCCGCGCCCGCCGGCTCCTCGCGGGCGTCCTGCAGAAGGTCGGCCCGACCAGTGCCCCGCCAAAGCCGGCCTAACACCCGCCGCGATCGAAAGTCTGTTTGCCAAACGCGCCCACCGGGGTAGCTTCGGCCTTCCCTGCCATCGGCCGATGCACGATCTCACCGACCTCTACCAGACTGTCATCCTCGACCATAACCGCCGCCCGCGGAACTACCGGGTCCTGCCCACCGCCAATCGCGTTGGCTCTGGCAACAATCCCCTCTGCGGTGACGAGGTCACCATCTACGTCGAGCTCGACGGCGACCGCATCAAGGACGTCACTTTCCAAGGCAGCGGCTGCGCCATCTCCCAGGCCTCCGCCTCGCTTATGACCCTCAACCTCAAGGGCCGGACCATCCCGGAAGCCGAGGCCATCGCCGGCGACGTCCTGAAGCTGATCACCAGCGGCGACGTGAAGGACGATGAGTTCTCCGATCTCTCCGCGCTCGCCGGCGTGCATCAGTTTCCTGCCCGCATCAAGTGCGCCACCCTCAGCTGGCACGCCGCCCTCAACGCCGTCCACGGCGAGCCCGCCCCCGCCACCACCGAAAAGACCAGCGACTGATGAACGCCTCCTGGAAAAATCTCCGCGCCGACTTCCCGATCCTTGACCAGCGGATCAACGGCCAGCCGCTCGTCTACCTCGACAACGCCGCCACGACCCAGAAGCCCCGCTGCGTCATCGACGCCCTCGTGCGCTATTACGAGCGCGACAATGCCAACGTCCACCGCGGCATCCATACGCTCTCGATCCGCGCCACCGCCGCTTACGAGGCCGCCCGCGAGCGCTCCGCCAAGTTCCTCAACGCCGGCTCGCCCGCCGAGATCGTCTTCACCGCTGGCACCACCGACTCGATCAACCTTGTCGCCCACGCCTGGGGCGACGAGAACCTGAAGAAGGGCGACGTCATCCTCCTCACCGAGATGGAGCACCACTCGAACATGGTGCCCTGGCAGCTTCTCGCGCGCCGCACCGGCGCCAAGCTCCGCTACCTGCCCATCGTCCCCGGCGACACCGGCCTGCTCGACCTCGACCAGCTCAGTTCGGTGCTCACCCCCGAGGTGAAGATCTTCGCGTTCACGCACGTCTCGAACACCCTCGGCGTCATCAACCCCGCCGCCGACCTCTGCGCCGCCGCGAAGAAGGTCGGCGCGCTCACCGTCATCGACGCCGCGCAAAGCGCCGGCCACCTGCCGCTCGATACCCGCGCCATCGGCTGCGATTTCCTCGCCGTCTCCGGCCACAAGATGTGCGGGCCCACCGGTGTCGGCGTCCTCTACGGCCGCGCGCCCCTGCTGGACAACATGCCGCCCTACCGTGGCGGCGGCTCCATGATCTCCTCCGTCGAGTATTTCGAGAGCAAGTGGGCGCCCGCCCCCGCCAAGTTCGAGGCCGGCACGCCCAACATCGCCGACGTCATCGGGCTCGCTACCGCCATGGACTACCTCGACGGCCTCGGCCGTGAAGCCATCGCCCGGCACGACGAGAAGCTCGCCGCCCACGCCTACGCGCGCATGGCCACGGAAGTCCCCGGCATCCGCATGCTCGGGCCCGCGCAACACCGCAGCGGCGTCATCTCCTTCGCCCTGCCCGGCGCGCACGCGCACGATGTCGTCACGCTCGCCGACCGCGACGGCATCGCGCTCCGCGGCGGCCACCACTGCAACCAGCCGCTCATGCGCAAGCTCGGTCTGCCCTCCACCGCCCGCGCCAGCTTCTACCTCTACAACACCGAGGCCGAGATCGAACGCCTCATCGCCTCGCTGCAGAAGATTCAGAAATTCTTCGCGGAGTGAGGGGCCGCTTGTTTGGGGTGGAACGCGTTGCCCCCAACACGTTTTCTGGGCTCCGCTCAGGGCTCGTGCCCGGATTCGGTGGATCTCACGCCGCTCCCCCCGCCCCTCCTACCGCAGCGGCAACCGGAGCCATTTATTGCGCAATATCTGCGCAGCGGGCCGGACGCGGTTTGGTTACCCTGTCGGCACCATGGTGTCACCACGCAACACCGCCCCTGCCACCTCCGTCGGGCCCGACCTCGAGCTTGTTCGGAAATACAACATCCCCGGGCCGCGCTACACGTCCTACCCGACCGCGCCGCAGTTCTCGGCTGAAATCGACCGCCAGTTGCTCCGGGAGGAAATCGCCGCTGACAACACCGACGCCTTCTCGCCCCTGTCGCTCTATTTCCATCTGCCGTTCTGCGAGTCGCTCTGCTGGTATTGCGGTTGCACGACCGTCATCACCCGTCGACATTCGGCCGCTGGCGAATACGTGGACTGGCTGGAGAAGGAGCTCGCGCTCACCGCGCCTCTCCTCAACCCCGCCCGCTGCGTCACCCAGCTGCATTTCGGCGGCGGGACTCCGACTTTCCTCCCCCCGGCTGAGATCGACCGCCTCGGCGCGGCCATCCACCGGCATTTCCAGTTCGCCGTCGACTCCGAGAACTCCGTCGAGATCGATCCGCGCCGCCTGACGCTGGAGCACGTGCGGGCTTTCCGCCGGCTCGGCTGCAACCGCGCGTCGCTTGGCGTGCAGGACACCAATCCGCAGGTGCAGATCGCCGTCCACCGCTGGCAGCCGCTCCACCAGACCGCCCAGGCCATCGAGTGGCTCCGCGCCGAGGGCTTCAAGTCCGTCAGCGTCGACCTCATCTACGGCCTGCCCCTCCAGACGCCTGCGTCGTTCGCCAAGACTGTCGACGAGGTTATCGCCCTCGACCCCGACCGGCTTGCAGTTTTCAGCTATGCGCACGTGCCGTGGATCAAGCCCGCGCAGAAAATCTTCGACGACCGCCAGCAGTTACCCGACACCGAGGCCAAGCTCGCGATGCTCGTCACCGCCATCGGCCAGCTTACGGCCGCCGGCTACGTGCACATCGGCATGGACCACTTCGCCCGGCCCGACGACGAGCTGGCCCTCGCCCTCGCCGACGGCACCCTCTACCGCAACTTCCAAGGCTACACCACCCGCGCCGGCGCCTCGCTCTACGGCTTCGGCATGTCCTCCATCGCGCAGACCGACGGCTCCTTCCGCCAGAACGAGAAGGAACTCGACGCCTACACCGCCGCCCTCGCGGCCGGCCGCCTGCCCATCGAGCGCGGCTACCTGCTGACCGACGACGACAAGCGCCGCCGCGCCATCATCTCCGACATCATGTGCCGCGGCCAGCTCGACTTCCCCGACCTCTCGCGCCGCCTCGGCGTCGATTTCGCGACAACCTACGCCGCCGAGCTCGCCTCGCTTGCCGACCTCGAATTCGACGGCCTGCTCGTCCGGCTCGACGACAGCGTCACCGTCACCGGGCTCGGCCAGCTCTTCCTCCGCATCATCGCCATGCGGTTCGACGCCCACCTGCCGAAGAAGCGCACGGGCTTCTCGCGCGTCGTCTGAGTCAATTTCCCCGCAGCAGGAAAGCCAGCGCCACCACCAGCAGCAGCGCGCCGAGCAGGAGCAGCCCCGCGCAGGTGCCCGAGCAAATGCGCATCCGGCGGTCCGCCGCCTCGCCGGTGAGCTTGCGGCTCTTCACGTCCTCCTCGAGCGCCATGCGCACATGGACGGACTGGCTGCGCAGCCAGCAACCCGCGCTCAGCAGCAGCGAGCCGGCCAGCAGCAGGAAGCCGGGCCCGAGGCCCGTCTGAAAGGCGAAAAGATTGTTTCCACTCATGCGCAGCAGTATGGGTGGCCCGTCGCGCCGAACATGGGGACATCCCGGTCGCCGGCAATCCGGTAATTTGGCCGGGCGGACGCCGGCTCGCAAATCCGCCGATTTCCCGTCTCCGGTATTGTCGCGGCGCCCGCGGCCTGTCATCGCTCCAGCCGTGAACCCCGCGCCGGACAACGCCGCCATCCTGGCCTTGGAACGTCCGCATCGCGACCTGCTGACGTATTACCTCCTGAGCTGCCTGGCCTTCCCGCCGGCGTTTCCCTTCCTCGCTCCCTATCTGTATTTTCGCTACCATACGATGCGCTACAAGTTCACCGAAGAGGGCATCTCGATGAGCTGGGGCATCCTGTTCCGACGGCAGATCATCATCAACTACGCCCGCATCCAGGACATCCACCTCCGCTCCAATCTCGTCGAACGCTGGTTCGGCCTCGCCCGTGTCCTGATCCAGACGGCCAGCGGCAGCGCCGGCGCCGAGATGACGCTGGAGGGATTCAAGGAATTCGAGATGGTGCGCGATTTTCTTTATTCCCGGATGCGCGGGGTGAAGGATCCCGCGCAGAAGCCCGTCGCGGCCGCCACGGGCCGCGATGCCGAGCTCGCCGCCGCGCTGCGCGAGGTCGCCCGCGAGCTCCGCGAGACCCGCCTGGCGCTGCAGTCGCGCCAGGCCGGCGCCAAGGATCCCCGCCATGTATGACCGGTTCCGCTCCTGGGTGCTGCGCATCATGCGCGTGCCGCACGATCCCGAGCCGCCCTTCGGTGCGACGGGTTCCATCCGCGTCTTTCGCGCCGGCCGGAATTATTTCAAGCTGCAGCTTTTCCGCTGGAGCGGCGCGCAATTGCTGGTCCTCGCGGGCATAGTTTTCTGGGCCGTGGTGCTGTTCGATGTCGAGAATCTCGCCCGCGCGGAAAAACAGCGCCGGGCTTCCGCACCGCCCCCCGGCCGCGAGGCTCCGGCGGCGGCCATCAGGCCGGCCGATGCGCCCCCGGCGACCGCCGAGAGGAGCACCCGGCGGAAGAGAACCCGCACCGGAGGCTGGGCCGGATTCAAGGGCGGCCTGGTCGAGATTGCCCTGCGGCTGCCCGACTGGGCCTTCCCGGTGATCTGGGTGGTCAAGGTGTCCGGCTTCGCCCTTTTTCTCGGGCAGGTCCCGTTCACCTACATGATGCGCCGGCTCGATTACGAGCTGCGCTGGTATATCGTCACGGACCGCAGCCTCCGCATCCGCACCGGGCTGCTGCGTCTGCAGGAGTCCACCATGAGCTTCGCCAACCTCCAGCAGGTCGAGGTCCAGCAGGGCCCGCTCCAGCGCCTGCTCGGACTCGCCGACGTGCACGTCCAGTCCGCGGGCGGTGGCGGCGACCATGACCCCCACCACGGCGGGGGCGGTGACTCGCTGCACACCGGCGTGTTCCACAGCGTGGACAACGCCACCGACATCCGCGACCTTATCCTCGAACGCCTCCGCCACTTCCGGCAGGCCGGCCTTGGCGATCCCGACGACCACCGTGATCAGGCGGCCGCGGGTGGCGCGCTTGCGTCCGGCGATCCATCCGCCGGGGGCACCGACGCCCTCGCCGCCGCATGCGAGCTCCTCGCCGAGGCCCGCGTCCTCCGTTCGGCATTGGGTTGATGCTGCGGCACGGACGGCAGCGTCCCGCAGCCGGCTACCCGCGCGTCATCCACGCCATCGCCTTGTCTGCCAGCCGGTCGAAAGCCTGCACGCACAGCGCGAGGTGCTCCTCCTTGGTGTCCTCGATCTTGTTGTGGCTGATGCCGTGCAGGCTCTGCACGAACATCATCACCGTCGGCACGCCCGCGCCGCACACCTCGGCGGCGTCGTGCAGCGGGCCCGACGGCAGCCGGTGCGACCGCCCGCAGGTCTCCTTGATCGCCGCCTCGCACAGGCCGATCAGTTCCGGGTGGAACGGCCGCGGCTCGATGTGCCAGAGCCGCTCCATTGAAACCGTGACTTTGCCTTCCTCTGCGAAGCGTCGGGCCGCGTCCTGCGCCTCCTGCCACATCCGGGCCAGCGCCGCGGCGTCGAGGTGCCGCTGGTCGAGCGTTATCCGGCACTCCTCGACCACGCTGGTGACGATGCCGGGCTTGGTCGTGCACGAGCCGATGGTGCACACGCCGCCGTGCCGGTCTGTGATTTGGTAAATCTCCCGGCTCATCTTGCCGGCGGCGAGGAACGCGTCCTTGCGGCGGTTCATCGGCGTGCTGCCCGAGTGCGCGGCCTGGCCGTGGAAGGTGATCGCATGCCGCTCCACGCCGAACGTCCCGAGCACCGGGCCGAGCGGCAGCCCGAGGTCGAGCAGCACCGGCCCCTGCTCGATGTGCAGCTCGAGGTAGGCCGCGGCGTTCTTCAATTCGCTGCCGCTGTCCTTCACTTTTTCAAAGTCGATGCCGACATTCTTCAGCG
>JAHFTD010000012.1 GCA_023269565.1 Opitutaceae bacterium | reverse complement strand
ATCGGGAGCGACACGCCTTCGGTGAGCATCGTCTCGGCGACGGGGCATTTGACGGTGCGGTAGTCCATGGTCGTCAGGCCGGCGTCGCGCAGGGGCCAGCCGCCGCCGAAGAAATTGTGGTTCTGGAACAGCGGGTAGGCATACATCGGCTTGGGAATGTAGCCTGCGGCGGCCTGCGCGCCCTCGGCGACCAGCGCGGCGACGAATTCGTCGCGCGTGCAGCGGAAGCGGGCGGACTCGAGACGCAGGAGGCAGAACCAGAAACTGTGCGTGTCGCGCGGGTCGATCAGCGGCAGCACGACACCGGGCAGCGCCAGTTGCCGCAGGTGGCCGAGCAGGCGCAAGCCGAGGCGGATGTGGGCGGCGATGATGTCGGGGAGTTTCACGAGCTGCGCGGCGGCGACGGCGGCCTGCGGCTCGCTGATGCGGTAGTTGGGCGAGAGTGTTTCCGGGTTACGGTCGCCGGTGACGCGGTCGTAGTGCTTGTCGCCCCATTTGGAAAGCGTCGGGCCGAAGCGGGCGTCGTTGGTGCCTACGATGCCGCCGTCGCCGGAGCTGACGTGCTTGAACTCGTTGAAAGAATAGCAGGCGAGGTGGCCGAAGAGGCCGACGGGCTGGCCGCGGTAGGCCGCGCCCCAGGACTGGGCACAGTCCTCGATGACGAAGAGGTTGTGCTCACGAGCGATGGCCATCAGCGCGTCCATGTCGCTCGGGTTGCCGGCGAGATGGACGACCATGATGGCCTTGGTCTTCGCGGTGATGCGGCGGCGGACGTCCGCCGGGTCGAGGTTGTAGGTGTGCGGGTGGATGTCGGCGAACACCGGCACGAGCTGCTGGTAGAGGATGCCGATGACCGAGCCCATGTCGGTGACCGGCGAGGTGATGACCTCGGAGCCGGGTGGCAACTGGAGGGCGGAGACGGCGATATGCAGCGAGGCTGTGCCGGAGGAGCACGGCATGCACCACTGCAGCGGGTAGGTGCGCCGGAATTCCGCGAGCAGCGCGTCGGTCTGCGGGCCCTTCCAGTAGAACAGCGAGGGCTGGTCCACCATCGCGGTTAAGCGGGCGAGTTCCGCGGCACCCCAGCGATGGTGCGGCGGACGGGGGGCGGTGACGGCCTGAGGGCCGCCCTGCAGGGCAAGCTGCGGATTCATGCCCCAAGTCAAAGCGAGGATTCCGTTTGCCGCAATGCTGCGATTCCCGTTCGCTGGGATATGCGATACTGGCTCTTCGGCCTCAGTGCGCTCGTGGCGGCGGCGCAGCCAGTGGTGCGGGACCTGGGGATCCCGGTGCGCGGCGTCAACTGGGGCCGGCTTCACGCGGGAACGACCGCCGACGGCAAACCTTCGATCTTGGTTTCGTTCGGCCAGAACAACGGCGGGCTCTTTGTCTGCGAGGTCGATTTCGCCACGGGGCACTGCACCCAGCATGCGGTGAAGGACCGCGCTGCGTCCACGTTCCCCACGGCGTCATTCCGCAGCCTCCGCACGGGGGCGCTCTACCTCGGCTCGGCGTGGGACGCGCACCTGCACCGTTTCGATCCGACCCATCCGGAGAAAGGGGTGGAGGATCTCGGCAAGATCGACCCGGGCGACGCGATTTTCCCGACCGGGATCACCGAGGCCGCCGACGGCGCGATCTTCATCGGCACGTGCAATGGCGCGCGGCTCGTGCGCTATGATCCCGCCACGGGGATATTCACGCGGTTCGGCCGGATGGATGAAACTGACAACTACCTTTACCCGCTTGCAGGGGACGATGGTTCGCTCGCGGCGCTGGTGAAGGTCGTTCGGCCGCACTTCGTCGTTATCAATCCCGCGACCGGCGAGCACCGCGAGACCGGGCCGGCCATCACGGACACGACGGACAAATCGAAATTTCTGAAACTCTTCAAGGGCACCGACGGCCGGCTGTATCTCGACACGCACGCCGGGAAATTCCGCGTCGACGGCATGAAACTGACGCCGGTCGCCGCCGCGCCCGCCGAGCTGCCCGGCATCCACTCGGCCTATACGCATCATTACCAGGCACCGTTGGTGATGCCCGGCGGCTGGGTGGCACAATTCCTCGACGACAACGACGTCGGGGCCGGCGCGCCGCGGATAATCCAGCTGACGAACACCGACCCGCGCACGCCCGCGCGCACGCTCACGCTCGACTGGCAGGGCGGCGGGGCGAACCTGCATGTGATGGATCCCGGCCCCGGCGGGAAAATCTATGGCAGCGGCTACATGCCGAACCATTTATTCACCGCGACGACGGATGGTCGCGAACTGCAGGATCTCGGCAAGCACACCTTGGCGATGGGCGAGGCCTACTCGCTGGCGACGGTCGGCGGAAAAGTCTATCTCGCCTCCTATCCCGAGGCGCGGCTCTCGGTCTACGATCCGGCCCGCCCGCGGCATTTCGGCACCGCGCCCGGCGACAATCCGCGCGATCTTGGCCGGCTCGACGCCATCGGCTACCGGCCCAACGCAATGCTCGCCACCCCGGATGGGCGGCTCTGGCTGGGCTCGGGTCCCGATTACGGACTCGTGGGCGGCACACTGGCTTGGTTCGACCCGCGCAGTGGCGAGAAGAAATCCCACCGGGCCATCGTGCCCGAGACCTCGCCGGCGTCGCTGCTCTGGCTGCCGGAGCAGCAGCAGATCCTTGTCGGCCTGAGCATCGAGTGCGGCACCGGCGCCAAGGTGCAGCGGCTCGCGGGTGCCTTCGCGCTCTGGGATCCCAAGGCGGACCAGCTCGTGTGGGCGGGTGACCTCGGGCTTGAGAACCTTGCGGATGTGTGCTCGCTGGCTTCCGCGGGCGGCGGGCTCGTCTACGCGCTCCTCGGCCGCGGTGACCACATCATCTCGCAGGGCGCGCCCGAGATCACGCCGCGTCTCGTGCTGCTCGACCCGGCGAAGCGCATGGTCGTCGCCAGAGCGTGGCTGCCCAAGGATTTCGGGCCGGTCTCTTGGCACGGGCTCTTCGCGCTGCGGATGGCGCCAAGCGGAACCGTCTATGGCGCGACGGCGCATTGTGTTTTCAAGATCAAGCCCGGCACCTGCGAGGTGGAGCGCGTCTGGCAGCAATCGACCCCGAAGTCACGTGACAGCACGGTCTGGCTGACCGCGGCCGACCCCGAGACGATTGATGTCGTGGGGCCGATCATCGGTCGCGAACTGTTCTTCGCCACCGGCTGGCGGCTGCGGGCGCTAACACTGCCCGGGGAATAAGCAGGGAGGGGCGATTCCGCGAATCGCCCTGGGCGGTTGAGGGCAGACGCCCCTACCTGATTGCCTTCAAAAAATCGGCCAGCGCGAACACCAGACCGAACTCGACCGACACGCGCCAGAGGGCCTGCTGCTTCTCGCGTTCCTCGCGGGCGGTCTCGCGGTTTTCAACGGCGGTAGTGGCCTCGCGAATCGTGGAGCAGAGGCAGCCGTGGCGCGCCATGTCGACCATGCCGCCCGGTGACATCAGCAGGCACCAGTTGATGGCGAAGCCGACGTAAATGAGATGGTTGACGCCCTGCGCGCGGCAGAGGGCCGCGAGCTGCTCGCCGTTTTCGGCCACACCTTCCTCACCCACCGGCCGGGCGGCCAGGGCGAAGTTTAGTCGCGCAAAGCCCGCGGCGATGTCGGCGGTGTTGTGCGCGCCCGGCGAGCCCTGCGCGGTGCGCCGGCGCTGGAGTTGGTGGCCGACCGGATCAGGTGGCACTTGGGCGGGAGTGGGTGAGCTGCCGGCAAGTTGGAGGGCGCGCCGGTAGCCGGGCAGGTGCGAGTAGTAATCCTTGCCACCGCCGACGACATGGAAGACGGGCAGCGGCGAGGAGCGCACCGCGGCCAGCAGCGGCGGGAATACCTCGGCGAGGATCTTTGTGGCGCGCGGAGTGTATTCGACGGCCCGGCGCCAACCGGGAAATTCATGCGGTGCGCCGCAGTCCCACGCGTGCATGACGACGAGCGCGGTGTGCCTCGGGGCGAGTTCGACATCGATCGTGTGCCAGCCGCCGTAGCCCTCACCCGGCACCGCGCGCGCGGCATCGGCATCGAACTGCCGGTAGAGTTGCGCGGGGAGGCGGAGCGGCTGCATGGATCAACTCTTCGGCCTCGAGGCGCGCCAGAGCAAGCCGCCAATAACGAACAGCAGGCCGCCCGCCACGAGGTTGATAGCCGGCGGGGCCAAGGGCGACGACGGCAGCGCGACGCAGGCGATCAGCACGAGGCCCAGCAGCCCGCTCACCATCGACAGCATCTGGTAATCACGAAGGCCGCCGACGGGCTGGTCGGGGTCGACCGGCACCGGAGTGCGGAGATCAGCGTCGAAGCGCCGGCACTCCGCGCTGCGGGGGTCGTCGACGCGGTAGAAAAAGGCGGAGATCACAAACACCACGGTCGCTCCGATGATGGCGGTGAGAATGTTGCGCTCGTAGACGTGCTCCGGGAACGCGCCTGCCGCCATGAAACCGAACGCCGCGACGAAGGCGGCCACGCACGACGCCATGCCGGACCACCACGGGGTCTTGCGGTAGACCAGGCCGAGCAGCACCGGCATCATGAAGCCGGGTCCGGTCAGCGAGTAATATTTCAGGCCGAAGTCGAAGGCCCCGCCCGTCTTGGCGATGAACAGCGCCGCGATGATGCCGAGCACGCCGATGACCAGCATGGTGACCTGCGCGACGCGCATCTGGTGGGTTTCGCTCGGCACCGGCAGACCGGCCTTCTTGCGCAGGGGGACGTAGATGTCGCGGGTGGTGGTGGCGGCGAGCCAGTTGAAGCCGTCGCTGGCCTGGCCGAGCGTGGCCGAGAGGATGGCGGCGACGACGAAGCCGATCATGCCGTGCGGCAGGAGCAGCAGCGCGAGGCTGACGAACGACGCCTCCTCCGGGGCGGCGAACTGCGGCCAGATCGCGCCGATGTCCGGAAAAATCACGCGCGCGCCCATCACCGGCAGGATCCACAGCAGCGGGCCGAAGAACGACAGGCCGGCGCAGAGCAGGGCCATCTTGCGCGCGCTGCGCTCGTCCGGGACGCTCTGGTAGCGCTGCACCTGCCACCAGGCGACGTTGTAGCCGAGCATCGAGGCGGCGGCATAGCAGAGCAGGAACAGCGGCTGGCCGGTCTGGCCGTTCAGGCCAAAGTAGCCTGCGGGGGCCTCATGCCAGAGGCGGGCGAACCCCGCCCCGAGTCCCTCGCCGTGGCCGAGATACCGGAAGGTTACCGGCATAATGAGCAGCGAAGTGACCAGGATGATGACGCCCTGCACGGCATCGCTGAGCACGGCGGCCCAGAGTCCGCCGATGACCGTGTAGACGATCATCACAATACCGATGCTGATCATAGTGACCTCCAGCCCGGTGAACGTGGAGCCGAGGAACACGTGCTCCTCCTTGGCGAAGCCGAGCGCGGTGGCGACGAAGATACAGAGGATATAGAGGCCCTGGCCGATGCCGATGATCTGTGGCACCACGGCGGTCACGGAGTAGAAATAAGTTGTGGATGGCGAGAAGCGTCGGGTGAGGAACTCGAGCGGTGAGTTGATGCGCGCCCGCCGCCAGCGGGCGGCGAAATAGAACGCACCGACCAGGTAGGCCCAGGTCGCCGCGGTGAACACGACGGCCGCCCCGAGGCCGTTGCGGTAGGTGAAGCCGGCGGCCGCGACGAACATGAACGCGGAGAAGCCCGACACCCAGTTCGACACGCCCGCGAGGAACCACGGGATCTTGCCGCCACCCTTGAAGTAGTCGTCGGTGTTCTTGTTCTTCCGCGACGAATACCAGCCGACAAAGATGACAATGCCGAAGTAGAGCGCGATGAGCGCGTAGTCGGCGCCGTTGACGTGGTTGAAGGCGGGCATGCTCATCAGAGGACGAAAAACAGAGGTCAGATATCAGAGGTCAGGGTGCTAGGCCGGCCCGCCGACAAGCGGCGGCCCTACAAGCTCACGCGATGGCGATGGCGGGGAGGGCGTCCGCGGTGCGGAGGGTGACGTTCACCTTCTGGCCGGCGTGGGTGCCGGTCACGCGCCAGCCCGCGGCCTCGCGGGTCACGGCGAGCGTGCCGTGCGCACCGCCGGTGGGCGCGGCGGTGGCGATGGTGAGCAATTCATGGCTTGCGGCGGCGGCGGAAACGGCCTCGACGAAGTGATGCACGCCCTCGATCTCGGGCAGGTCATGCCGGCCGGTCGCGCAGGTGACGACGCCGGCGGAGTGGACAGTGCCGCGCACGTTGGCGAAGGGCCGGGTGATGGTGAAGCCGTTGGTAGCAGCGGTGCAGCTGCCGCGTTCGTCGTCGTTGAATACCTGGAAGCGCAACTGCACGGGCTGCGCGGTGGCGAGCGTCACGCGGTCAAGGAGCAGGAGCACGTCGGGCTTGAGGAAGACGAGTGTGCGGTCGACGCGCTGGGCCTCGGGCAGGACGAGGGCGTAGGCCTCGGTGGCGTCGCTCGTGACTGTCATCCAACCCGGGCCGGTGCGGAAGGACTGGACGCGGGCCCAGGCCCAGGAGGCGTTGGTGCCCTCGTGGCCGTCGTGATATTGATGGCCCTGGCCGTTGATCAGGAGGGCGGTGTGCGCGGTGGTGAGACGGAGCTTCCAGCGCGTCGTGGTGTAGGAATAGCCCGCGCGGAACGGATCGTGGAAGAGGCGCTCGCCATGCGCCTTGAAGATGACGCTGTTGCGATCGGCGTGCTCGTGGTTGGCGGGGCCGCCGCTGCGGAGCGCGACGACGGTATCCTCGACGCCCCAGCCGGAGCGCGAGACGACGATGTCGTTGGAGAGGCGGGTGTCGAGCATCGCGGCCGGCGGCAGAGCGGTGGGCGCGGCGTCATCAAACCAGATGAGGCCGTAGTGGAACTTGGCATCGCCGACCTCGCGCGCGACATGCTGTGAGAGCGGATCACGGTGCGTGCGCGCGACCCAGGCGGCGGCGGAAACGTCGGAAGCAGTGAGGGCGTCGCTGAAGTTGACGACATCGAAGGCCGGGTCGACCTTCAGCGTGGGGACGGCGAGGTTGCGCGGGCCGTGCGTCGGATCGAAGCCGTCGCCCTTGGTCGGCATGGTGAGGGCGAGGGCGTAGCGGACGGTGCCGGGATAGTTGAGGAGGGAGCGGTCGTCGATGCCGAGGCGGCGCCACAGGGTTTCGGCGAAGAGGGCCATGTGCAGCGTGGTGTAGCCCCAGTAGCTGACGCCCTCGTCGTAGGAGCCGTCGGCGCCATACATCGTGGAGAAGGCCTTCGCACTGGAGCGGGCCAGATCGAGCCACGCGTCGGCCTGCGGGTGGCGGCCATGCAGCAGGATGGCGGCGATGCCGAGCGCGGCCGTGGGAATGACCTTGAGGTTGGTGGCGTTGAGGATGAGCGGCCAGCGCGCGAGGCTGACGCGGAATGCCTGCGGGTAGTCGTCCTCGGGATCGAAGCCCCAGCCCTTCACGCGGTCCGGATATTTCATGCCGTAGAGCGTCGTGAAGCACGCGGGCGCGCCCTTTTCCACAATGCCCTGCTCAATGTCCGCGACCTCGGCGGGCGCAAGCGCTTCGCCGAGACAGTCGAGGGCGCAGGCCAGCGCGATGACGGCCTCGGACGCGCGCTGGAGACCGAAGACGGTCTTGCCGCCCTCGAGGAAATAATCCCACTTCGGATAATCGAGCAGCCGGCGGATGGAGAGCTTCGCGACCGCGAGGTGCGCGGCGGCGCCATTGACGGCGTAGACAAAGGAGGAGCGCTCGAGAATCTGGCGGACCCGCAGCATGTCCGCGACATGGTTGTTATAGCGGACCTGGTGCTCGAGGAAGTCAGTGTCGGCGGCGAGGTCGGCGCCGGTCATTTCCTTCCAGAGCTTGGCGAAGCGCGGGTGTTGGGTGTTGGCGCGGATGCGCGGAAGGTCGGCGGCGTCGAAGAGCAGACCCTTTTTCGCGACGAACGGCGCGACCGCGCCGGTGGTTGGCTCAGCGGCGGCGAGCGGGAGACGCGCGAAAGGCAGGGCGGCGGCAAGAGTGGCGGAAGTTTTGAGAAAGCTGCGGCGGGTGGACATGGGGATCGGGGGGTTAAAGGTTCACGAGCGGGGCGCCGCTGGCGGAGGAAGTAAGAGTGAGGTTCACGGCCGCGCCGTTGGGCGCGCCCGATACGTGCCAGTTGGCGCCCTCGCGGGTGAGGCGCAAGTCGCCGTGCGCTTCGCCAGCGGGCCGGGCGCTGCAAACGGTGAGGATTTCGTGGTCGGCCGCATCGGGCGACTCGACTTCCGCGAAGGGTTGCGAACCGTCCTTTTCGGCCAGCGGCAGTTTGCCGAGGCGCACGACCAGTCCGGGCGTGCGGGCCACGCGGCCGAGGAGCGAAGCCTGCGGCCGGGTGATGAGAAAATTGTCACCCGGGAGCGACAGCGTGGCGGCGAGGTCCTCGTTGTTGGCTTGGAAGCGAACCTGCACGGAGGCCTTGGCGTCCGACAGCGTCACGCGATCGAGAAACACGACGATGTCGGGCTTGAGGAAAACGAGGGTGCGGACCACGCGCGCCACGCTGCGATTGACCAGCTGGTAGGCGTCGGTGGCGTCGCTGGTCACGGTCATCCAGCCGGGGCCGGTCCGGTAGTCGATGACGCGCGCGAACGCCCACGAGGCGTTGGTGCCCTCGCTGCCGTCGTGATATTGGTGGCCTTGGCCGTTGATGAGGACGGCGGTGTGCGCCCCGGTGAGCCGGAGCGTCCAGCGCGGCTGGCTGGCGATATAGGCGGCGCGGGTCGGATCATGGAGGAGCCGTTCGCCATAGGCCTTGAAAATAACGCTGTTGCGGTCGGCGTGCTCGTGATTGCCCGGTCCGCCGCTGCGCAAGGCGAGCACGTTGTCCCGGGCCGTCCAGCCCGTGCGCGAGACGACCAGGTCGTTGGTCATGCGGTGATCCAGCAAGGCCGGCTCCGGCGGGGCCACGGGGGCACCGGCGTCATACCAGATGAAGCCGTAAAGATACCGGGCCTCGCCGATGTCGCGCGCGACATAGCTGGCCACGGGATCGCGCTTGGTGCGGCCAATCCACGCGGCGACGGAGACATCCACGGCCCCGTTGGCATCGCCGAAATTCACAATGTCGAACTCCGGTTTTACCATCGGCATCATGAACCCCTCGACGTGAGTGAAATTGGCCACCTTGTGGTCGTTGCCCAGCGTGGGCATGGTCATGCAGAGCGCGTAACGGGCGGTGCCGGGATAATTGATGAGCGCGCGGTCGTCGATGCCCTGCGTGCGCCAGAGCACCTCGGCGAAGAGCGCCATGTGCAGCGTGGTGTAGCCCCAGTAACTGATGCCCTCGTCGTAACAGCCATCGCTGCCGTAGATGGTGGAGAACGCCCTGGCGCTGGATCGCGCCAGTTCCAGCCAGCCTGCGGCCTCCGGCTTTCGCCCGGCGAAATGGCAGGCGATGAGGCCGAGCGCGGCGGTGGGGATGATCTTGAGGTTGGTGGCGTTGAGGATGAGCGGCCAGCGCTTCAGGTTGATGTGCTTGAAATCCTTCACGTCGCTCCGCGGGTTCCAGTCCCAGCCTTGCACGCGGTCGGGATACTTCATGCCGTAGATCGCGGTGTAGCATGCCGGTGCTCCTTTAGTGACCACCGCCTCCTCGAGGGCGGCGACCTCCGCCGGGGTCAGCGCGCCTTTCAGCCAATCGAGTGCGAGCAGCAAGGCGATGCTGCCCTCCGGGGCGCGTTGCAGGCCGAAAATCTGCCGGCCGCCCTCGAGGAAGCTGTCCCACTCGGGATATACGAGCATCTTGCGGATGGCGGTGCGGGCCAGCGCCAGCTGTGCGGGATCGCCCTCGACGGCGTAGAGCACGCAGGCGCGCTCCATGATTTTCTGCACGCGCAACAGGTCGACGACGTGATTGGTAAGGCGGACTTTGTTCGCCAGGAAATCCCGGTCGGCGGCGAGATCGGCGTCGTGCATCGACTGCCACAGCGTGGCAAAGCGCGGATGCCGGGCGTTGGCCCGGATGCGCGGCAGATCGGTGTCGTCGAAGAGCAAGCCGCCGCGAGTGCCGGCCGGGGCCGGCGTGGCGGCGGCATCACCGGGACCGGCGGCGCGAAGATCAAGCCGGGCAAACGGCAGGCCCGCCGCGAGGAAAGCGGAACTCTTCAGGAACATGCGGCGGGTGGGGTGGCTCATCGCGTGGCGGGGTTGACTCACCTGTATCCCTTGAAGTGCTTCGGGTCGGCCGGGTCCTGGTAGCGGGTGGTGTAGGTCTTGTTGCGCGCGGCGAGCTTGAGGAAGACGTCGAGCGGCACGACCTCGACGGGGCCGTCGAGCTGTTTGACGATCTCAACAAGGCTGTTGACGTCGTTGGACTCGCGGACGTGGACGAGGAGGAAGTAGGGCCGGGTGGCGTTGAGGGCGATGAGCTCGTTCAGGTCGGCGCTGACCTCGGCGCGCGGGCGGCGCGGGTCGATGTAGTATTCATAGGACAGCAGCGGGCGGGTGTCGCGCAGGTCGCGGGTGCGGGCCGGGCCGTAGCCGTTGATGAAACCGAGGACGTCGGGGAAGGTGGCGTAGTAGCGGTCGACGGTCTCCTTGGTGAGGTCGGCGTTGCCCGCGTTCCCGTCGGCGGCGGAGTTGTCCATGATCTCGAGGATGTGCTCGTCGAGAACAGCCATGAGTTCGCGGGCTTCCTTCATCAGGAGCGGGAAGCGGTCCGCCGGGATGTGGTTCGGATACATGTAGCCCGGACCGGAGAGTCCGCCGATGAAGTAGTCGTTGGGCGTGGCACTCTCGTGGAAATACTCAAGGGCGGCGGGGGAAAATTTCGTCCAGTTCATCGTGACCTGCCACGCGAAGGGCAGTTTGCCGCGGCCGGGCTTGGTCCACACGCCGATGCCGATGCTGTCGGACTGCACGAAGGCGAGGTAGACCTTGGCCTCCGCCGTGAGCTGCGCCGCGCGCGCGACGTGGTGGGTGTTGGTGAACTTGAACCCAGGGGTGAAGCTGAACTGGCAGTTGAAGCTCAGGTTCGGGAGATTGTGCAGGCCCTCCATCTTGAGGCCGTAGCTGGAGAGGAGGGTGGTGTGCTGTTCCTCGGTGTCCTTGCCGTAGGAATGCCAGCCGAAGACGGTGGCGCCGGGCGTGAGCTGCGAGAACAATTTCTGCTCGAGGGCGAGCTCCTCCGGATGCCTGGGGTTGGCGGAGAGGTCGTGGAAAAACATTTTCTGGCGGACGCCCCAGTCGGCCATGCCCGGCATGCGCACGGCGCCGACGTGGCCGCCCAGTAGCATGATCGCGTCGTGGGTGCAGCGCGCCCAGTAGCGGGCGACGGCGTCGGTGTAGATCTGCGCGTCGGTCTGGCCGTTGTAGCGGCCGCGGAGGTCATCGATGGGCTTGAGGCCGTGCTTTTCCACCAGCGGGATGAGCGCGGGCGTCACCACGAGGGCGTCTTCCAGCCCGGCGATGGTGAAGGCGACATTCATCGTCGCCGCGACCGCCGGATCCCACACCACGTAGCCTTTCCCGCTGCCGGCGAAACGGGTGAGGGCCTCCTCCGTGGTCGCCAGCTCGGTAAACTTCACGCCGTGCTTGCGCTCGTAGAAGGAGAAAAGCGGGCCGGTGATCTCCCACTGGTATTCGGGCGGGTGGACGATGTAGAGCTGCGGGGCCGCACGGTTCGCGAGGCCCTGCAGGCTGAGCAACAGGACCTTTTCGGGCAGGCCGCCCGCGACCTGCCAGTCGAGATTCCAGCGCATGACAAAGGCACTGCGAACGGAGTCGGCCCCCCAGGCGCCGGTTGTGAGAACGAGAGAGAGGAGAAAAATGAAACGGCGCATGGCTTACTTTGCTTCGATCACCCGGGTGAAGCGGTAGACGAGCGGCTGCGGGCGGGTGCGGTGCAGTTCGATGAGCACGAGGGAGCCATCGCCCTCGACGAGCCGGTATTCCAGATAGAGGCGCAGGGTCGCCTGGCCTTGGGAAATTTCGATGGGCGTGTCGGCCTCGACACGCAGCGTGCGGCCCGCGTCCAGCCAGGCGGCGCGGACGGCGGTCGTGCCACCCTTGGCCGGGTAGAGCGCCATGTGGCGCTGCTCGACGCGGAAGAAATCCGGCACGACGGATGGCGCCGCGGTATCCACGGTGTTCGTGACGCTGCGCTTGGTGGCGCGCCACTGCATGTCGTGGCGCAGACTGACGCGGCTGCCGTCGACGGCGATGACGAGGTCCCACGCGGTCCAGCCATCGAGGGCAGTGCTGCGCGCGGGGTCGAGCCGCCAGCGGCCGGCGAGCAAGGAGGCCGGCTCGGCCTGGGCCGGGAGGCCGGTTATGACGAGCAGGACAAACAGAAGGCGGCGGAAACGATGCGTCATAGGAAAATTCCTACGGTGGAATTCCGGATCATGGGGCTAGAGGGGAAGAAAAAGGGCGGAGGCAGGATGCCTCCGCCCTTGGCGAATATCAGGTTTGATCAAAACGCTTAGAATTTCATACCCATGGTGAACGTGTAGGACCGCGGGGGCGACAGATTGAAGCCGCCCTCAGAGTAGTCCTTGTCGGTCAGGTTGTTTATGTTGAGGGTGCCGGACATCTTGTAGCCGAAGACCTCAAACGGATAGCTCAGCACGCCATCGAACACCACGTAGTCGCCCGCGGTGAGTCCGCCACGCTGCGAGTTAAAGTTCAGGTCGTTCGCGATGATGATCTCGCTGGAGTAGCGGACACCGAGACCGGCGCTGAAACCCCGGCCATGCTCGCCAAGGAAATTGTCGGCAAAGGTGTATTTCTGGAACACGTTCAGGCGGTATTTAGGCGCGAACGGCAGCCGGTTGCTCAGGACCAGGTCTTGCAGGAGGAGCCCTTGGATCCGGGCGACGCCCACGGTCTGGGGGTTAACCGTCAAGCTGGGATCGGCCAGGGTCCTGGCGCTCCACATCCACGAACCGGAAACGACGGCCTGGTAGTTGCGCTTGGGCGTCCAGATGAATTCAAACTCGGCACCCTTGGTCTGCTGCTTCGCGGAGGCGGTGAACCAGCGTTCCACGCGGTTAAAAGTGCCGTTCACGAGGTAATTGAGCGGCTCGTCAATCTGTCTCTGAGTATCGTCCAAGGTGCGGTTCTGGCGGGTCACCTGGAAGAGGGAGAAGGTGCCAACCAGTTTGTTGTCATTCAACGCCACCTTGACGCCGATTTCCGCGTTTTTGCCCTTCTCATTCGGGATCTCCGTGAAGAAACCTTCGCTCACAACCCGGGCGAATTCAGTGTCCGGGTTTTTCCCAAGCAGCGTGGCCCGGGCCTTAATGACGTTGGGATCAGTATCACCACCGAGGTATTGCACGCCGCTGGGGAGGAAGGTCTGCGAGTAGCTGGCGTAGAGGTTCACGTTCTTCCTAACCTCGAACGAGACCCCGGCCATCTTGGAGTCGCCAATCACGACGCGGGAGCGGGAAAAGACGGCGTTCAGGCCAAACTTGACCCAGTCAGCCTCAGGCACATTCTGCAGGGCGAAGTCGCCGACGGTAAACCACGGGGGGTTGGCGGCGACGATCTGGCCCGGGGTGGACGTCTTCTCCTTGCGATAGCCCAGCATCATGGTCAGGCGATCCTGCAGGGCCGAGCCCTGCCAGTTGACATACCATTCCTCGCGCTTGGGGCGCGAGTGATCCACGAGACCGCGGTCAACCTGTGTGATGCGACGAATGTCGGGGAACGGATGGACGCCCGGATCGTAGAATCCGTAAATTCCCATCGGGGTCAGGATATTGCCATTGCGGTCACGCACGAATTCCTGGGCGAAGTTGGGCCCAAAGGTGGTCGAGCGAATCGACGCCGGGATCGGTGAGACATAGCCCTCATCCGGTTTGTCGAAGGAGCCCGGCAGGTTGCCGAAGAACGGAAACTGGCCGGTGCCGGTGAGATTTTGCGCCACAGAACCGGTGAAACTGTTATACGTCTGGCCCATGAAGCCACCGAGAAGGAGCTTGTTGTCCATCCCGGCGAAATTTTTCTTCAACACCAGATCCAACTGATGGTAGTAGGCGTCGATGTCGTAGCCTTGGATGGTGGCGGCGACCTGGCCCAGGGTGTTGAACCGGATGCCATCGGCGAGGGGCAGGGCGGCCGAGATGACCCGGTTGAATCTCGATTGCACACCGCTATACGAGTAGCGCATGTCCAGCCACTCAGTCGGAGCGAAATCGACGACGACGGCATAGGTCGAGTTCTCCTCATCGGAGGCGGTGCCCTGACCGTAATAATTAAACTGCTTATCGTAGACCCGGTTGCCCGCGGCGTCGGTGTAAAAGGCACCGTGCTTAAGCGGCGTAGTCCAAACCGGGATGCCAAAGTCGTTGGCGGCAGTGCGTCGGTCGGCGACCCAAGTGCCTTGGGCGTTTAGGATGCGGGTGCGGTAGGCCGCGATCGGGTTCGCATTGGCCGAGAGGCCCGCGGCCGCGATCAGTGCGGCAGGCGGAGCCTGATAATCCGCGAAATACTGGTCGTCCCACTGCCAGGAGAAGTCATCCTGGAGGCGTTGGCGGACCAATTTTTCGCCTTCGATGAAAATACGCAATTTGCCGCTCTTCAGCGGAACCAAGGTCAAACCGGCGTTCACGGACATACCGTTTTGGAATTCGTAACGGGCGTCACCGATGCCATGGTCCCAAGCGCCGACGATGCGGAGCGCCGCCTTGTCGGACAGCACGGCGTTATGGTCGAGGGAGACCCGTTCGCCGCCAGTGCGGCCATCGTAGCCACTGAAGGAGTAGCTGACCGCCGTCGGGATCTGGGAGAACGACGGCTGCTTGGTGACATAGTTGATCACGCCGCCGGGGAAGGCATTGCCGAAGAACACGGCCGCCGGACCCTTGATGACCTCGACGCGATCGATGTTATCGAGGCTGTAGGCGTTGTAGCGGAGCAGGCCGTTGCGCAGCCGCGAGTTGATCGGGAAACCGCGCAGCGAAAAATTGCCGGAAGGAGTGAAACCCGTGGCGGGGGTCGCAAGAACACCCATTCGGGTATCGCCGGCGGAGGTGCTCTGGTAACGCATGAGATCCTGGATATCCTTGAAGTTGGCATCCTTCAGGAATTCCTCCGAAATGACGGAGATGTTCAACGGGACCTTCTGGATTTCCGTGCCGATGCGGGTGGCGGTGGCGGAGTTGGTCTTCAGGTAGCCATAGTCCCGGTCGCTTTTCACCTCGAAGGGGGAGAGGACGACAACATCCTTGTCCATGGGCTCGGCGGCCATCGGGGTGGTCGCGGCGGGAGCCGCGGGTTGGGCGGCCTGGGCGGGAGCCGAGGGCTGGGCCTGGCCTTCCAGTGCCGCGAGGCGCTTGCGCAGGGAGGCGTTTTCCTCTTGGAGACGGCGGAGTGCATCGGAGTCACTCGACTGCCCGGAGGCAGGGGTGACCGTCAGCAGCGCCGCGAGACCGATGGCCAGGAGATGCCAGGCACGGTCGATGGGTTCGTGGTGTGGTGTTGATTTCATGCGGGTTGGGGGTTTTGGGACTGGGTTAGGAAATAATTTACTGCGGGGAGATGGGCAGTCAGGCGTGATGCCGGCCGTTGGTGTCGCCGGGGGTGATGAGCCGGGGAGAAACGGTGATGCCGATGCGGCCGCTGATGCCGGGGTTCTCGATCCGCCAGAGCAGATGATCGACCACCTTGCGGATGAGAAGAGGAAGGTTCACGTCAAGGGCGGCGGGGGAGTGGTCGAGATTGTGGTAAATCATCGGGTTGTAGTTGCCGAGGATGACGTCGACATCGCGGCCGGTTTTTTTGCCCGCATCGCGCAAGGCCCGGAAAAAAGCCCCGCAGAAATGGTCCACGGGCATGTAGATGCCGGTGGCCACCGGGGTGCATTCGAGGAGCCGGCGGACCAGACTGTCGCTCTCGCTGTGGAGGGGTGCGATCTCCAGGTAACTGACCCCGGGGTTGGATTTTCCCAGGATGGAATGCACGGTGAGTCCGAGTTCGCTGGCGCGGGCGACGAAGGCGCGGTTGCGGCGGACAATGGCGCTGTAGTCGGGGTCGGTGGTGATGATGGCGACGGATTTGTGGCCGCGTCTCTTGAGGTAGTCGGCCGCCATGTGACCGTTCTCTTCGTTACCGGGCTCGACGTAGTCACCCGGGTAATTCTCGGAGCGACGAGTCATGAACCAGACGTGCGGCATCTCCCGGAGTTGGAAGAGGCATTCGGGGGAGGGTTCCATGCCTTGGATGATGATGCCGTCCAGTTTTTCGGCCGCAAAATTTCTCGGCAGTTCGCCGGGGGAATTGGAAAACAGCACGCGCAGGTCGACGCGGTAATGGGGATCGATGGACTGGATCTGCAGCAACTGGTCCTGGAACCAATTCAGACTGGGCTTGTTGGCTGTGGCGCCGACAAACCAGACGCCGATACGGCTCTGGGCGGGCAGCCGGGCCTTCGGGCCGCGGCGGCGGGTCAGCGGAACCGGCACATAGTTGTGCTCCTGCATGACGGCGCGAATCCGCGCCAAGCTGTCAGCGGCAACCAGCTGCGGCTGGTTGATGGCCCGTGATATCGTAGCAGGAGACACGCGCGCTTTGATGGCTAATTCTGTGAGGAGCATGGGGTGGGGTGACCCGCTCTGAAAATTTCTGAAAAATTCCATGAAAACGACTGCACGCCGTCAAGCATTTTTCAGTAAAGCGGCGCCGCGCGACGATTTTCCCGCCCGGTGCAGGGCCCGCGCCCAAGCGCTAAGCAGTTCCGTGCGGCTGCGGATCACGTCGGGCCACACCGGGGGATTGGTGCTCACGTGATACCCGTGGCTCATGCCCATCTCGGGGCAGGCCCAGAGTTCGCCACCCGGCCGGGGTCCGCGCAGCCAGAGCACGAAGAGCTCTTCGACAAAGGCCAGGTAGTCGGCGAACTCGGGCGTCAGCCGGCCGCGGCCGTCGATCACCGGCACCTGGCAGTGCTGGCTGTTGAAGGGCCGGAGGTGGAACAGTTGCGAATGCTGGATCTCGCGCGGCCACTGGAGCAACCGGGCGGCGTAGTCCTTCGGCAGGATGTGCTTCGAGACGGCGAAATGGGAGTGGTCCCACGTCACGGGCATGGTTTCCCCTGTGGCCCGCCGGTAGAGCCGGGTGATCGCGGTGAATTTCTCGGGCGTCTCGGTCGAGGTGTCGCGGTGGGTCTCGATATGCACCCCGAGGCCTAGCCGGCGGGAAAGCCTGATGAGGCGCACGGCCATGACCGCCGCCGGGGCGGGCGGGGTGTCGTGATTCAGCAGCTGGATGTTGATGAAGTGCACGCCGAGCGCGCGTTGCTCCTCCAGGCGCGGGCGGGCCGCCTGCAGGTCGCCGCAGTCGAAACTGCTCAGCAGCTTCAACCCGCGCCGCTCCGCGCCGGCCTTGATTTGCGGCGTGATATAGGCGGCAACGCCGTCAAATCCGGCGGCGTGGATGGCAGTCAGCTTGCGTTCGATCGACCACTCGCGGCGCGGAGTGGGCCAGCCGATCATCGACCAGGTATGGGCGCAAAGAATCAGACGGGGCTGGGCTGAAACAATTTTCATCAGGACACTGAAAGTATCTGAAAAGAGATGTTGAAAAAATCGGGATGGCCAGCCCATTTTTGCACGGACAGATGCTGGTCGGCTTGTCTAGGCTTGGTTACCCGTCCGGCGTTAACCCACTTCCTGTCATGTTACCCCCGCCTTTTGTCCAGCGTGCCTCGTGGATTTGGTCGGCGGAAGGCACCCACGCCGTGCCTCCCGCCGGGCAGGCTTCGCCGTCGCACTACCAGGTGCGCTATTTCCGGCGCCCCTTCGAGCTGGCGGACCCGGCGGGGGTGGCCCTGACCGTCCATCTGTCGGCCGACAGCCGGTATGTCTTCTACTGCAATGGCGTCTGTCTCGGCCGCGGCCCGGCCAAGGGCGACGTCAACCACCACTTCTACGACACCTATGACCTGACGCCGCATTTGCGGCGCGGCCGGAATGTCCTCGCGGCAATCGTCCTCGACATGTCGCGCGTCGCGCACCGGCCGGCCTTCCTCGGGCCGCCGTGCTCGGTGATGACCTACACCGGCGGGTTTGTGCTCGAGGGCGCCGCGACCGACCAGACAGGCGCAAGTGTCGCCGACCTGCAGACCGACGCCCAGTGGCGCGTCGCCGTGGACCACGGGCACCGTTTTCAGAACGAGCACACCACCTTCGAGGGTTACCTCGGTTATTTTGAGCACCGTCTCTCCGCCCTCGTGCCGGCGGGCTGGAATACCGCGGAATTCGACGATTCGTCCTGGCCGGCGGCGCTCGTGCTCTACCAAGCCGAGCGGCGCGAAAACCGCCGCGATCCCGCGAGTCCCTACGGACTGATGCCGCGCATGATTCCTATGCTGGAAGAAGGCGCGCCGGCGCCGTTCCCCGAGGCCTACGCCACGGGCGGCGGCGCGGTTTCGCCGGCGTGGCAAAAACTTCTCGCCAACGGCGCACCACTTACGCTGCCGCCGGGGGAGAAAGTCGATCTCGTGCTCGATCTGGGCGCGCTCACGACGGCGTTCCCGCATCTCGCCGTCAGCGGTGGCGCTGGCAGCGTCGTGCGGCTGACCTACGCCGAAGCGCTCCGCCTGCCGTGGGGCACGCCCGGGGCGAAGCTCCTGGGCCGGCAGCAGCCGCTCGCCAACCTTGCTGCGCATTTTGCCGACGAAAGCACGGCCTGGACCTTCGACCGCCGCGGCAAGGTCACCGGCTGGTGCGACATCTGGGAACCCGCCGGGCGCGAGGAAATCTTCGAGCCGCTGCACTGGCGTGCATTCCGCTACCTCGGTCTGCAAATCACCGTCGGCCGCGAACCGCTCACGCTCCACGCGGTGCGGCAGCGCTTCACCGCTTATCCGTATCGCGTGGCTGCGGCGTTCGCGTCCTCCGATCCCGCCCTTGATAAAATCTGGCAGGTCGGCCTGCACACGCTGCGCATGTGCGCGCACGAGACCTTCGAGGACTGCCCGTATTACGAGCAGATGCAGTATGCCGGCGACACGATGATCACATCGCAGCTCGCGCTGTTCACCACCGGCGACAGCCGGCTGAGCCGCCAGGCGCTCTACCATTTCGACTGGTCGCGACTCCCCGACGGGCTGACGCAGTCGCGCTTCCCGTCCCGGCTCGTGCAGGTCATTCCGGCGTGGAGCATCCATTGGATCACGAACATCCGGGATTATTTTCTCTGCACGGGCGATCGCGCCACGGTATCGGACCTGCTGCCCGGCGTGCGCGCCGTGCTCGATTGGTATCGCCGCCACACCGGCGCGGACGGCCTGCCGGCGAAGCTGCCCTTCTGGAATATCACTGACTGGTGTCCGTGGTGGCCGCGCGGTGTGGTGCCGGGCGCCGACACCGGCGCGACCTGCATCCATTCCGCCCAATACCTCAACGCGCTCGACGAGGCCGCGTGGCTGCTCCGCCACTTCGACCGCACCGCCGAGGCCGACGCCCTGGCCGAAGAAGCGGCCGCCCTGCGCCGGACGGCGCACGCGCGATTCTGGTCGGAGGCCGAGGGACTTTATTTTGACCGGCCCGGCGGCCCGGAAGTCAGTCAGTATGGCAACGCGTGGGCGATCGTCGCGGGCCTCGCCGGTGAGCGCGAACGCACGATCATCATGCGGCGCTTTCCGAATGACGCGAAGCTTGCGCCGGGTTCCTTCTTCTGGTGGCACACCGGCTTCGCTGCTCTCGCGAAATGCGGCCGCTCCGACGAACTGGTGCAGCATCTCGGTCCGTGGCACGAGTCCATCGGCTATGGCCTCTCGACGTTCGTCGAGGAGAACAGTTACTGGCGCTCGCTCTGCCACGCGTGGTCGGCGCACCCGGTGCTCGAATTCCAGCAGCGCATCCTCGGCGTCACGCCCACCGCACCCGGCTTTGCGCGCATCGCGCTCGTGCCGCACCGTTGCGGGCTCACCCACGCGAAGGGCAGCGTCTGCACGCCGCGTGGCCTCATCGAGGTGGCATGGCGCGTCGCCGACGGCCGCTTCACCCTCGAGGCCACGGTGCCGGCCGGGACGCCCGTTGAGGTGACGATGCCCGACGGCTCGCGCCATGAATTCCTCGGCGGCCGGATCAACCTCTCCGCGGTCCTCGCATGAACCCCGGCCTCGAACTCATCGCGGATGGCGATCGCGCCGTGGAAATCCACCGCGCGGGCGGCGGTCTGCTGCTGCGTTATGTTTACCGCCCGGAGACCGCGCCCGATGAATCGCCGCGGCCCTACGCGCACCCGGTCCACACGCTCGCGGGCGAGCTGCTCACGAACTTCCGCCCGAACGACCATCGCTGGCACCACGGGCTGAATTTCACCATCAACTGTCTTTCGGGGCACAATTTCTGGGGCGGCGGCACCTACCAAAAAACCGACGGCTACCAGCTGCGCGGCGACCACGGCGGCCAGCACCACACCGCGTGGCTGGAGAAAAGTGCCATGCGCCTCGCGCACACGCTCGACTGGCGCGTCGGCGCCACGGGCGAGTTGCTGCTGCAGGAGGAGCGCGCGCTGGCCATGGCCGTGGTATCGCCGCAGGCTTGGACGCTGCGCTGGACCGCCGCCTTGAAAAATGTTTCGGGCCGCACCCTCCCACTCGGCCAGTATCAATCGAACCAGGGCCTTGCGGGCTCTCATTACAGCGGGCTGCAGTTCCGTGGCGCGCGCGATCTGCTTGACGAGCACGGCGACGAAACCATCGGGATCTTCGCCGAGGGCGGGCTCAGCGGCGAGAAGACGGTCCACGGCGCCGCCAGCCACTGGATGGAATGGCGCGGACAGAAAGACACTACACTGCGCCGCGTAACCATCCGCTTCGCCAACAACACTGGCCCGCTCCACTGGTTCGTGCGCCGCAACAACCCGCTCGCCGCGCTGCCGTTCCAATACGAGCGCGATCTCCCGCTCGCCGCCGGCGCCACGCTCGCGGTCGACCACACATTAACCTTTACCGACGCATGAGCGTCGACCGCCGCACTTTCCTGCAGGGACTCGGCGCCGGTGCCCTCGGCGCGCTGGCGGGCTTCACGCCGGCCGCGGCCGCTGTGCGCCCGCTGCCGGCGTTTGACGCGGCCAACGCGGATGCCTTTTGGCGGGCCGTGCGCGCACAATATCCGTTGCTCGACGATCCGATCTATCTTAACACCGGCGGACTTGGGCCGATCTCGCAACCCGTGCTCGACACCGTCGACGCAACGACGCGGCAGTTGCAGCAGCACTCCGAGACCGGCCATAGCCTGCTTGAGCCGGCCCGCGCGGTGCTGGCGCACTTCATCGGCGCGCTCCCCGAGGAGGTCTGCTTCGTCCGCAATGCGACCGAGGGCAACTCCCTCATCGCGTCCGGGCTCGCGCTCGCCGCCGGCGACGAGGTCATCTTCGAGACCCACGCGCATCCCGGCGGCTCCTTCCCGTGGCTCAACCAGGCAAAACTGCGCGGAGTGACCGTGCGGTTGTTCGAACCGGACACCACCAGCGCCGAAGCCAATCTCGCGCGCATCAGTGGGCTCGTGACGCCGCGCACGAAGGTCATCCAGGTGAGCCACATCACCTGCACCACCGGCCTCGTCTTTCCGGTTGAGGCGATTGCGGAATTCGCGCGCGCGCGCGGCGTGTGGTTCCACGTTGATGGCGCGCAGGCGGCCGGAATGATCCCGGTCGACGTGCACGCGCTCGGCTGCGACTCGTATGCGTTCAGCGGCCACAAGTGGCTCGGCGGTCCGCACGAGACCGGCGTGCTCTACCTTCGCCGCGACCGGCTTGAAGCCGTCGCGCCCACGGGCATCGGGGCCTATTCCGGCGAACTGCCGCAGCTCCCGGGGGAAATAAAATATTCTGGAGCCGCCTCCCGCCATGAATACGGCACCCGCAACGCCGCGCTAATCGCCGGGTTCGCCGCGGCCGTGCGGTTGCAGGAGTCGATCGGCCGCGAGCGCATCGCCGCCCACGGCCGCAAACTGGCCACCCTGCTGCTCAATGAACTCGGTAAAATCACCGGCATCGAGGTGCTCACGCCGCGGGGCGACGATTTGCGCGCATCCATCACGACGATCCGCCACGCGCGCGCCGATGCCAGGAAATTCTTTGGCTACCTCTTGGAAAAGCACCGGTTGCGCTGCCGGCCGGTGACGGAGCAGGAGCTCGGCGCCGTGCGCATTTCCACCCACGTTTTCAACTCCCGCGCCGACACCGAACGCGTCATCACCGCCGTCCGCGCGGCGGCGCGTGATCTCTGAGCCGATCCCTTCCCGCATGACTAAACTCAAAGCCCTTTTCGCTCTCCTGGCGCTGCTCGCCGGCCACGCTTGCGCCGCCCCCGCGCCGAAGCACAACCTGTTTGTCGTCGCGACGATCAACAACAATTTTGTCGTGGGCTCGAAGATGGTCACGCTCAGCGGGCTGTTCCAGCGCGGGCCCGGCGACACCTACGGGCACTTTGGTCTGAATTTCCCATATATCGTCAGCCTCGCGGTCGATCCGCGCGAGGCGTCGGTGCTCTACGCCGCCTCGATCAACGGCGTGCTCTGCAGCACCGACGGCGGCAAGACGTGGCGCATCGGCACCAGCTGGGATATGACCGAACCCAAGGACGTCTTTGTCGATCCCCACGCCCCCGATCACATCTACCTCGCGCTGCCCGACGGCATCGCGGTCTCGCGCGACCGCGGCGCCACCTGGCCCCGCCGAGAAAAGGGCCTGCCGGAGCGTGGCAGATACACCCAGACCATCAAGGTCGACCGCACTCGCACCGGGCGCGTGCTCGCCGGTTGCGAGTCCGGTATCTACCTGACCGAGGACGGCGCAGAATCGTGGCGCCGGGTGTTCCCCACGAAGACCACGGTCACGGATGTCCGCCAGTCGCCGCATGACGCGCAGCTCTGGCTCGCCACGACGCAGAACAACGGCGCGCTCGTCTCGCGCGACGGCGGACTGACGTGGAAGAAATTCGACGGCGTGCCCTCGGCCGAGGCGCTCTACAACGTCGCCTTCGACACGACCAACGCGCTGCGCTACGCCATCGGCAGCTGGACCTACGGTGTGCTTACGACCGAGGACGGCGGCCGGACCTGGATCGATCGCAACCTCGGCCTGCCCGAGGAGCATTGCATATTCCGTGTCGGTATTGATCCTGACACCGGCCGGATCTACGCCGCGGTTTACCGCGACGCGGTGTTCACCTCCGACGACTTCGGCCGCACGTGGCGGAAGGCCGGCCTCGAGGGTTCCCTCGTCTACAATTTCATTTTCGTGCCTCAGGCGGCGCAATAACCCGACGTATCACCGCCCATGAAAGCTTCCGCCTTCTTCCTTTCCGCCCTCACGCTCCTCTCCGCGGGTGCGCTCCGCGCCCAGCCGTCGTTCGCCGGCCCGGTCCCGTCAACGGCCGTCGTGCAAAGCGCCGACCAGCGCCGCACCGAATATCTCGCCCGCGTCGACGAAGTGCAGGCCTGGAGTGCGGCCCGCGTCACCCCGCCTGGCGAGCTCATCACCGACATGGGTCTCATCGCCAGCAAGCTCGCCCGCCACGAGGATGCCGAGCTCTGCTCGCGCAGCGTGATCGAGCTCATGAAGGAGCCCGGCAGCGGTCCGTTCTGGATGTTTCCCGTCGTGAACATCGCCTTCCTCGGCCGCGACCACCTTTCCCTGGCGGCGCAAAAGTCCATCCGCGACGCCTGGCGCACCGGCATGCAGATCCGCGGCGACACCGAGAACCACTGGGCGATGTATTACACCTCGCTCTACCTGATGGCCGAACTTTATCCCAATGAGCCGGCGGACAGCTGGTATACCGGGAAGAGTTCGTCGCAGAATCTCGCCGAGGCGCGCGATTACCTCGTTCACTGGATGGACCTCGCGACGACAGTCGGGCAGGGCGAGTTCAACCCGACGCACTACATCGGCGAATATGCCATCCCCATGCTGTTTCTCTCCACCTGGGCGAAGGATGACGCGATGCGCGCCCGCGGCCATCTGAAGCTCGACTGGCTTTTCGCCGATCTCGCCGAGAACACCCTTAACGGCGTCCTGCACGGCGCGAACGCCCGCACCGACGACACCTCCGTGATCGAGCGCTGGAACGCGCTCGCCTCCTTCTTCAGCTGGATCTGCTTCGGCAACACGCCGCCCCCGGCGAACTACGGCGGTTGGGGCATCTACTTCGCCACCGTGGCGAAGAGCTACACCGTGCCCGAGGTCATCTACCGCATCGCGACCGATCGCGACGGCGACTTCCTGCAGCGCGACCTCAAGCGCACCCGTCGCCGCTGGCGCAACAGCGACGTGCTGATGGCGCCAATCTACAAGACCAGCTACACGCGCCGCGACTACGCCGTCGGTTCCTACCAGGGCGGCATGGCCGATCCGATCCAGACGCACGTCTGGGACGTCACCTGGGCCGTGGCCGACCCGCGCGGCGTGCACAACACAATGTTCTCGCTGCACCCGATGTCCTCGGGCTACGATATGCAGACCTATTTCACCGAACTGCCCGACCAGATGATCAAGGGCGTCACGAAGGAGGGGAAAGCCTCCTACGACTCGCCCGACAAGTTCCTCGGTGGCTCGCGCTTCGAGCAGGTGTTTCAGGATCTCGACACCATCATTGCGCTCTACGACATCCCGCCCGGCACGCGCTTTCCGCACATCAACGGCTTTCTCTCGAAGGACCTCGTCAACCTCACGGTGGACCCGTCCGGCTGGATTTTCGCCCAGGGCGGCCGGGCCTATCTTGCCTACCGGCCGCTCGCCGGCTTCGAGCTGCAGTCCAGCGCCCGCATCAAGTCCTCGTGGACGGGGGAGCGGGCCGACACGGGGGACAAGCGCCTCTATAGCCCGCACCTCAAGAACGGCACCATCGTGCAGGCCGCAAGCGCGAGCGAATTCAAAGACTTCGCCGCGTTCCAGGCCGCCATCCGCGCGTTGCCGCTCGAGTATGCGCTGGAACCCGTGCCGACGGTGAAATTCACCACGTTGCGCGGCAAGGCCGTCGTCTGCACCTACGGCGCGGCCCCGATCGTTGATAGCCAGGTGCTCGACTACACCAAATGGAAACTCTTCGAGGGCCCTTATCTCAACGCCGAAAAGGGTTCACGGAAACTGACGATCACGCACGGTCGGCTTGAACGCGTGCTCGACTTCAACACGCTCACGATCACCGACCGCGTGAAGCCGGAATAAGCCGCCGCCGCGCATGAGCTACCCCACGTCGCTGCCTCTGCCGTCGGTCAAGCTCGACCACGGCTTCCTCGCCGGCCGGGCGCGGCTCGTGCGTGACACGGTGATTCCCTGGCAGTGGGAGGCGCTCAACGACCGCATCGCCGGTGCCGAGCGCAGCGGCTGCGTGCATAATTTCCAAGTCGCCGCCGGCGAGAAGGCCGGGAAATTCCACGGCCTGTTCTGGCAGGACTCCGATCTCGCCAAATGGATCGAGGCCGCCAGCTACCGGCTGGCCACCCATCCGGACGCAACGCTCGAGGCCGAGCTCGACCGCCTCATCGCCACCATCGCGAAGGCGCAGCAGGCTGACGGCTACCTCAACACCTACTTCCAGCTCGTCGAACCGGCCAATCGCTGGGCCAACCTGCGCGATTGCCACGAGCTTTACGTCGCCGGTCACTTCATTGAGGCGGGGGTCGCGCACTTTACGGCCACCGGCCAGCGGTCGCTGCTTGATGTCGTGTGCAAGCTGGCCGACCTGATCGGCCGCACCTTCGGTCCCGGCCCGGACCAGGTGCCGGGTTACTGCGGCCACGAAGAGATTGAACTGGCGCTGGTGAAGCTCGCCCGCGTTACCGGAGGGGAGCGCTACCGCGACCTCGCGCTCTATTTTATCGAGCAACGCGGCCAGTCTCCGAATTACTTTGAATTGGAGGCCAAGCGGCGCGGCGAGGACGGCAAGCTGCCGTGGCATATGCACCACGACGGCCTCGGCACGTTGCAGGCCGCCCGGCCCGTGCGGGATCTGGCCGAGCCGGTCGGCCATGCCGTGCGCATGATGTATCTGCTCGCCGCCATGATCGATCTGGCCCACGACCGCAAGGATGCGGCCCTTGCCGAACAGAGCCGCGGGCTGTGGTCCGCCATCGTGCAGCAGCACCTCTACGTCACCGGCGGCGTGGGCCCCGAGCCCCACGGCGAAAAATTCGGCGAGCCCTTTGATCTGCCAGCCGACCGCGCTTACGCTGAGACTTGCGCCGCGATCGGCGTGGTCATGTGCGCGCGGCGGTTGCTCGACCTGGATTTGCGCGGCGCAGATGCCGACGTGATGGAGCGTGCGCTCTACAACAACGTGCTCGCCGGGCTCGCCCTCGATGGCCGCACCTATTTCTACGTCAACCCGCTTGAGGTCGTGCCGACCGTCGCCAAGCGGCGCTACGAGTGCCACCTGGTCAAGACCCAGCGCGTGCCGTGGTTCGGTTGCGCCTGCTGCCCGCCCAATGTCGCGCGACTCTTTGCCTCGCTCGGTGCGTATGCCTGCTCGCAGACGCCGGACGGGCTTGCCGTGCATCTCTACGCCGGGGGCGAAGCCCGGTTCAAGGCCGGCAACGTGCCGGTGCGGTTGCGGGCGCAGACGGAATATCCCTGGCAGGATCGTGTGGAATTCCGGATTGAGCCGGCGCAGGCGGTAGAATTTACGCTGCAGCTCCGGCTGCCCGGCTGGTGCCGCGCGCCGCGTCTGACGCTGAATGGCGCCGTGCAGGAAATCGAAAATGTCGCGGGCTATGCGCGGCTGCGCCGGGTCTGGCAGCCGGGTGACCGGGTTGGGTTGGAGGTGCCCATGCCCGTCGAGCGCGTGCGCGCCGATGCACGCGTATTCGCCGCCGCCGGTCAGGTGGCCCTGCAGCGGGGCCCAATGGTTTATTGTTTGGAGGAGGTGGACAACGGTCCGCAGCTGTCGGCGCTAAGTTTGCCACGCACAGCCAAGTTGGAGGCACGATTCGTTGCCGATCTGCTCGGGGGCTGCGTGGTTATCGAGGGGACCGCATTGCGCACCCCGGCCGGTGAAGCACTTTATTCCACCGAAACGCCCACGCCGGCAGTGGCGCCATTGCGCGCCGTGCCGTATGCATTATGGGCCAACCGCGGCGAAGGGGAAATGCGACTATGGCTGAGGGAAACATGAGTCACAGGCCCATCCTGTTTCACCATACCGGTCATTGCGAGAAGCCCACCCGGTGGGCGACGAAGCAATCCATTGGCTGGATCGCCACGGCCATCATTGGCGACGTCCTCCTCGCCCCCGTAAACGACAGGTCGCTTGGCGCCTTCCGCCGCACACCGGCCGACACGCTCCAGTTCTTCGCCGCGTTTGGCCTTGAGCGCCGGATGCAGGGCAACGGTTACTGGCCGTTTCCCTGATGCGGGCTCGCCCCCCGCGCCATTTTCCGCGACAAGTTCATTACCCCAACTCCCCGACTCATGCATTTCTTTGGCCTTCATTGGATCGATGCGCTTATCATCGTAATTTACATCTTCGCCGTCCTCGGCATCGGCAAGGTCCTGGCGCACGGCGTCAAGGGCCAGGGTGACTTCTTCCTCGGCGGGCGTTCGCTCGGCAAATGGTTCCAGTTTTTCCTGAGCTTCGGTAGCATGGCCGACCCCGGGCAGGCGACGACCACCTCGAGTTCCGTCTACCGGCAGGGCGCGGGCGGCGCGTGGCTCGCGCTCATCACGCTCTTCCTGACGCCCTACTACTGGTTCACCGCCGTGTGGTTCCGCCGCGTGCGGCTGACCACGATGGCTGATTTGTTTGAGGACCGCTTCGGCCGGCGCTTCCTCGCCACCCTGTATGCGATCACCACCATCATGATGGCTATCGTGAGCATCGCGGGTGGTAATGTCGTGGCGCTCAAGACGCTCCAGCCGCTGATGGTGAAGGAGCCGGCGATCTACTCCGTGGCGGAACAGCGCATGGTGGATGATTACCGCGATTTCACTGAACTGCGGAAGGAGCGGGCGGTGGTGCCGCTCGCGGAGGCCAAGGCCGCGCGCTACGATGTGCTCAAGAATTACTACAACCGGGGCGAGCTGCAGCCCTATGTGACCTACCTCCAGCCCGTGATCTTCTACCTCGTGTCGTCGGCGCTGGTGGCGGTGTTCGTCATGCTCGGCGGCCTGAAAGCCTCGGCGGTGGTCGACGCGCTGCAGGCCGTGCTCGTGATCCTGATCTCGGTGATCCTGATTCCGTTCGGATTGGTGAAACTCGGCGGCGCGGGGGTGCTGCATCAGAAGGTGCCGGACGTGATGTTCAACCTTTTCGGCGGAGGCGGGATGAGCGAATACACCTGGTATTCCATCGGCGCGCTGCTGCTCGTGCAGTTCGTCGGCATTGTGGGCTCGCAGGGCGGCATGACTATCGCCGGCTCGGCTAAAAATGAGATGGCCGCGCGGCTCGGCGCCGTGTCGGGCGGATTCAGCAAACGCTTCGTGACGATCGCGTGGGCCTACTGCGGCCTGATCGCGTTCGCCCTGTTCGGGCCCAGTCTCTCCGATCCCGACCAGGTGTGGGGCCTGCTGACGCGTTCGCTGCTGCCCGTCGGGCTCATCGGGGTGATGATCATCGGCATCCTCGGCGGCAAGCTCGCCCTCCTCGGCGGGCAATCCGTGGTCCTGTCCGGCCTGGTGGTGAAGAATCTTTATGAACCACTGTTCACCGGAAAATCCGAGGAGCACTACATGTTCATCGCCCGCCTGACCGTGCCGGTGGTTCTCGCGCTCGGGATTGCGGTTGGGCTCTACCTGAACAGCGTGATCGCGCTGCTGAAGTTCGCCATCGTGCTGCTCGTCATTTGGGGCGTGCCAATTACCCTTATCTTTCTGTGGCGGGGGCTGACGGAAACCGCCGTGCGCATCCAGGTGGTAGCAACCGTGATCCTGGTCGCGCTCATTCCCTGGGCCGTGCCGAACATTCCCGCACTCGCGCAGTCCGCCTCGCTCACGCTGATGACGCGCGAGCAGGTGGTGACGGTCGAAACCCGCGCTACGGCCGAGGATGTCGCCGCGGGCCGTGCGCGGACCGCGGGCGAGCTATTCAGGCAAACCCAGCGCACCGAGCCGGTCTCGGCCTACTTCGAGGAGGGAGTGGTTCGCCTCGATCCCAAAGATCCGGCCTCACCCCGGACAGGCCGCGGGCTGTTCCGCCCCGAGGTCTGGTTGATCGTTCTGCTGGGCGCGGACGTTGCGGGCTTCAACGGGGCGCAGCTGATGACGACGCGCTACGTGCTGGATGCGCTGATCCCGCTTCTGATCCTGCTCGTCGCCAGCCGGCTGACCAAGCCGACGGACCCGATCCGCCTGGCGCGCTTTCATGTCCGCATGAAAACCCCGGTCGCCGCGACGCTGGACGAGGACGCCAAGGAAGTGGAGGCGAGCTACGCCAACCCCGCGCGCTTCGACCACACCAAGCTCTTCCCCAAGTCGAACTGGGAGTTCACGAGGTGGGACCGGCAGGACATGCTCGGCTTCCTCGGGTGCTGCGGGCTCGTCGGGTTCATCCTGATCTTCTTCAAAGCCGTGCTGGTGATCGGGAGCTGAGCTCCCGCGCCTCGGCCGCCGGACCGACATTCAAAGGCATTATTTTGCGTCCCGAATCATGGTCAGCGCGAACGGCTGGCCGGGCGTCAACTCGATGAGGCCGTCCTTGGCGGAGGCGGGTGTGGCGAAGCCGGCGTGTGTCAGGCTCGCGGTGTGGAGAAGAATCCGGATCTTTTTATCGGTGCGGGCGATGGGTTCGACCTTGAGCGTGGCGGTGTGGCCGTCGGCGGCGACGGTGAGCGCGAGTGTCACGGTGCCGGCGGCCGTGTGCCAGCCGTCGAGACGGTTGACGGCGCCCGGGTGCAGCCACTCGGCGGGCACGCTGCCGAGCAGGTGCACGATGTCGTCATGGTCATAGGCGAGCATCGCGCCCGTGAGGTGCGCGAACATCGCGGAGGCGAAGCCGTGCGGCTGGTCGCCGGCGAGCTTCAGGGGTTCGCCGATAAGCGATTGCTCCTCCACCCAGGTGCCGAGCGGCGAGGCGTGGTTGGCTGCGGCGTAGAGCATGTCGGCGACCTTGGCGTCGTGGCCAAGCACCAGATGCTGGAAGGCGATGAACATTCCCATGCCCGCCCAGTTGCCGCCGGGCATCCAGCCGAGGCTGACGGGCAGTCCCTGTTTTTCCACGGACTCGAGTAGGGCGAGCGTGCCGGTCAGCAATTCGTGGTTGGAGGGAATCCAGCCCCCGCCGTTCAGGTGCGCGTCGAATAACGCCCACTGTGTGAGTTGGGGAATGGGATCAGCCCCCTTGAAGCCGACGCGCACCGGCAGATATAGGTTGCCTTGGGCGTCGTGCCGCTGGTCGCGCTGGCGGTGCTTCTCAAAGGCCGTGCGGAACTCGGTCGCAAGCTGGGCAATCTCGGTGGCTTCCTTGTCACGGCCGAGTGCCTCCGCCGTGCGGACGGTGGCAAGCAGGCCGGTGATGGTGCAATAGACGGAGGAATACTCGGCGCCGATGTCGAGGATGCCGCCGTCGCTAAAGCCGGGCGGCAGCATGCCGGTGTAGGCGGCGTCGGGATGGGCGAGGGTGCTGTCGCGAAGGGCGCGGATGCCCGCCACGCCGCGGAGGATCTGCGGCCACCTGGCGCGGGCGTAGGACCAGTCGCCGCTGATCTGCGCGTCGCGCTCGACCGCCCACAGGACCTCGGCCGTGGTGCGGAAGATTTTCTGTGGATGCAGTTCGTCGATTACGCCGTCGGCGTTCTGGTGCGAGAAGAGCGCATCGAGAGTCTGGCGGCCCGTCGCGGAATCGCCGAGCGTCGCGGCGAGGTTGGTGACATAGACCGCGTCGCCGGCCCAGAGTCCGCGGTAGAGGGTGAAGCTGGAGTTGAACTGCGACTGGCCGTTGATGTTTTCGCGGGTCTGGTAAAGTGTGCGGATCGAGGCGTCGACGAACGACTGGACCTTTGGGTCGGCGACCGTGATGCGGCCGTAGGGAATGCTGATCTGTGCCCACCGAGCACGGGCCTGGGCAAGGGCGGCGGCCGGCGTGAGCGCGCGGGCGGCCGCGACTTCGGCGGTGGTGGCCGAGCCGGAAAAGACCCACGCGGTGACCTCCGTCGTGCCAGGGGCGAATTCGAGCCGCCAGCCGGTGTCGGTCATTTCGGACTTGGTGGCGCGGGGCAGCGTCAGCACGAAGGGCGTGCCGCCATCGGTGACCACACCGTCAGAGTCGGTGGACAGCCGGCGGCCGGTCATGATATTGAGCACCGGCTGAACTTGGCCCGAATATTTTGCGTGGATCAGGTCGGTGCGTGGCGGTTCACGGCGGACTTCGGTGCCGCCGGCGACGCGCAACTCGGCGCGGTCCTTGGGGTCGTTTGAGCCGGCGATGAGTTCAGCGCGGGTGAGCCGGAGGCCGGCGGGGTAGACCGCGATGGTGGCGAGCGTGGTGTTGGGATCGTGGCCCTGCGGTGCAATGATGGTCACGTCGATCCAGCCGTTTTGGTCGGCATCGGCGGCGTCGAAGAGAAACACCTGCGGTTGGTTGAGGGGCGCGTTCAGCGCGAGGTCGAGCACCAGAACCGGCGCGCCCTCGACATGCATCTCCGCGATACGATCACCCAGGCGGAGTTTGTAGCTCTCGCAGAAGCCGAGCATGACGCGCTTGGCAGCGCCCGGCGGGACGCGGAAACGGTAGCGCACCGGGCGATTGACGCCCCAGGCGACATTGCGGAATTCGGGCGAGACGTCAGCCATCGGCTTCGCCCAGCCTAGGGCGCCGGTGATGCCATCGAGGCGTTCCCACTTGTCGGTGCGGCCGTTGGAGACGGCGGCAGCCGCGGGCGGCAGGGCCAGCGTAGTGATCTCGATCGAGTCGGTGCCGCGCGTCAGCACGGAGCGGACGACGGGCAGGCGGGGGGAGTCGGCCCACTCCTGGCGCTCTAACTTGAACGGCTCACCCGCGGCCGCGGCTGCGATGGTTGTGGACGGTTGCGCATACGGGCCAGGACCGAAGTCGTAGAGCAGCGCGCCGCGTTCGCTCGCTATCGGTTTGTGCCAGTCATCCGGCACGCCGAGCGGCTGGTGCCAGGTCGGGATACCGTAGCGCTGATCCACGACGCGCTCCGCCGCCGAGGCCATTGTGATGGCGGCAAGGACCAGGCAGAAGGCGGCGCAGTGGAGCGGGATAGTCATCGAGTAAAGATTGAGGCGGCGCCGGGCCGCGCAAAATAAATCTTCATGAAAATTTCCTGCGAGATTGAGCCGCCGGGGAAACCTGCTTTACTCTCCCTATCTCCATGCGCTCCCTCCTGCGACTGTTGCTGCCCGGCCTCCTGATCTTTACCAGCGTCCCGGCCGCCCCGTCGCCCTCCGTGCTGGTGTGCGGAGGCGCCATGATGAACGGGAATCATTTTGCCGATAGCACGCTCGCGGTGATGCGTGCGCATTACGCCGGCTGCAAGCAGGTCGCGCTCGTGCTGCACGCCACGTTGCCCGCCGAGCGCGACAAGATGGAGGCACGTTTGCAGGAGGCCTTTGCTCATCTGAACGGAGCCAAGGCGGTGTCGCTGCACCGACTGGACACCGCGGGCCAGCGCGCGCTGCTCGAAAGCGCCGATGGCATCTTCATCGGCGGGGGCGAGACCTTTGTGCTGCTGGGCGAGCTTTACCGCACGGGCCAGCTCGAGCTCATCCGTGCCCGCGTGGCGGCAGGCGTGCCTTATGGCGGCACCAGCGCCGGGGCCAACGTAGCCGGGCAGCTGATCGGGACGACGAATGACTTCCCGGTCGCCGAGATCCCGAGCCGGCAGTCACTCGGCATTTTCCCGGCGGTCATCAACCCGCACCATCCGGCGCCGGCGACGAAGGCGGACTTCGACGGACGCGTGGGCAAAATCAAAATCTACCTGCAATTCAATCCTGCCGAGACCGTGGTCGGGCTGGCCAACACCTCGATCGCGCGGTTGCACGACGGCCGTGTGACGCTGGTGGCCGGCCTGGGCTGGCTCTATCGCGCCGACGGCGTGCACCCGCTGGTGATCGGCGAGCCGGTGCCGGAGTTGGTGGTAGCTAGACCGAAGTCGTAGGTCAGCATCCACTCGCGCGACTCACCGGGCGCGAGATGCAGAGCGATGAAGGGCTCAAGCGAGAGCGTGTTGCCGTTGGCCCAGAGGACGCACTTGAACGGGGTGAAGTCGGTGGTGAAGCGCACGCCGGCCAGCCGGGGGTGCGAGAGCTCGACGGCGAAGGGTCGACCGGCGGGCAGGCCGAGCTGTTCGAGGTGGCCGCCGTGCACGCCCACGAAGGCGCGGCGCAGCGTCAGCTCCCGTCCGGACAGAACATAGCCCGGATTTTCGGCCAGCTGTGTGCCCTCGGGGAGGGTCACGCGCAGGAGGCCGTCGGCCTGTAGCGCAAAGTAAGGATGGGCGAACCACTCAAGCACGAGCGGCGTGGCACCGCGGTTGGTCAGGTGTGAATGCGAACGCAACTGACGACTGTGCAATTCAATGGTGCGCTCCAGTGAGTAGGACCAGCGTCCCACGCTTTGCGCGGTGCAAAACACGGCGCGGTCGGACTGCAGGTCGATTTGCCAGGTGCACGGAGAAGTGACGGCGATGTTGCCCTGAGCGTTGCGACCGAGCACACCCGCACCCGGGGCGAGGCCGACCGCACCGTCCCAGAGCAGGGGTTCGCCGGTCGTGGTGCTGTGGCGGAAAGACTCCGGCAAACCCTGGCCGTTGTGCGGCTCGGGGGTAACCCCGGGCCATTCCGGTCCGGTCAGGAGCGTGCCGATGCTGCGATCATGCGCCTGCCAGATGTAGCCGCCCCAGCAGAAGCGAGGACCGAGCCGGGCTTGCTCCGCGACGGGATCGAGCAGGTCGACTCGGAGGTCAGCGTTGGCAAGGGTCAGCACAGTGGGTCAGCGCAGGCGCATGACACGCAGAGTAGTGTTCACGCCGTCCACGATGAGGGTAAACTGGCCGTGCGGCCGGGCCTGAATCTCGATGTCCTTGCCGACGAGCTCGTAGGTGATGGGCTCGAAACCCTCCCAGACCTGACCGTTGTCGAGCAGGAAGCGGTTGGCGGTTTCCCATTTAACGACCCGGGCCTTCAACGGCGGCAGGTTGCGCCAGTCGGAATCGTCAAACACCGGCAGGCCGAAACGCTGGAGCAGGCCCTTCTTCTGCTCGACCGCCACCGTGGTGACGGCCTGGCGCGCGATGGCGAGCTCGGTCTGCAGGTGGGCGGTGGCGCCGGAGTGGTGGCGAATGAGCGCCGCGTCGATAACGCCGAGCTCGTCGGGCGAGAGGCGGTCGAGTCCGGCGCGTTTCCATTCGGCGGCGGAGAGGACGGACTTGAGGCCGGGGAAAATTTCCTGCGCGGAACCCAGAACGGCGGTGAGGAGCAGTGCGACGATGAACAGCGGGGTTTTCATGAAGGGAAAGATTACAGATGGAGGAAGCCGTCGCCAGTATTTTGCGCGGCCACGAGCCGGGCAAAGGCGCCGCCCTTGGCCGTGAGCGCGCGGAAGTCGCCCTCCTCGGTGATGCGGCCGGCATCGAGCACGATGATGCGGTGGGCATTGCGAATGGTGCTGAGGCGGTGGGCGATGGTGATGACGGTGCGGCCGGCGGCAAGGCGGTCGAGCGCATCCTGGATCAACCGCTCGCTCTCGTAATCGAGCGCCGAGGTGGCCTCGTCGAGGATGAGCACGGGCGGGTTGCGCAGGACCGCGCGGGCGATGGCCAGCCGCTGGCGCTGGCCGCCGGAGAGGGTGACGCCGCGTTCGCCGACGAGCGTGGCGTAGCCCGCGGGCTGGCGCGAGATGAACTCCTCGGCGTTGGCCTGCTGCGCGGCGGCGCGGATCTCGGCGTCGGTGGCGTCGGCGCGGGCAAAGCGGAGGTTCTCGGCGATGGTGCCGGAGAGCAGGAGGCTGTCCTGCAGCACGACAGCGAGCTGGCGGCGGACCCAGCGCATGTCCCATTCGGCCTGCGGCACGCCGTCGATGAGGATGCAGCCGACGCTGGGCGCGTAGAGGCCGAGCAGCAGGTTGGCGAGGGTGCTCTTGCCGGAACCGGAGGGACCGACGAAGGCGATGTGCTCGCCGGGCCGGAGGTGGAGGTTGATATCGTGCAGGACGCGGCGGTCGGGGGCGGTCGGGTAGGCGAAAGAAATATTCTCGAACCGGATCTCGCCGCGCAGGCGCGTGACGCGCCGGGTGCCGTGCCAAGCCTCGACGTAGGCCGAGTCAATGAGTTCCTTGATGCTCTGGTAGCTCTCGCGGCCGATGAAGAACTGCTCGCTCAGGACGACGAAGGCCTGGATGGGGCCGAGCACGATGGGCAGGCCGGCGACGAAGGCGAAGAGCGTGCCGTAGGAGATGGGGCCGCGGATGGCGAGCAGGGCGCCGCCGGCCATGACGATGAGCGCGATGACCTGACTGCTGACATACCAGAAGGTGCCGTAGATGGCGTTGAGGTAGCTCTGCTGCACGCGGTGCCGGGCGAAATCGAGGCTGGTGCGGCCGAGGTCAGCCTCAGCCTGGCTTTCCTCGCCGAAGCTGCGAACGAGGCGGAGCGCGGAGATGTATTCGCTGGCGGTGCCGGTGAGCTTTTCCTGGGCGCGGCGCGCCTCGCGGTTGCTGTGCTGAATGCGGCCGAAGAAGTGATACTTGGCGAAGCCGTAGGCGGGCAGCACGAGCGCGAGCACGCCGGCGAGGCGCCAGTTCAGGACGGCAAGGATGACAAAGATGCTGCCGCCGTAGAGGATGTTCGGCAGAAACTGGTTGAGAATGTTGTAGAGCAGGACTTCGACCTTCTGCGTGTCGAACGCGTATTTGGAGAGGAGCCGGCCGGTCTTCTGCTGGTCGAGGTAGCCGAAGCTGAGAAACTGGAGCTTGAAGAAAAGCCGGCTGCGCAACTCGACCATCATCTGCGCCATGGCCTTGGCGATCTCATTGGCGCCCCAGACGGAGAAGAAATAGTGCACGCCGAGCAGCAGTAAAAAGACCGCGGCGAGCGCGAAGACTGCCCCGTAGTCGCGAGCGGGCACGGCGACGTCGATCATCCGCTGGAACAGCCAGGGGCACGGCGCTACGGCGAGCGAGCGCAGCAGGGCGAGGCCGAGGCCGCGCCAGAGACGGTCACGGCTGCCCCAGAGGTAGCCGGTGAGCGTGCGCGCGGCGAGCGCCTCGCGGATCATGGCGGGCGGCTCAAACGACCCGCGGCGGCTCGCCCTTGACGCGCTTGGGCGCACGGTGGCCATGCAGCGCGAGGTAGAACGGGTCGCCTGGCTTGATGGAACCGCGGGTGACAATCTCACCCGTGAATCCGGATTTGTAGATCGCGGTGAGCAGCTCGAGCGTCTGGCGCGCCTGGTCGCCGGAGGTGAGTGGGCGGCGGCCCGCATCCATGTCGGCCACAAAGGCGTTGAGCTGGGTGCCGTGCGTGGCGCCGACCTCCGGGGGAAAGTTCTGCCAGGCCGCCAGCAGGTCGTCCTCCTGCGCGGGCGGGACGGTCGTGAATTTCCAATTGTCTCGGGTGTAGCCGTAAAGATGGGTGAGTTCGACGGTGGCCTTCTGGTAGTCGAGGCGGAGGTAGGTTTCCTGACGCGGGCTGAGCGCACTGTTGACGATGGAACCTACGGCGCCGCTGGTGAAGGTGACGAGGGCCAGCGAGACATCCTCGACCTCGATGGCGCGGTCGAGCGTGGTGACGAGCGCGCGGGCATCCTTCCAGTCTCCCATTAGGTGCAGGAAGTGATCCATCGCATGGATGCCCAGCCCCATGGTCGGTCCGCCGAGTTCGGTCTCCCAGCGTCCGCGCCACGGCACCGCGTAGTAGGCCTCGTCGCGGAACCACAGGGTGTTGCAGACGCCCACCAGTGGGCGGCCGAGCAGGCCGCGGTCGGCGAGGCGGCGGACATGCGCCGTGGAGGAGCCGAAGCGCATCTGGAAAATGCAGGCGGTGTAGTTGCCGGTGCGTAGCTCCGCCGCCTCGATGCGGTCGAGCTCGGCCAGCGAGCCGCACAGCGGTTTCTCGCACAACACCCAGGCGCCGGCCTCCATGGCGGCGATGCTCATGGACATGTGTTGCGCCGGCGGGGTGGCGACCAGGACAAGGTCGGGCTTTTCGGCGGCCAGCATCGCCGTGTAATCCGTGTAGTGGCTGGCAATGCCGTGCTTCTGGGCAAAGGCAGCGACGCGTTTCGCGTCGATGTCGACGGCGGAAATGAGCGTGACGCGACCCTGGGTGGCCTCAACGGCCCGCACATGGGCGTCGCCGATGGAGCCGGTGCCGACAAGCGCGGCGCGATAAGTTTTCATGGATGGATTATCCGCGGCGAGGGGCGAGCGCCGGGCGCGGGTCGGGACGAACTGACAGACGCGAACCGAAAAAGAGACATGGAAATGAAAAAGGGAAAAGGCGAATCCGGTGGGACTGGCTTCAAATGAACCGAACTCGGCCGGGTTGCGCGACAGGAATCATCCTGAAAACAAATGAAAATTAAACGGCTGGCAAACGGGTCCATGGGACGAACACCGAAGAAACGTGCCCGAGAGGCCGCGTTCCACTTCACGCCACGCCGGCCAGTTTCAGGAGCTTGTTCCCCGTCAGGCGGCGCTCGGGCGGTAGGGCGTGCGGCGTGCGATTGCCGTGCACCTGCGCCACCGCGGCGAACCGCGCCTGTGTGGCCTTGACGAATTCCTCAACGGGCCGTGTGTCGCCGCACAGTGCCATGATCTCGGGCAGCCAGTGGTGGCCGTAACGGACATGGTTCTGTTCGTCGTTGCGATCGAAGGCGAGGAGCGTGTCGGCCTCGAAGTCGTTCAGCTCGCGCACGCGGTCCATCACGAGGGCCTTGGTCGGGAAGCTGCCGGCCTCAAATTCCATCGTCATCATCGCGTAGCGCTCGTGCGGCGGCATCTGGACGAGGATGTTGTAGAGATCGAGCGAGTGCTCGAGCGTCATGAGATCCACGCCGAGCTTGGGCAGCTGCCGGTAGCCGAACTGGCTGTGGCGGGACTCGTCCCAGAGGTGGCGCGCCAGGTCGTGGTGCAGGTCGAACGGGGCGTCGGGCGTGTCGATGAAGATCGTGGCGAGATAGTCGACGGCATCCAGTTCCATCATCAGCCACACATAGACCATAAGGCGGATGACGCGCGCGTCGGTCTTTGGGTCAACCAGCCAGGGGCGGACGATGGGCGTCTCGGCGGGGTCGAGGCTGAAGACACTGGAGCAGGTCGGATACTTGCCGCGGTTGCAGGTGGCGAGATGCGCATACGCGCGGCCGGACGATTCCCAGGCAAAGTCGGTGGGCAGCGGGGAGTGCGGGTGGTCGCCGAGCAGGTCGCCGTTGGCGGCGAGAGCGGTGCGCAGATGTGCGAGCCAGGCGGTGGCGTCGACCGCGCCGAGCCAGGGTTCCATCTCACGGGCGTGGCGTTCCTCGTCGGCGATGAACTCCTCGACGAGCTTGCGCGACGGCCAGTCGGCGAGGTGGTGCGTGGCCGACAAATAGTGCCGGTAGGCGGCGAGCAGGGCGGGCTTGAATACGCGGTAGAAACCGGCGAGTGCGACGTAGCCGTCGGCGGGCATGACGGCCTCGGTGAAGAGCTGGCGGAGTTCCGCGCGGACATTTTCCCCGGTGCCAAAGCCGCTGAGCTCGCGGCCGCGCTCGCGGAGGAAGCGGGCGTGACCGGCGGATTCCCAGACGTGCTGGCAGAGGAGGTATTTCTGCTCGGGCTCGCCGACGCGGTAGATGAGGGTGGTGGCGGTGCACACGAACTCGCGCTCGATCTCGAAGAGCAGGCGCAGGAGCCGGGCCATATCCTGCACGGCAGCCATCCGGCCGATGGCGGACGTAACAGGAGGAGTGGCGGAAGCGGGAGCAACCATGGCGCGGTTCAGCAAATGCGGCCGCGCTTGCCGGCGGTGGTGTGGCCGGGCGGGTTGATGCCGACCCAGCGCTCGTCGATCGGCTCGCTGGCTCGCTGGTAGCGGGCGTCGCTGGAGATGCGCAGGCGGTTCTCGGTGCGGTTGTCGAGCGAGGCGTGCACGAGGAACATGCCAAAGGTGATAAAGTCGCCGGCCTTAAACTCGGTGGTGAGCCAGCGGCCGCCGAACTTGTTGCGGACCATCGGTGGGTTGTGCGAGAGCGTGCCGGTGAAGGCCCATTTGCCGGCCTTGGCCGCGTCGGCCTGCTGGGGCTTGTTCTCGCAGAAGGCGTCGACGTCGCGATAGACGTAACTTTCGAGCAGGTCCATGCGTTTGTGCGAGCCCTCGAGGATCATGAGGCCGCCGAGGGTGAAGGAGATGTCACCGTAGGGCACCCAGCAGGTCATGTGCGTGTGCGTGCCGCGGCCCATGTAGGGCAGGTCGCAATGAGGGTTGGTGCCCTTGCCCGGACCGATGGCGCGCAGCCAGGTGAAATCGTAGTGGCGGATTGGCTCGTTGAAGAAATTCGCATAGAATTCCGGCAGGCGGCCGGCATATAGCAGGTTCTGGATCGCCGGGTTGTTGGTGGTGAGCTCGGGCTTGAAGACGTAACCCGCGCCGGGGTTGCAGACGGCGTCGATGGTCGAGTAGGCCGGATCGAGGACGCCGGCCGCAGCGAGTCCGTCGGTCAAGCTGGCGCGCGCGGCGAGGACCTCGTCCCGGTCGAGATAGCCGGGCAGATAGAGGTAGCCGGCCTCAGCGAAGCGGCGGTGCAATTCCTCCCGGTCCTTGACGGCGTCGGTGGAGTCGCGCAGGAGGCCGACCTTGTCGTCGGTCATCTCCAGCTCGTGGCCATAGGAATAGAGCTGGGGCAGCGTCGTGGTGGTGCTCATGGGAAGACAATACTCGCGAACGAGTCCGGATTAAATGGTTGAAGTGGGAGAAGTCATGTAAATTTTGGGTCCGTGCCCCCGGCTCCTAAATACCGCTCCGAACCCTGGCTGCAGAACCCGCTTCGCACTGCCGTGGGGGAGATCGAACTGGCCGGGCTGCTGCGCAACGTGCCCGGCATCGATCCGACGGGCATGCGGATTTTGAGACGGTTCACCCTGATGCTGATGGTCGAGGGGCGCGGCTACTACCGCGATGCCCGTGGCACGAAGGTCGAGCTTGGGCCCGGGGACGTCGTGTTAGTGTTTCCCGAGATTGCCCACGCCTACGGGCCGCTGCCGGGCAGCGAGTGGACGCAGATCTACTTTGTGTTCGACGGGCCGCAGTTCCAGCTGTGGCGCGCGCAGGGCCTGCTGGTGCCGGAGCACCCGGTGCTGCGGCTCGGCGCGATGGATTACTGGCGGCGGCGTCTGCACGAGGTGGTGAAGAGCGAGCCGCTGCACAGCGCCGGCGCACCGCTGCGCGCGCTCGGCCGGTTACTGCATGTGATCATTGACATGGTCGCGGCCGACGCGGAGAGCACGCGGCAGACCGGCCGCGACGCCTGGCTCGAGAAAAGTCTGCGCCTGCTCGGCGATCGCGGCGCCGCGGGCTGGCTGGTGCCGCAGGATGTCGCGCTCATGGTAGGACTGAACTACGAGAATTTCCGGAAGCGCTTCGTCCAGCTCACGCACGAGTCACCGGGCCGCTACCAGAAGCGCCGCCGGCTGGAGTGGGCCTGTGCGGCGATCTACCACGGGGATTACTCGTTGAAGCAGATCGCGGACACGCTCGGGTTCTGCGACGTGTTCCACTTCTCGAAGGCCTTCAAGCAGGAGATCGGTTTCGCGCCGTCGGATTACCGCCGACGCGTCCGCGGGCATTGAGCCCGGCGGACACGACGACGGAACCCTAACACAAGCAAACTCAGGCAGTCGTCGCGGCCCAACCCTCGGGCCAGGTCGTGCCGGGGATCGGGCGCCAGAAGATGTCCTGGTCGATGCGCGGCTTGTTATGCCGGTATTTCTCCG
>JAHFTD010000153.1 GCA_023269565.1 Opitutaceae bacterium | reverse complement strand
CGGTCCATCGACGCCAGCCCGACCTCGCTGGCCCTCTGGCCGGCGGTGCTGCTCGATGCGGCGCTGCTCGGTCTGTTCGCCGTCCAGCACAGCGTGATGGCCCGGAAGGGGTTCAAGCAGTGGTGGACGCAGTTTGTGCCGCGGCACATCGAGCGCAGCACCTACGTGCTTCTCTCCAGTCTCATCCTGCTCGCGATCTTCTGGTTCTGGGCGCCGATCAACACCGTGGTATGGTCGGTCGCGTCCCCGCCGGGCCGCAGGCTGCTCCAGGGCGTCTTCGCGTTCGGCTGGCTGGTTGTCCTGCTCTCGACCTTCATGGTCGACCACTTCGACCTCTTCGGCCTGCGGCAGGTCTACCTCTACCTGAACGGCAAGGGCCCGCGGCCACCGGAGTTCAAGACACGCTTCTTCTACGGGCTCGTGCGGCATCCGATCATGACCGGCTTCATCATCGCCTTCTGGGCCGCGCCGACCATGACGGCGGGCCACCTGCTGTTCGCCGTGGCGACGACCGGCTACATCCTCATCGGCACCCGGCTGGAAGAGCGCGACCTCGTCGCGGCCATCGGGCAGCCCTATGTGGAATACCAGCGGAGGGTGCCCGCGCTGGTGCCGTTCCCCAAGTCCGGCGCCTGACTCGTGCTCCGGACAATAGCGCCGCATGATCGGCGGTTGCGCCGGGGGCGGATTAGGTTCTCATTTCAGCCAACCAACCACGCATTCACCATGAAACGCACCGCTACCGCCGTCTGGCAGGGCTCGCTCAAGGAAGGCAAGGGCACGCTCACCGCCCCGGGGGGCGCGCTCCGGCATACGGAATACTCCTTCGGCTCCCGCTTTGCCTCGGGCGCCGGCACCAATCCGGAGGAACTCATCGCCGCGGCGCACGCGGGCTGCTTCGCGATGGCGCTGTCGGCTGCGCTGGGCGAGGCCGGCTTCACGCCCGAACGGCTGGAGGTCGCCGCCGAACTGAGTTTCGACAACGTGCCGCCGCAGGGCTGGACCATCACGGCGTCGCACCTCGTGCTCACCGCGAAGGTGCCCGGCGTCGCCGCGGCGCAATTCGAGGAGATTGCCGCCAAGGCGAAGGCGACCTGCCCCGTCTCGCGCGTGCTGAACGCCGCCATCACCCTCACGGCGGCGCTCGTCTGACGCCGATGGACGCCGCTCCGACCGCTGCCTCTCCGCCCCGGAGCCTGACCGCCGCCATTGCCACCGCATGGCTGGTCGCGGGCACGCTGGACGGGACGGCGGCGGTCGTCACTTACTGTGTTCGCGGCGGCCGCAATCCGGAGCGCATCGCCTACTACATCGCGAGCGCGGCGCTGGGCCGCGAAACCGCCTCCGCCGGCGGGGCCGCAATGGTGCTGGCCGGCACCTTGTTTCATTACCTCGTCGCGCTCATCTGGACGGTTTTCTTTTTTTTGCTCTACCCGCGGGTCGCGTTGCTGCGGAGGAATGCCCTGGCCGTCGGATTGGTCTACGGCGGGTTCGTCTGGTTGGTGATGAATCTGATCGTGGTGCCGCTTTCCCGCGCCCAGCAACCGCCCCTGACTCCCCAGAGTGTCGTGATCGGGGCGGTCGTTCTGATGTTGTGCATCGGACTGCCGATCTCGTTGCTGGCCCGGCGGCATTACGCCCGGCCCGGGGACTGAGGCACCGCCGTGGCGGAAGAGAATGTCACTTAATAGGTGACATTGTCCCTGCACTGATTCGTCAGCGGGTGGTCAGGTGCCAGCAGCCGCACAGTTGGCACTGGTAGGCGGCGCGCTGGCGCTCGACCCCGGCGAGCAACGCGGCGTCGAGGGCGTCGCCCTGCGTGCGGTAGCGGCGCTTGCGGGTGCACATGCGCCGGCGCTCCTCGGCGGTCGGTTTCTTCATGGCGGACGGGCGCGACCCGCGGCGGCTATTTCTTCCGGACGCTCAGCGTCCAGTCGCGGCCGGAATCGATGCCGTGGGTGTCTGCGAAGTTGCCCTGGTTGATCGCCAGCGAGACGAAGCCGCTGCTGTTGATGAAGAGCAGGAGCCTGCCCACGGGCACCTCGCCGAACGTGCGGACAAACGGCACCGTCTGCTCCCAGACGACCTTGCCACCGTGCCGGATGGTGACGACCGTCTCATCGCCGAGGCTGAGGCCGAGGCGGGCGAAGGTCGCGCGGTCGATGTTGGCGGCGGTGTTGCCGAGCAGGCCGCGCGAGGTGTAGATCATGCCGGTGGCGGTGCCGTTCTCCACGGTGGGTGCCGGATAATCGAGCGTGACGACCTTCGGTTCGAGCCGCGGCCCGACCTGCTCGTAGGTGATGACGCCGGCGGCGAGGCGCGCCGCGGTGTAGGAATAGACGTCGCGGCCGTGGAAGGTGTGCGACCATTCCGTGCCGGGGCGGCGGTTCACCTTCTCGTCGATTTCACGCACCGCGGCGATGCCGTATTCGGCGGCCACGAGGGCGAGCGTGCCGTTGTCGGGGCTGACGAAATAAAGGCCGTTCTTCGTCTGGAGGACGACGGACTTG
>JAHFTD010000152.1 GCA_023269565.1 Opitutaceae bacterium | reverse complement strand
CCGGCTCAGGCACCGCAAAGTCCAAAACAAAAGGGACGTTGGTATTACTCCACGTTGGCCGTCTGCTCGCGCACGCGCTCGAGCTCGTTCTTGAATTCGATGACCAACTGGGCGATGGTGAGGTCGTTGGCCTTGCTGCCGACGGTGTGGATTTCCCGGCCGATTTCCTGCAGGATGAAATCGGACTTGCGCCCCGTCTCGCCCGCGCTCCGCAGCACCTCGTTGAGCTGCGCGAGATGGTGCCGCAGCCGCGTCAGCTCCTCGCTCACATCGCACCGGTCGGCGAAGAGCGCCACTTCCTTCAGCACCCGCTCGTCGCCGACATCGAGCGGCAATCCGGCCTGCCGCAAGCGTTGCAGCAACTGTTCGCGGTAGCCGGCGGTGACCAGCGGCGCGCGCCCGGCTATTTTTCCCAGCAGTTGGTCCAGATTGGCGAGGCGGGCCACCAGATCGGCGAGCAGCGCCGCGCCCTCCTTGGCCCGCATCGCGGCCAGGGCGTGCAACGCCGCATGCACAGCGGCGAGGAGTGGTCCGGCGGCAGCCTCGGCTGGCGGCAGCTGCGAACCGGGACGCTGCGCATTGGCCACCTGCCAGAGCAGCTCCACGGTGGGTTCAAATTTCATCTGGCGGGCGCGGGCCAGCGTGGCGAGCTGGTCGAGCGTGCGGCCAACCGCCGCCTCGTCCCACGCGCCGCCGGATTCAGTGGAGCCGTTGATGTCGACCGCCACATGCACCTTGCCCCGCAGCACCACCTTGCGGATGGCTTCGGCGATCGGCGTCTCCAGTCGCTGCCACTCATCCGGGAGTGACAGGCTGAGGTCGAGTCCGCGGCGGTTGACCGAGCTGATCTGCACATTGAGCGTGTGCGCCCCCATTGCAGCCAACGCGTGGCCGTATCCAGTCATGCTGTTCATCGGCGGGAGTGGGCGGAAGCGTCACCGGTCGTCGTCATCGGGAAATGGGTCAGGTCGTCGGGCGGCGCGGACGGATCGGAAACGGGCATCGCCAAGGCATAGATGCGGCGCCCCCAAACGCAAATCAGTTTTCCCGCCGCAGCCGGGCCTGCGCCTCGATCTGATGGCGGTTGGCCTCGGCCACCAGTGCGTAGATGGTCTCCCGCGGCAGGCGGATTATTTTCACGAGATAAGGCACCGAGCGGTTGTCGGCGGGATTCACGGAGAGAAAATTGATGGCCTCGATGGCGGGGATTTCCGTGCGGTGCAATTCCGCCAGTTTGCCGGCGGCCCGGGCCGTGACGCTTTTCTCGCCGAGGGTCAGGCCCGCGACCCACAGCGCCGCCGCCGCCTCGGGATTGCTCTGCAGGGAATCCAACCAGAGCAGTCCTGGGAGCAACCGCAGCGAGTCACGGTCGCCCGTCCGGATCAGCAGAGCACAGGTGCGGTCGAATTCGCGCGGACTCAGGGGCCGGCGCAGCATCACCCGGAAATCGCTGCGGGCGAGATCGCTGTGATCGTTCAAGGCAGTGACGTAATACTGCAGGGCCGACTGCTCAAAGGGACCGAACGTCTTGGCATAATGGTTAAGGAGCTGCGTGGCCTCGGCGCCGGCGCCGAGCCGGGCCAGGGCCTCGATTTGCAAGCGCAGGAAGATCACGCCGTCAGCGGCGGCGCGCCGGGGTTTCAGGAGTTCCCGTGCCTCGGCGACCCGGCCCTGCTGCCCGAGCGCGTAGGCCCGGGTGAGCAACGCGATCCGCGGCGGCAGCCGGTTGAGTTGCGTCGCATGCTCCTCGGTGAATTTAGCCGCCAGGCGTCCCTGCTCCAGCGCGTAGAAGAGTGAGTTCTCGTAGATGGGTCGACGACCTGTCTCGACGGCCAGGCGGGTGAGGCAGAGTTCGGCCAGCGCTTGGAACCGCTGCGCGCCCAGCAGCATGTCATGGTAATCCAAGGCAGTCCGCGTGGCCTGATCCGGGAAATCACTCAGGAGCTGGGAAAAAATTGTGTCGCTGTAGCCGTAACCGCCCCGGAAGGCCCACAGCTGGGCGAGCAGCAGACCCAATTCGTAGTCCCCCGGGTCAATTTGCCAGGCGGTGGACAGCGAAAGCATGGCGGGTCCGTTGTCCCCACTTTGGAGGGCCTGCAGTCCCTGGTCGCGAAAAAAGGAGGATTGAACCTGGTGGAAACGATTCCAGTGCCCGGGCCAGACCACATCCTTGTAGGCCAGCCGCTGGTAGCCGATGCGATGGAAGATCTGCAGGGCGACTGCCGCCGCCAGCAGATACAACGCCGCGCCCGTTACCCCAAAAAATAGCAGGGCCCGGCTCCAGAAGGGACGCACCCGCGCCGCGGCCACTGAACACCGCCAGCCGGCCTTGGTTTCCTGCAGCAGCGGGCAAACGCGTCGGAATCGCGCGGGCTGATGCAGACCCTGCGCAGGCATGCAGTGTGTCTCGCCGGGCCGCCCGGAATCGCTGCGATCGTGGCAGGGACAAACGCCCCGCCGGCCGCGCATTGCATACCATCCCTTGCAGACGTTCCAGTAAACCAAGGCCCA
>JAHFTD010000011.1:11055-41344 GCA_023269565.1 Opitutaceae bacterium | reverse complement strand
CGGATTGTGCTGGAAGGGGTAAATGAGAACGTCGAATTTTTCTTCTGGAAAGGCAACGAGCACTTTGTGTTCGGCGGCGATGTTGGCGGCAACGAGTCAAGTTTTGTGGGGGTTAGTGATTTGAGCGGAAAGAAAATCACGCGGCTGCTGGAGTCCTATAACAGCGGCAGTCGTGGGCATATTGCTAACATACTACCCCTGCACAGCGACGAGATCGCGGTAGGCGAATTTGGGGCGCAATACACCATCCGGAGCTATAACATCAAGACGAGGGCCTACCGCCGTATCTATACCGGCGACGGCTCATTCGAGAAGCACTATACGGACCAGCGGGGGCGGCCACGGCTAGCCCGACGCAAGCTGGGTATCAATGACGCCTGGTATTTGCAGGGAGAAGGGGCAAACGGACGGTTTCTGGAAGTCGCCCGTTTCCCCATTCATGGATTCACGGAGACATGGGAACCCCTTATGTTTTCGGCCGACAACGTCACCCTTTACCTGATATCGCGTGAGGAGCACGACCGGGGCGCGCTTTACGCCTACAACACCGGCACACGGGAGCGCGGCCCCGCTTTGTTCGTGCCGCAGGAAGGTGAGATCGGGGAGGTGATCATGGATTATCAGCAACAGCGGTTGCTGGGCGTGCGCTACGAATCCGACCGGCCGCATTACCACTGGTTCGATCCCGCCCGGGCGGCGGTGCAGGCCCGGCTGGAAAATACCTTCCCGGGTTACGACTGCGCGGTGGTCAGCACATCCGCGGACGAGCAGACGATACTTGTGCGCGTGGCCAACGACCGCGACCCCGGCGGCTACTTCGTCCTCGACCTGAAGCAACCCTCGCTGGCGTTGTTCAGGCGCATCCGGCCCGATATTGATCCCGTCCGTATGCGGCCGAGGGAGACGGTGATCTTCAACGCGCGCGACGGGCTGGAGCTCCACGGCTATCTGACGCGGCCCGCCGGCCCGGCCGGCCAGCGCGCGCCCTTGGTCCTGCTGGTGCATGGCGGTCCCTATGGGGAACGCGATTACTGGGGCTTTGATAACGAGGCGCAATTTTTCGCCAGTCGCGGCTATGCGGTGCTCCAAGTCAATTACCGGGGTTCCGGTGGTTATGGGCGAGAGTTTGTCAGCAAGGGCCGTCATCAGTGGGGAAGGGCCATGCAGGACGACCTGACGGATGCCGTTCACTGGGCGGTGGCACAGGGCATCGCCGACCCCAAGCGGGTGGCAATCTGCGGTGCGAGCTACGGGGGCTACGCGGCCTTGGCGGGCGTGACCATTACTCCCGAACTCTATTGCTGCGCGGTCAACTACATCGGCGTGGCGAATCTGGCCGTGGCCTTCAAGGGCTACGGGGGTGACGCCTATATCGAGGCCGGCGACTACGACTACCAGAAGGAATGGATTGCCCCCGAAGCCGCCTATGCCGCGGCGACTTCACCACTGAACTTCGTCAAGCGCATCCGGGTGCCGACCCTGCACGCCTACGGGGAGAACGACCGGCGCGTGGAAATCAGGCAATGGCGCGAATTGCGTGCCCAGCTGGAGAGATTCCAGAAACCTTACACCGCCATCATTGAAAAAAAGCAAGGACACGGGTTCCGTCACGAGGAGGCCTCGCTGAAATTTCATCAGGCGGTGGAAAAATTCTTCGCGGAGAACCTGGCCCCCGGAAAAACCGCCCGCTAAGCCCCACCGTGGCGCAAGTATTCGATGAGCCCGGCGGTGCCCGCGGCCATCGTCACGCGCGGGGCATAACCGAGGTCGCGGCGCGCGGCAGCGATGTTGAACCAATGGTCGGTGGCGAGTTCCTTCACCACGAAGCGCGTCGTGGGCGGCTCGCCTTTGAGCGGCAGCAGCGACCACAGGGCTTCCAGCACGCCGGCAAGGGCGTAGGCCGTGCGCACCGGAACATGCCGCGTGACCTCGGGCAGCTCCGCCCCGCGCAGCAGTTCGTTGATCCAGTCCCACAGCACGACCGGCTCGCCGTTGGTGATGAAGTAGGCCCGGCCGCCAACCCCGGAATTCCCCGCAGCCTCCGGAGCCTTGTCACCTATTAAGTGACAATCGCCGGAGGAAGAAAAGCTATTGTCACTTAATAGGTGACAATTGGCCAGGGCGGACTCGGCCAGGAGATGCGCATCGACAACGTTCTCGATGTGCGTGCAGTCGACGCGGTTCCGTCCAGCGCCGATAATCCTGAGGCGGCCCTTTTTCGCCAGTGTGAGCACGCGGGGCACGACGTTGCGGTCGCCCGGACCCCAGACGAGGTGCGGGCGCAGCGAAACGGTCGCCAGCTCGCGGGAATGAGCCGCCGTCACCAGCCGCTCCGCCGCGGCCTTGCTCGTCGGGTAGGCGCAGGGCGCCTGCGTGCAGAGCGGCGCCGACTCGTCCACACCCGCGAGGTCGCCGCCGTTGTAGACGACGCTGGGCGAGCTGGTGTAGACGAGCCGCGGCACACCAGTGGCACGGCAGGCAGCGAGGACATGGCGCGTGCCATCGACATTAACGCGGAAGAAATCCGCCTCCGGGCCCCATACGCCGACCCGGCCGGCGATATGGAACACCGTGCCGGCGCCCGCACAGCCCTGCTGCAGCGCGGCGCGGTCAGCGAGATCGCCGCGCACGACCTCGGCGCCGAGTTTATCCAGTTCCGGCAGCGGGTGGCGCGCCAGGACGCGCACGCGCCGGCCGGCGCCGAGCAGCCGGCCGGCGATTTTGCCGCCAATAAACCCGCTCGCACCGGTGATAAAGACGAGGTCGTTCACAGGTTCAGCGATTCGCGGGAAACCTCGCGCTTGTCCATCTCATACGCCCGCTGCGTGGTGGCCCAGCGCGCGAGGGCCAGACGGTGGATTTTGGCATTGTGGCGCACATCGACGGGGAAGGCCGGGTGCAGGAAGAAATGGCGGATGCCAGCCGTGACGGCATGGTTTGACCCGAGCGCCCGCAGCTCGCGGAGCAATTGGCGGCGGGTGGATTGGGTTCGCACCGTTGCCGGTGAGCGGGGCTCGACGACGAGGGCCGGCCGCTGCCGGCCAAGTTCACCGAGGCCGATGAGTGCCGTGCGCGCGACAGCGGGGTGGGCGTTGAAGATCGGCTCGACCTGCTCTGGGTAGAGCGGACCGGCGGGAGTATCCACGCGCTCCGCCTTGCGGCCGCAGAGCCACAGCCGGCCCTGTATATCGAAGTAACCGAGGTCACCCATCCGGTGCCAGGCGGTGGTATATTGGCCGGAAGTTTCCGCGGCTTCAATTTTAGCGAGGGCAGTCGCATCGGGGAGCGCGTCGTAGGCCTTGGTGACTACGGGACCATGCACGATGATTTCCCCGATGCCCCCGGCTGGTAGTTCACTGGTTTCGGCCAGCTTTTTGAGCGGAACGTCAGAAGCAGCGATGATTTTAACGGAGATCTCCCGGACAGGCCGGCCGACGCAGGTGCCGGCTCCCGCGGCGGTGAGCGCAGCGGTTTCCCCGCCGGCTTCCGCGGCGCTGATGCTGGCGAGCGGCAGCGCCTCAGTGGCGCCATAGGGACTGTGCGCTGTGCCGTTGGGCAGGATCTGCTGCACCGCGGCGAACAACGCCGGCGGCACCGGCGCGCCGGCCATCAGCACGCGGCGCAGCGACGGCAGGGTCAACTGGCGGTCGAGACAATGCTGGCTGATTTTGCGCCAGAGCGTGGGCGAGCCGAAGGAATTGGTGACGCTCTCCTGTCGGATGGCCTGCACGATTTTCGCCGGGTCAACGGCAGCGGGCCGGCGGGGATCGATCTCCGGCACGATGGTAGTGAGGCCGAGTGCGGGATTGAAGAGCGCGAAGATGGGCAGGAGGGGAAGGTCGACCCCACCCGGCTCGATGCCGTAGGTGTCGCGCACAAGCCGCACCTGGGCGTCAAGCATGCCATGTTCGTAGCACACGCCCTTCGGCGCACCGGTCGAACCGCTGGTGAATAGAATCGCTGCGAGGTCCGTGGCTTCAGTCGCGGCCAAGTCTGAGTTGCTAGTCGGATGAAGTGAACCAGAGGGCAGGCGTGCGGTGGCTGAACCGCTGACCCAGATGCGGGCTTCCACCGAGGTGAAGACGTTCCGAAAAAAATGACTGCTGAACTGCGCCAGCGGGATGCCCAGCAGCACGCGCGGGCGCGAGCGGGCAACGCAGGCCAGGAAGTTTTTCCGGCCCATGCCCGGATCGAGAAGCACCGGGATCGCGCCGAGCTGGAACAGCGCGAAAGCCACCGCGATCAGCGGAAGTCCCTGGCGCACCATTACCAGCACGCGGTCACCGCGGCGCACGCCACGCGCCTGCAACTTGGCGGCCCAGGCTTCCACTTCGGCGTCGAGCTCGGCAAACGTCAGTGCAAGGTAATCGATACGGCCGTCGCGCGTGCGGCCCCGGGGAATTTTCACGGCGGCATGCACCGGTTGCCGCGCGGCCATGAGCGGCAGGTGGCGGGCGATGTTGGTGGAGCCGGCGTCCATGCCGCGGTTGATCAGCCCTTCCAGGCTGGGGCGGTCTTGAGTAGCTGCGCCTGCCAGGGCAGCAGCAAGGTGTCGATGCCCGCCGGGTCGCGGGCGATAAGCGCGAGTTGCGACCGCGTGGCAAGCAGCGTGGGATCGAGCTCGAGTTGGGCGGCCAGATAGTCGCGGTCGGCCTTGAGGCGGTCCTGCCGGGTGAGCTCGTCAGGGGTCATGGGATTGAAATCGCGGCGGCGTTCACGACGCGGCAGAGTGTGAGGGTCGGTGGCCAGACCCCGGCGCACGGCCTCAGCGAGGCTGGGGAAAAGCCGGTCGTGGCGCCGGCCGAGGTGAAGGCGCAGGATCTGGTCGGCCGGCCGGCCCTCGTCGGCGGCGAACGCGAGCCGCTTCAGCAGCTCGTTGCCGGTGACCTTGAAGGGCGGGGTGTCGAGCTGATCGGCCCATTTTTCGCGCCAGTGCCAGACGGCGTGGAGCACGGCGAGCCCGCGGCCGCCGAGCTTTTCCGAACCGCCGATGCGCCAGGAATTTTCATCGGGGCCAGCGAATGCCTCGCGGGCAACCTCGATCTGCCAGCGGCATTTCTGTTCGAACCACTCGAGCCGGCCTAGCCGGCCGAGTTCGGCGCTCATCCGGTCGCGCAGGGCTGGCAGGAAATGGACATCGTGCGCGGCATAGTCGAGCAACTCGCGCTCGAGGGGCCGGCGCGACCAGTTGGCCTTCTGGTGGTCCTTGTCGAGCTGGACGCCGAAATACTGCTCAAGCAGGGCGCCGAGGCCGAAGCGGGGGATGTTGAGCAGCTGGGCGGCGAACATGGTGTCGAAGAGCCGGTGTGGCCGGAAAGAGCAGAGGCCCCAGAGCAGGCGCAGATCGTAGTCGCTGCCGTGCATGATGAGGTGCTTGGTGGCGAGGCGCGGCCACAGCTCGTCGAGCGGCAGGCCGGCGAGGAGGTCGACGAGGTGGATTTCCCCGCCGGCGAGAATCTGGAGGAGGCAGACCTGGGTGCGGTAGCGGTAGAGGTTGTCGGCTTCGGTATCGAGCGCGACCTCGGAGACGCGATCGAGCGCGGCGTAAAGTGGCGCGAGCTGCGCGGGCAACGAGATGAGTTCGTAATGCGGCGGGGAGTTCAAACGGAAGTCCAGAGCCTCACTTCTCCCACGCCGAAAGGAAAGCGTCAATCAGCAGCGGCAGGTCGGGGCTGTAGCCGCCCTCGAGCACGGCGGCGGCGGGCAGCGTGCTTTGCCGGAGCCAGCGGCCAAGTTCCGCGAAGTCCTCCGCCTCGAGCGACAGATTGATGATGGGATCGCGCGCATAGGCATCGAAGCCGGCGGAAACGAGCACCAGATCGGGCTTGAAGGCGAGCACGGCCTCCCAGGAGCGCGCGAGAGCGTCGAGGTGAGGGGCGCGGGGGGTGTGCGGGGCGACGGGAAAGTTGCGGCAGTTGACGGTGGAACGCGTGCCGGTGCCGGGGTAACCGGGAAACTGGTGCACGGAGGAGAAAAAGAAACCCGGGCGGCCATCGAGGATGTCCTCAGTGCCGTTGCCGTGGTGCGCGTCGAAATCCCAGACGGCCACGCGCACGGCGCCGCCAGCCTGCGCGCGGAGCGAGGCGACGGCAATTTGGTTGAGGTAACAGAAACCCATCGCCTGGTTGCGCGTGCAATGGTGGCCAGGCGGACGCATCAGGGCGAAAGCCTTCCGGCCGGCGAGGGCGAGCCGCGCGCCCCCGATGGCGGCGCCGACGGCCCGCCGCGCGTGGTCGTAGATGCCGGGCACGTGGGGCGTGTCATCGTCAATGTCGGGCGGATGCTGGATGCGCTGGAGCAGAGTGGGGGCGTGCGCCAGCAACAGGGCGGGCTCGTCAGCGGGTTCTGGTTGACGCCATTCCCAATCCGGGTGCGCGGCCCGGAGATGCTCCGCGCTGCCCAGGATGCGCGCCGGTTGTTCCGGGCGCATGGCGGAGCCATATTCCGCGCAGCGGGGATCGTAGAGGATGACCATGAAACCCCGAATAAAGTCATCGTCGCAGCAAAGGCCAGACCGGGTTTCCCGCCGCAGCAAAGGCAGGGGAGATCCAAGGAGATTTGCTATTTGCGCCCGCGCCACGGCCGACAATCTTCAATCCAACATGCAAGTCGTGGTGCTTTGCTCCGGCGGAATGGACTCGGTGGTCGCGCTCCACTGGGCGCGGCGGGAGCACGCCGTGTGCGCAGTGCTCAGCTTCGACTACAACTCAAAGCACAACCACCGCGAGATTCCGTTCGCCGCCGAGCACGCCGACCGCCTCGGCCTGCGTCACACGATCATCCCGCTGGAGTTCATCGGGCGGCATTTCGCCTCGAACCTGCTGCGGGGCGGCGGGGGGATCCCGGCGGGGCATTACACAGCGCAGAGTATGCGCAGCACGGTCGTGCCCTTACGCAACGGCATCATGCTCGCGGTGGCGGCGGGCTACGCCGAGAGCCACGGCGCGGAAGGCCTCGTCATCGCCGCGCACGGCGGCGATCACGCGATCTATCCCGACTGTCGCGAGGACTTCATGCGCGCCATGGGCGATGCGGTGCGGCTCGGCACCCACGCCGGCATCCAGCTGCTGCGGCCGTTTATTGCACTCAACAAAGCGCAGATCGCCACCGAGGGCGCGCGGCTCGGCGTGGATTTCGCGCGCACGTGGTCGTGCTACCGCGGCGGAGTGCAGCACTGCGGCACCTGCGGCACCTGCGTCGAGCGCCGCGAGGCCTTCCTGTTGGCAGATGTGCCGGATCCGACCGCTTACGAATCCACCGGGCCGTTGCCCCTGAAGCCATCATGTTAATTGCTGAAATCTTTCATTCATTGCAGGGCGAAGGCGAGCTGGCTGGCGTGCCGTCGGTGTTCGTGCGCACCAGCGGCTGCAACCTGCGCTGCAACTGGTGCGACACGCCGTATGCGTCGTGGCATCCCGAAGGCGCGCCGATGACCATGGCCGAGATCGTTGCCGAAGTGCGGCGGCACCCGGCGCGGCATGTCGTGCTTACAGGCGGCGAACCGATGCTTGCCCCGGGAATCCGCGAGCTTGCCGCCGAGCTGAAGCAATCGGGGCATCACATCACCATCGAGACCGCGGCGACGATTCCGCCCGGGGACATCGCGTGCGATCTGGCCTCGCTCAGCCCTAAGCTGAAAAATTCCGCGCCGGATGCACGGCTCGATAATGCGTGGCGAGTCCGGCACGAGCAGCTTCGCTGGCAGCCGGAAGTGGTGCGCGCCTGGCTGGACCGGTATCCCTTTCAATTGAAATTCGTGGTTGTGCGGCCGGACGACGTCGGCGAAATCGAAGCGCTGCTGGCGGAGCTCGGACGCGTCATCCCGCGCGCCAAGGTGCTACTGATGCCCGAGGGCACGACCGTGGAGGCGTTGCGCGCGCGGGCCGGCTGGCTGGGCAAGCTGTGCAAGGCGCGCGGCTACCGCTACGCGCCACGGCTGCACATCGAACTTTACGGCAACAAGCGCGGGACCTGAGGGTCAGCAGTGGTGCCCGCGCCATGCACATCCGGAACATCGTCACGCATCCGAACAACCTATCCGCCGAGCTGCATGGGCTGGCGGAGCAGTTCAAACAGCACGCCGTCACGGTGGAAGAGGTCATCAGGGTGCTGCAAGAGCGGGCCTATACGCTGCTCATCATTCTCTTCGCCCTGCCCTTCTGCTCGCCGGTGACGCTGCCGGGGCTGTCCACGCCGCTCGGGCTGATGATCGCGATCATGGCCGGGCGCTTCGCGCTGGGCCTGCCACCGTGGCTGCCGCAAAAGCTCCGACGCACGGTGCTCCCGCCGCGCTTTTTCCGCCGGCTGCTGGAGGGTGCGAGCCGCCTCATCGGACAGCTGGAGCGCGTGCTCCGCCCGCGCCTGTTGGCGATGACGGCGACGCCGCGACTGGTGCGATTGCACGCGTTCATGGTGTGCCTTGCCGCTGTGACGCTGCTCATTCCCGCGCCGATTCCATTCAGCAATACCCTGCCCGCGCTGGGCATCCTGCTCGGGGCCGCGGGGGTCATGGAGCGCGACGGGCTGGCGATCTTGGGCTCTTATTTTTTCACGACGATCGGTATCGCCTATTTTGTATTGATCGCGCTCATGGGCGGCCGGGCCTGGGACCACGTCCGCGACTGGCTGGCAGGGATTTTCTGATCAACCGGACCGGTGGGGCCGCGCCGGGACCAGCAGCGACAGGGCGATGACGCCGCCGAGGGCGGCACCAATAATGCCCAGCGACCAGCTGATCGGGAACTGGCCGCCGAAGGCCTCGTTGAGCCAGACCATCTTGAGGCCGACGAATACGAGCACGACACCGAGCCCGTATTTAAGGAAACGGAATTTATGCATGACGCCGGCGAGCAGGAAGAACAGCGAGCGGAGGCCGAGGATCGCAAAGGCGTTGGAGGTGAAGACAATCAGCGGCTCCCGGGTCAGGGCGAAGATCGCTGGGACGGAGTCGACCGCAAACACGATGTCGCTGACCTCGATGAAAACTAGGCAGACAAACAGCGGGGTGGCATGCCACACGCCATTGAGCCGCAGCAGGAACTTGTCGCCGTGGAACCCCGGCGTCACCGGCAGCACGCGTCGCAGGATTCGGAGGAGAGGATTTTTTTCGGGTTCAATCGGTTTCTCCGAGGCGAACAGGATCTTGATGCCTGTCAGGATAAGAAAGCCGCCAAAGAGCAGGATGACCCAGTGGAATTGCATGAGCACCGCCCCGAGCGAAATAAAGAGGGCCCGGAAGACCAAGGCCCCCAGGATGCCATAAAAAAGGACACGGTGCTGGTATTGCGGCGGCACGGCGAAGTAACCGAGCACAACCACGAACACAAAGAGGTTGTCCACGGAAAGGGACGCCTCAATGACGTAGCCCGCGAGGAATTCCAGCGCCGTCTGCGATGCCAGCGCGGCGTGATTCAGGCCGGCGAGCCGGGGATCAAGCGGGAATTTCCACTGCGCGTAGAAATACAGCCCGGCGCAGAAAGCGAGGGCTAGGCTGAACCAGACCAGGGTCCAGGCAAACGCCTCCTTGACGCTAACGGCGTGGGCCTGGCGATGAAAGACGCCGAGGTCGAGCGCGAGCAGCCCGAGCACAAACAAGGTGAATCCCGCGTAGAACCACCAATAGGTGGCGAAAGGGAAAAGGGTCACATAGTCCATAAGTAGATGATGGAGGCGATGCTGGGTCGCGGGATAACTCCGGGTTCAAATACTATCAGGCCAGGCCCGTCCGCGGGCGGCCCAGTGCGAGCGCAGCACGTGCTGGTTGCGCTGCAAGGCGGATTCCACGAGCAGCGCGTCATCCAGCAAGCCGATCTCGGGGATGGAGTCGGGAATGAGGTCATAGCCCTTGAGGAAATAGTAGAGCGCAAACGCAACCTCCCGCCGGGCGGGTAATGTGCCCGCTGGAGATTCTTGAAAGTAATCCGCCAGCACCCCCAGGCGGCGGTGCAGGCGCATCGAATCGGCGATCGCGGCGGACTTTTTCCGGACCTGCGGCAGCAGTTTGCGCAGGCCGGTCAGGTCGTCGTCGTTCACGCATGCGGCGCCAGCGACAAGATAGCTGGTCGGGTTCTGCGGTTCGCCGGCGGCGGGTTTCAGCGAGAGGTGGCGGCTGAGCGGAGCGGAAGGAATGGTTTTCATCTGAGTGGTTGGGTTCGCCCGGCAGGCAAACACCCGGACAGAATCTCACAAGCCAGCCTGGATTGGAAATACGCGCAGCGTTTCCAACCACCGATCCGGCGGCCCGGCTCAGTTGGTCGCCAAGACGATCTTGCCGAACTGCGCGCCGGCCTCCATGTGCCGCAAGGCTGCTTTGGCGGCAACGAGCGGGAACACCCGGTCCACCACCGGCACGAGTCGGTGCCTGTCCACGAACTGGATCATCCCGGAAAAGTCTGCCGGCGAACCAATGGAGGTGCCCAGGACGTTGATCTGGCGGAAGAAGCATTTGCGCAGGTCGAGCCCATTCGGATTGCCGGTGGTGGCGCCGAAGAAGACGATCCCCCCGCCCGGCCGGGTGAGCTCGATCAGGCTGGCGAAGCCGTCGCCGCCCGCGCTGTCGACAATGACGTCGAACAATCCCCCGGCGCGCTATGCGTGATCGCGGCCATGAGCGTGCTGCCGATCGGCAAGGGCCGGCGGCTGGTGCCGCCGGCGGCCGCGGCCTAGCGCTTCAGGCGGGCCTGGAGTTTCTTCACCTCGGGACTGACCGCACCGCAGCCTTCGCTGCCGCAGCCGGGGTTCTTGCTTTTCTTCAGCCACGACCGCACTAGCAGCGCCGCGGCGAGGGCAACGATCGAGAGGGCGACAACGGTCTGGGAAGTGGTGGTCATGGTTCAGAAGCCGAGCGTGCGGCCAGTTTGGTAGACAACAAAGCACACGAGCCACGCCGTGCCGGTCATGTAAAGGGTTTGGAAAGCCGGCCAGCGCCAGGAGTTGGTCTCGCGCTTCACCACGGCAAGGGTGCTCATGCACTGCATGGCGAAAACATAATAGATCATCAGCGTGAGGCATACGAGCGGCGTGAAGAGCTTGCGGCCGTCGGGCCAGGCGGCGGCGGCGAGCGTGGTGCGCACGGGGGTAACGTCGGCGCGCTTGCCCCCGGCGAAATGCTCGACGCTGAAGACGACGGCGGTGGAGCTGACGAACACCTCGCGGGCGGCAAACGAGGTGACGAGCCCGATGCCGATGCGCCAGTCGAAGCCGAGCGGGCGGATGGCCGGCTCGAGCAGGCGGCCGGTCCGGCCGGCGAGGCTGTGGGCGATCTGTTGCGCGGGCGAGGCCGCAGGGTCGGGGTGCTTGGGATAGGCGGTGAGGAACCAGAGCACGATGGAGATGCCGAGAATGATAGTGCCGGCGTTTTTCAGGAAGAGCCAGCCACGCTCGATCATCTGACGGAGGATCTCGCGGAAGTGCGGCCGCTGGTAGGGAGGGAATTCCATGATCATCAGCGGCGCAGCGCTGCGGAAGAGCACGCGCTTGAAGAGCCAGGCGAAGCCAAACGCGCCGAAAGTGCCGAGCGCATACATGACAAACATGATGCCGACCTTGGTGACGGCGGGCACCGCGCCGCCGGGCAACAGCGTGGCGATCATCAGCAGATAAACGGGCAGGCGGGCGGAGCAGCTCATCAGCGGCGCGACGAGGATGGTGACGAGGCGGTCCTTGGCGTTCTCAATGGTGCGCGTGGCCATGATGCCGGGGATGGCGCAGGCATAGGAGCTGAGAAGCGGGATGAAGGATTTGCCGTGCAGGCCGACCTTGCTCATCGGCCGGTCCATCAGGAATGCGGCGCGCGCCATGTAGCCCGTGCTCTCGAGCAGGCCGACGAAGAAGAACAGGATCAGGATTTGAGGCAGAAAAACGACGATGCCGCCGATTCCGGCGAGCACGCCGTCGGTGAGCAGGTCGCGGAGGTCGCCGGGCGCCAAGGCGGACTTCACCCAGCCGGAAAGCGCGGCGATCTGGCTGTCGATCCAGTTCATGGGAAATTCCGCGAGGGTGAAGATGGAGAAGAACAGCGCGGCCATGATCGCGGCAAAAAGAAGCCAGCCCCAGACCGAATGCACGACCACCGCGTCGATCCGGTCGGAAAGCGAGGGCCCGGTCTCGCAGGTGCGGCGGAGCACGCCGGCGCAAAGCCGGTTGATCGCCTCGTAACGGGTCTTGATCAGTGTGCCGGACCAATCGGTGCCCTCCCCTGCCCAGCGGCGACGCCAGCCGGCGAGCAACTCCGCGGTGCGTGCACTGAGTTGTCGGGAGCCGGCGACGCGCATGGTGTCGAAATCGGTCAGCAGTAGCAGGGCCTCGGCGCGAGCGATGAGCGGTGGGCGGGCGTCATGCTCGATGAGGGAGGCCTGTAGGTCAGCCACTGCCGGGGCAATGGGTGCTGGAACATCCCAACGGTGTTTTGCCAGAGGCAGGGCGGAGCGGCTCATCGCCAGCCGCAACTCAACAAGACCGCGGCCATTAACCGCCTCACACGGGACGACAGGCACGCCCAGTTCCTGCTCCAGCTGCCGCGGATCGAGGCGGAGGCCGGCACGGACGGCGACATCCATCATATTGAGGGCGATGATGACCGGGCGGCCGAGATCGAGAATTTGGTGAACGAGGTAAAGGTTGCGTTCGAGGTTGGAGGCGTCGACGACGCAGATGATGCGATCGGGCTGGGGCGTGTCTTCGCGACGGCCAAACAGCACGTCGCGCAATACCGCCTCGTCGGGAGAGCGGGCGGCCAGCGAGTAAGCGCCCGGGAGATCAATGACGGGAACGGGCCGGCCGTGCTGAGAATAGGCCGTGCCGATTTTCTTTTCCACGGTGACACCCGGATAATTGCCCACTTTCTGGCGCAGGCCGGTGAGGGCATTAAACAGCGTGGTCTTGCCGCAATTAGGATTGCCCACCATTGCATAGACGGGCGGCCGCTCCTGGGCGGGCACCGACCGCCGTTTGCCTAGGGGCGTGATGTGCGAAGGCAGTTTCACAGAGAGGAGACGCGCGACAATGGCCGGGCAGTAGCGCGGACGCGCAACGCGACATGATCAACGCGCGCTGGACGGCAGCAATTCAACCAAGATGTGCATCGCCGCTTGGTGATTCAGGGCGATCCGGGTGCCATTGACTTGGCAAAGACTGGTGGTGTTGCCGGAAATTTTAGTGACGAGCGCCGCCTCGCCACATCCCATTTCGCGAATACGCTGGCAGAAGTCATCGCTCCCGGTAAGCCGGCAGATACGAGCGGTAGCGCCAGCGGGAAGCTGGCAGAGCGGCGACAGGGGTTGCTGCGGGAATGACATTAACTGAGACTGAGTATCATGATAAATTAGTAAAAGCCCAGTAGAAATTATTGAGAAAGCCATGAATACCTATCTTGGAGCAACTTGAAGCATTTGTCCCTCTGGCTCCAAGGCAGCTGAAATTTTAGAAAACTCAGCGTCGTCGGCGCTTCACTGCCAATTGAACACCCGAGTAGCGAATCAGGCTCTGCAGATGCTCATATTGCTGCGGGTCGATGGTCTTGGCTTCTTTGATTTCCTGCTCGGCCCGCTTGAGCGCGGCTTCGACGGCGTTCTCGTCGATCTTCTCTTCGGTGATGGCGTGCTCGGCCAGCACTCGGACGCGGTCGCCGTCGATCTGGGCAAAGCCGCCGCTAACCGCGAGGAACAGAGTGGCGTTGCCCTTGGCAACGCGGAGTTCGCCGTGTTCGACCTGGGTGAGCAGCGGGATATGGCCGGGGAGCACGCCAATCTCGCCTTCGACCGTCGGAATGACGACGGAATCGATGGTGTCGGAATACACCTTCGCTTCGGGCGTGACGATTTCGAGCGTGAGTGGCATGCGGGTTACTTCTTGCCGGCGGCGGCGAGGACTTCGTCGATCGAGCCTTTCATGTAGAAATCAGACTCGGTGACGTCGTCGAGTGAGCCGTCGAGAATCATCTGGAAACCGCGAACGGTATCCTTGACTGAGACGTATTTGCCAGCAGTGCCGGTAAAAACCTCGGCGACGGCGAACGGCTGCGAGAGGAAGCGCTGGATCTTGCGCGCGCGGTAAACGGTCTGCTTGTCCTCGGGCGAGAGCTCATCGAGACCGAGAATGGCGATGATGTCCTGCAGATCCTTGTAGCGCTGGAGCACACGCTGCACTTCGCGGGCGACCTTGTAGTGTTCTTCGCCGACGATGTCGGCCTGCAGCGCCTTCGAGACCGAGGAGAGCGGATCAACCGCGGGATAAATGCCGAGCTCCGCGATGGAGCGCTCGAGCACGATGGTGGAGTCGAGGTGAGCGAAGGTGTTGGCCGGGGCCGGGTCGGTGAGGTCGTCGGCGGGAACATAGACGGCCTGGAACGACGTGATGGAACCTTTCTTCGTCGAGGTGATGCGCTCCTGCAGAATGCCCATTTCGTTGGCGAGGGTCGGCTGGTAGCCGACAGCGGAAGGCGAGCGACCGAGGAGCGCAGACACCTCGGAGCCGGCCTGTGAGAAACGGAAAATGTTGTCGATAAAGAGCAACACGTCCTGGTTTTTCTCGTCGCGGAAATACTCGGCCATGGCGAGGGCCGAGAGGCCGACGCGCATGCGGGCGCCCGGGGGCTCGTTCATCTGGCCGTAGACAAGCGCAACTTTGGACTTGGCGATGTCCTGCTGGTTGATGACTCCCGACTCGGACATTTCATGGTAAAGGTCGTTGCCTTCACGCGAACGCTCCCCCACCCCGGCGAACACGGAATAGCCGCCGTGCGCTTTGGCGATGTTGTTGATCAGTTCCATGATGACAACGGTCTTGCCGACGCCCGCGCCGCCGAACGCGCCGACCTTTCCGCCCTTCACGAACGGGCAGATCAGGTCGATGACCTTGATGCCAGTCTCGAGAATGGTGGACTTGACGTCCTGGTCGACGAGCTTCGGGGCTTCGCGGTGGATGGCGTAGCGCTTCTGGTGCGGGGCCGGGCCCTTGTTGTCGACGGGGTCGCCAGTGACGTTGAAAATGCGGCCGAGCACGCCGTCGCCGACGGGCACGGAGATGGGCGCGCCGGTGTCGGTCACCGGCCAGCCGCGGACGAGGCCCTCGGAAGAGGACATGGCGATAGTGCGGACAATGCCCTCGCCGAGGTGCTGCTGGATCTCGAGGGTCAGCGACTCCTTCCTGCCGGCGGCGGTGAATTCGACCGTGAGCGCCTGATAGATAGGCGGGACGGAATTGGCGGCGAACTGCACGTCGACGACGGCGCCGATGACCTGAACGATTTTGCCTTGATTGCTCATGACGGAAATAAGGGCGTGGGTTGGGGAGTTGAAATTTTAAGCGGCGGAAAACTGTGCGGCCGCGATCTCGAGGATCTCCTGCGTGATGCCGGCCTGACGGGCCTTGTTGTATTCGAGGGTGAGATCGCCGATCAAATTGGTGGCATTGTCCTTCGCGGTCTTCATCGCGACCATGCGTGCGGAATGCTCGGAGGCCTTGGCGTCGAGGACGTGCTGGTAGACCTCGCGGTTGAGATAGAGCGGAAGCAACGCCTCGAGGACGGTCTGTGGATCAGGTTCGAAGAGCATCTCGCGGTCGTCGGTGCGTGCGGTGCCGGCGGCGTCGGAGCGAAGATCATCCACGACTTCCTTCAGGCTTTGCAGCGGGAGCAGCGGCAGCCGAGATGGAACTTGCACGAGAGTGTTGCGAAAATGCGGATAGATGACTTCGACGGTGTCGACGACGCCATCCAGGAACTGCTTCACGATGAACTCGGCGGCGACCTTCACCTCGGCAAACGGCACGCGGTCGTGCACGGGGAAATCCGCCAGCAGGTCTCGCTTCGTGCGGGCGATGAACTGCGTGCCCTTGCGGCCGATGACGACATATTTGGCGGACCCCTTGATCTCGGTGACGAGTTTGAAGAGATTGGCGTTAAGCGGACCGCAAAGGCCCTTGTCGGTCGTGACGAGAAGAATGCCACGGACTTTGATCTCGCGGCGCGCAAGGAATGGGTGGCGGCTCTCCTCGACGCGGTTGGCCAGTGCGGCGAGCATCTCGGCCATGAGCGCGGCGTAGCCGCGGCCGGCGATGGCGGCCTGCTGCGCCTTCTTCATCTTTGACGCCGCGACCAGTTCCATCGCCTTGGTGATCTGGCGGGTGTTCTTGACCGACTTGATGCGCCGGCGGATGTCGCGGGTGGAGGCCATTTATCGTAAAGTGAGAAGCGGGAAGCGAGGCGCGGGAATTATTTCGCGGTGAAGGTGGACTTCCACTCGTCGCATGCGGCCTTGAGGCCAGCCTCGAGCTCGGCGTCGAGCGCGGCCTTGGTGCGAATGGCGACAAGGAGCGCGTCTTTGCGGCTGGTGAGATAGTCGCGCAGCGAATTGGAGGCCCCGACCACGTGTTTCACCTCGATGGATTCAAAATAATTTTTCTGGAGGGCCCAGAGCACGGCGGCCTGCACCTCGATGGCAATCGGGTTGAGTTGCGGCTGCTTGAAGAGTTCGACGATGCGGGAACCGCGATCGAGGGTGGCCTTAGTCTTGGCATCGAGGTCCGAACCGAACTGCGCGAAGGCGGCCAGTTCGCGGAACTGCGCGAGTTCTCCCTTCAATTTGCCGCCAACCTGCTTGGTGGCCTTGATCTGCGCAGCGGAGCCGACGCGCGAAACGGAGAGGCCGACGGACACCGCGGGGCGGATACCCTGGTTGAAGAGGTCCGTCTCAAGGAAAATCTGACCGTCGGTAATCGAAATGACGTTGGTTGGGATGTAGGCCGAGACGTCACCTGCCTGGGTCTCGATGATGGGCAGGCCGGTGAGCGAGCCTTTGCCCGCGAGACGCGCGGAGCGTTCAAGCAGGCGTGAGTGGAGGTAAAACACGTCACCGGGATACGCCTCACGGCCGGAGGGGCGCTTGAGGATAAGGGAAATCTGGCGATAGGCGACGGCGTGCTTCGAGAGATCGTCATAGACGATGAGTGCATCCATGCCGTTTTCCATGAACCATTCGCCGATGGAGGCCCCGGAGAACGGCGCGAGGTATTGGTTGGCGGGATTGTCGGCGGCCGGGGCGGCGACGATGATGGTGTATTGGAGCGCGTCGGCGGCCTCGAGGGCGACGATAATGCGGGCGATGTTGGACTGCTTCTGGCCAACGGCGACGTAGATGGAATACATCGGGCGGAAATTCTTGTCACCCGAGGCAAGGCCAACCTTGTTGATGCGGGCCTGGTTGATGATAGTGTCGATGCAGATGGTGGTCTTGCCCGTGCTGCGGTCGCCGATGATGAGCTCGCGCTGGCCGCGGCCGATCGGGATCATCGAGTCGATAGCCATGATGCCGGTGAAGAGCGGCTGGCTGACGGATTTGCGGACGATGATGCCTGGGGCGATTTTCTCCACCGGGTAGAATTCAGTGGCCTCGATCGGGCCTTTGCCGTCGACGGGACGGCCGAGGGCGTCGACGACGCGGCCGAGGAGGCCGCGGCCGACGGGAACGGAGAGGAGCTTGCCGGTGGTCTGGACCTCGTCGCCTTCCTTCAGGCTGGAGACGTCGCCGAGGACGACGCAGCCGACCTCGTCCTCCTCGAGGTTGAGCGCAATGCCGATGGCGCCACCGGGGAACTGGACCATCTCGTTATACATCACGTCGGAGAGGCCCTCGATCTTAGCCACGCCATCGGCGACGGTGCGGATGTTGCCGGTGTTCTTCTTGACCGCCTTGGTGGAGAGCTTGGCGATCTGCTGTTCGATTTGTTCGATAACATTACTCATCGGAATACGGGGCTAAAGATTTTGGGACGGGGTTAGACGGAGGCGGAAAAAGCGGCGAGCCGGCCGGCAACCGAGGACTCATAGAGGTCGGAGCCGACGCGGACGCGCAGACCAGCGAGAAGCCTGGCGTTAGATTGAGCGACGGCGGCGACCGGGCGCTGGTATTTTTTGGTCATGGCGCTTTCGATCAGCCGGAGGGCGTCGTCGCTCACCGGGCCGGCGTGCTCGACTTGCGCGCGTGACTTGGCGAGCTCGGCGGCGACAAGGCGGTGGTAGCTGCGCAGGAGTGTGAGCGGGTGCCGCGGCTGGTGCTTCTCGATCCAGCCGAGGACGCCGCCGACCTGCTCGGTGGAGACGGCGCCGCTGACGAAGCTCAGCTTGAAGAGCTGCTTGGCAAGAAGCTTGGTTTGTTTGTCGGCAGCCATGAGGGGAAACGGGGAGCGGGAATCAAGTATGATTACAACGCGGTGAGCTCCTTGGTGGCCGTCTCGTTGTAGGCGGCGCGGTCGGCGTCGGAGAGTTTCTTGGCAAGGACGCGCTCGGTGGTGGCGACGACCAGGCGGGCGATCTCGCCGCGGGCCTGCTCGAGCATTTTCTTATGCTCGAGTTCGACGGCCTGCTGGGCCTTGGTGAGCATGTCGGCCGCGCGCTGCACGGCCTCGACCTGCTGTTTATCGGCAAAGCTTTTTGCGGCCATGCGGGCTTCGTCGATGGCTTTCTGCGCCTCGAGCTGGGCGGCGCGGATGATGCCGGCGCTCTCCTGCTGGGCGGCGGCGAGCTTGGCCTGCATCTCCTCGGTGTATTTGAGGCCGGAGGCAATCTTTCGGTTGCGCTCCTCCATTGTCGCGATGGTGGGCTTGATGCCGTATTTGTAGAGGACACCGAAGAGGATCAGGAAGCTGGCAATCTGCCAGACGATGTAGCGCCATTCGATACCGAATTTTTGCATAATGTCCGGTTCGGCGGACGCCGCGGCGTGCTGGGCGGCATCGGCGGTGGCGAGGAGGAGCGGCAGCATGGAGGAAAAGGGACTGGCGGTGCCGGCTTGAAGCCCGGGCACCGCCGGTTAAGGGGAATTACTTGGCGAGGAAGAGCGCGAGGATGCCGAGACCTTCGGCGAGCGCCATACCGATGATGGCCTGCACAAGGATTTTGCCGGAAGCGCCGGGATTGCGGCCGACGGCCTCAGCGGCCTTGTTGCCGATCAATCCGACACCGAGGCCGCCGCCGAGCAGACCGAGGCCGCTGGCGATGTTACCCTGAATTTCAGCGAGGAGGTGGATCATATGTTTGGATGTGGTGGTGGTTGCGGTTGCCGCCGTGCGCGCTTGTGGCACGCTCCCGGTGGTAAAGTTCTAGTGGTGGGCCTCGGCGGTATGACCGTCGGCGTGGTCGGCATCATGATCGCCGCCGTGGTTGCAGAGCAAGCCCACGTAGACGGCGGAAAGGAGCGTGAAAACCGTGGCCTGAATGAGGCCGACCAGCAGTTCCATGAAATAGAAAATCGGGAAGAAGCTTGTGCCGTGCAGGAGATTTTCGCCGCCAAAGACATTGCCAAAGAGCCGGACCGACAGGGTGAACGGGCGGATGATAATCGAGAACACCTCAATGAAGCCAACCAGCAGGAACACCAACGTGAGAATCGGGTAAAGCCAGCCGGGAGTCTCGGCCTTGTCAGCCTTGTTGCCGAAGAGGTCCCACAAGATCAGTCTTGGCCCGGCGTATTTAAAGATGACGATAAGGTAGGCACCGAAGGAAACCACCGCGAGGGCGATGGTGCTGTTGAAATCGGCGGTGAAGGGGCGGATCCACGGCACAAAGTCCTTGCCGTGAGCAGTCTCTTTTTCCCAGCCAATCGTGCCGACGCCCGGCAGAAGGCCGGTCCAGTTTTGGACAAGGATAAAAATAAACAGCGTGACCAGCAGAGGGAACACGGCGGGGAAGGCCCTCTTGCCGACGATCGGCTCAAAGAGGTCATGCAGAGCCTCAAGCAGTGACTCGAAGACCGCCTGGCTTTTCGTGGGCAGCACCTTTGGCTTACCTACAAGCCAAAGCACTACGGTGATGAGCAGAAGCGAGACAACCCAACCGGTCGCCATGCTGTTAGTGATGGCCCACCCGTGGCCGAGATCCACTAGCTTGCCGGCTGCCGGCGCCACGCCACTACCTTCACTGGCCATAACGGCAGTGCTCCCAAAAATTGCGAAGAAAGCGGCGAGTGATTTAGTGGCGGGCAGCATGCGTGGGTGCCGAGTAGTGGGGCAACGGTGGAAAGGCCATTTAGGTAGGTTTCCCGCGGGAGCGGCGTCAACCCCCGAAATCAAAAATCTCCGAGTGCAGTTTGGAAATTAGGCGCAAAGTAAAAATCCGGCCTAGCCATTTATGATTTAACGGACTTGCTGGCGCAGAGCCATGCGGTGATAAAGGGTTCTGTGAATCAGGATATCCACGATTTGCTCGCGCGCACAGTGCCGCCCCTGCGCGCCACCGGCGAACGCAAATTGGCGCACGATGTATTTATGCAGGCAACGTGGGTTTTTCTGGGGCTGGCAACCCTGGCGCAACTATTACTGTTGGTTTGGCTGGATGTGCTGTCCTGAGCGCGACCAGGGAATGGTAGCTTGGTGCGCGGGATTGGAATACGGTGGGCCACTCCAGAGGCCAAACGGCCGTTGAGGCCAATCTCCAGGTGGTGAGTGAAGCGAGGAAGGTATACACTTCGCGGAAATAGCCGACATGGTCGGTGCGGAAATATAACGGAGTCCCCTCTTCCGTTCTGCCAGCGACGGCCTCGAAAAACTTCGGTTGCAGCAGCCGATTTTTATGATGCCGCACTTTCGGCCATGGATCGGGGAAAAGCACCCAAATTTCCGAGAAAGTCACGTGGGGGGGGAGGCCATTCAGGAATTCTCGCGCTTCGCAGCGCACGAAGTGGCAATTGGCTAAGCCGGCGCGCTCACCCTTGCGGCGGGCTTTTATAATTCGCTCCAGACGAAGATCGATGCCGACATGGAACCTCCGGGAAATGACAGAGGCATACGCGGTCAGGAAATGTCCATGGCCGCACCCGATCTCCCAAGTGATGGCGACCGGGGAAGGTAATAGAACCGAAAGTTCTTTCCGCAACTGCGACCGACGGGAGGCTATGAGGTCAAGGAAGGCGGGGCGAATAGGCACGGGGATCAATTGGGGCTAGGTCGGCAGATTCAGGGCAATCGACAACCCATATATTTTATGTCTATAATAATTTCCTTACAAAAACCTGATGCCTCATGACAGCTTGATTCCACTACAACGGTCTTTGCACGCGCGATCAGGCTGATTTTCTCTGCAAGGAACTCAGGTATACCATCAGGATGCTGAGGTCTGCCGGGTTTACCCCGCTAATACGACCGGCCTGCCCCAAATTCGTTGGTCGAAAGTGGTGCAGCTTGAGTGCACTTTCCCGTCGCAAGCCAGCTATTTTGAGGTAGTCGAGGGAATCCGGCAGGCGAATTTTTTCGGCACTCTCCAATTTTTCAACCTGCTTCAGCTCTCGCTGCAAATAGCCTCGGTAAGCTATGCGGTAGAGCACCTCTTCTATGACCTCCTTGGATTCCGCAAGAAAATCTCGCGGCAATTTAGTGCTCTTGGATTTCTGCCGTATTAGGTCAGCCCAGGAGAAGCCTTCCGTTTTGGTAGTCTCAAGAAAAATCTCCCAGTAAGAAATTCCGGAAATTTTCCGAGTTATTCTGTCTATACGGCTTATAGACAGTAGTTTATGATTTACAATATGCTGATAATACCTCAATTCCGCGCTACCATGGTTGAACAATAATCTATGCTCGGCTCTGCTGGTGAACATGCGGTAAGGTTCGGTGGTTCCTTTCATCACAAGATCATCAATTAATACACCTATGTAGCCCTGATGGCGTTGGATGATCAATTGTGCCTCGCCCCTCACCTTTTGCACGGCATTAATACCCGCGACGAGTCCTTGCGAAGCCGCCTCCTCATACCCCGAAGTGCCGTTGATCTGACCCGCAAAGAACAAATTCTCAACAAGACGGGATTCTAGCGAAGGGAAGAGCTGAGTGGGTTGCGCAAAATCATATTCTACTGCGTAGGCAGGGCGTAGTAAAGTAGCAGACTCAAGTCCGGGTATGCTATGAACTAGTTCGATTTGCACTTCATATGGCAAGCTAGTCGATAGGCCGTTAATATAGTATTCATTTGTGTTACGCCCTTCCGGTTCAATGAATAGTAAATGCCTCTCCTTATCAGAGAAACGCACAAATTTATCCTCTATGCTCGGGCAATAACGCGGCCCGATTCCACTTATTTCACCGGAATACATCGCAGATTTGTGCAGATTACTTTTCACAACTAACTCTGACTCTGGAGTTGTGTATGTCATCCAACATGAAACCTGCGCTGAACCGGGAACCCATCCGATATAGTCTGCTCCTGTCTGTTCCACGTGGAACAGACCTTCTGAATCACGGGTATCATGAAAGGCAAAGTAAGTTGGCTTAGCGTCTCCTCTTTGCTCAATCATCCTGTGAAAATTCAGGCTGCTACCCAAGACACGCGGAGGAGTTCCTGTCTTTAGGCGCTGCAGCTGAATACCGGCCTCCTGGAGACTATCTGACAAAGAAACTGAGCTAAAATCACCTAAACGACCACCAGCACTTTTAGCTTTCCCGACATGTATTAAGCCGCGTAAAAAAGTTCCCGTTGTTACTACAACGGTGCGCCCGTAAAAATTAACCCCGAGATTCGTTCTACACCCAATAACAGCTCCGCTTTTATAGATTAACCCCGAGACTACATTTTGAAATAAATGAAGATGGGGGGTTAATTCAAGCACATGCTTCATTCGGAACTGGTATGCTTTTTTATCACATTGGGCCCGTGGCGATTGGACGGCTGGTCCTTTAGACACGTTTAATAAACGAAACTGAATGGCCGTAAGATCAGCATTGATAGCCATCTCACCGCCAAGCGCATCAATCTCCCGCACTAATTGCCCCTTTGCCTGACCACCAATTGCGGGGTTACAGCTCATTTGCGCAATAGTATCTAGGTTCCCAGTTAACAAGAGGGTGGAGGCTCCCATTCGCGCTGCCGCAAGACATGCCTCAACACCTGCATGCCCGCCACCGCAAACGATTACGTCATAGTTATTTGAATTAAATTGCATATTTATATATAATAATATATATTACGATATAGTATCATTTACCTATGCAAAAACTAGCGAATATTTGCTCAAGCACTTCATCATCAATAATCTTACCTGAGATACCACCAAATAAACGGAGAGCGCTTCTTAAATCACACGCCAATAATTCATCGGGACCTTCATTGGCTAAGCGAACCCTTGCGAGCTGTAACGAGATTTCTATGCTGGTAAGTAAGTGAGCATGCCGTGCGCTTATCGCGATCAAATCACTGTCTTGCTCAGAGCGGAACGATTCTACCAAATTGATTATTTTAATTTTTAACTCATCGAGACCCGTCCCTTGAATTGCTGAAATGCGGCCAGACATGAATGCGGTTGGGGGAGTCGCGGACTCGGCGGAATTCAGATCAATCTTGTTGAATACAGCAATGGTGTTGGCTTGGGTCATCAGCGAGGTAAGCCGTGGTGACAGTTGCGGCACTGGTTGCGTTGCATCAAGCACCCAGAGGAAGAGATCGGCGGACTCCGCTTGCTCAAGAGATTTGGCGATACCCCGCCGCTCTAGGGGAGAGGGTGAGGCATTAAGTCCAGCCGTATCGACCAACCGCAAGAAATGGGGGCCAATTAGTAGAGGCTCTTCGAGATAATCGCGCGTGGTGCCGGGTTCGGCGCTTACCAACGCTCGCTCGTGTCCTGCAAGTATGTTGAGCAATGTGCTCTTCCCGACATTGGGTTCTCCGATAATTACAGTTATTATCCCTTCACGTAGAATCGCCCCATAATGCTTGGTGGCATGCAGGCTCCGCGTGCGGGCGAGCAGGGAATCCATTTGTATTAACAAAGACTGTCGGTCCGACGGCGGCAGGTCTTCTTCGGGGAAATCTATATAAGCTTCAACAAAAGCTAATATATTGATCAATATAGCATTAAGAACATCTAACTCTCGGGCAAGGGCACCGCGCAATTGGTGGTTTGCTGCGGCCAAAGCCCTTTCGCTTCGGGCGTGAATGAGATCCATCACAGCTTCGGCCCGGCTAAGATCCATCCGTCCATGCAAAAAAGCCCGTTTCGTAAACTCTCCAGGCTCCGCCGGACGGCAACCACGCGCGAATAAATCCTCGAGAATCATTTGTGCGACAAAGGGATTACCGTGGCATGAAATCTCCAAGCAATCCTCGCCCGTATAAGAATTGGGTCCCACAAAGCAGGTAAACACGACATCGTCGACCAACGTTCCGCCAACGTTCCGGTAATCGGCATGATGCGCCATACGCGGAGTGGTAATCGAGCCGAAGAGGACATTAGCCAGCCCAGAAGAAAGTGGCCCGCTAACACGCAAGACGGCTAGCGCCGATGTTCCTGCTGGGGTTGCCAGCGCGGCGATAGTTTCAAATTCGAACGGCATCGGTTTCACGCAAACGAACACCCCCATGAAGGCAAAGAGGAAAATCTCCGAGCCTGTTAATTCAAACCACGCTAATCCTCTAGTATGGGACTTGAAGCCAATTGCACGTTGCACTGGAACTCAAGAAACGAGCAACGGGCGAAAATAATGTGCGCAACTGATCAGTCACGCTCGAAGCTTGATCGGCTAAGTCGGAGTGAAGACCAACAGAAAGCAGTAACAAAAAATCACGATGCGGACATCGCGGGTGGAGTGGATGGACGGTGGAGGTTTACTCTGCGGCTGCGCCGGTGACGGATTCGCCGCCGCGCACGTTTACTTTTCCCAAAATAGCGGCCCTGACCTTAGCCGCGAGATCGGGGCTTGTTTTGAGCGCATCCTTGGCGGCTTCGCGCCCCTGGCCGACGAGTTCGCCGTTGTAGGCGATCCACGCCCCTTTCTTCTCCAGAACTTTGTGCTCAAGGCCGAGGTCGAGGAGCGAGCCCATTTGCGAGATGCCCTCGTCATACATGATGTCGAACTCGCATTCGGTGAACGGCGGGGCGACTTTATTCTTTACGACCTTGATCTTTGTGCGGTTGCCGATGACGCGGCCGTCGGGGGTTTTCAACTGATCCCTGCGGCGGATGTCGATGCGGATGGAAGCGAAAAATTTCAACGCGCGACCACCAGAGGTCGTCTCGGGGTTGCCGAACATCACGCCGATTTTCTCGCGGATCTGGTTGGTGAAAATGCACACGCAATTCGTCTTGCTCACCACGGAGGTGAGGCGGCGCATGGCCTGGCTCATCAGGCGGGCTTGCGCGCCGACGGTGGCGTCGCCCATTTGGCCGTCGAGTTCGGCCTTGGTGACAAGGGCGGCGACGGAGTCGAGCACGATGATGTCGATGCTGTTGGAGCGGATGAGCGTCTCCATGATGTTGAGTGCGTCCTCGCCCGAGTCGGGCTGGGAGATCAGCAGGTCGTCGAGTTTCACGCCGACGACGCGAGCATATTTGGGATCCACGGCATGCTCAACGTCGATGAAGGCGGCGAGGCCGCCCTGACGCTGAGCCTCAGCGATGGCACTGAGGCAGAAGGTGGTCTTGCCTGAGGATTCGGGGCCGTAGATCTCGATGATGCGGCCGCGCGGCAGGCCGCCGACACCGAGAGCGAGATCGATGGCGAGGGAGCCGGTGGAAAGGGTGTCCACCTTCATGCGGGCGGCGCTGCCGAGGCGCATGATCGAGCCCTCGCCGAACTGCTTTGTGATGGAGGAGACGGCGAGCTCGATGTTTTTGTCGCGCGCGTTGCCGCCGGATTTCTCGGCCGGGGCGACACGGGAATCAGGAGACTTTGGGGACTTATCGGCAGCTTTGGACATGGTTTATCGCTTTGGAGGTTTAGGGGAAAATTCGGGTAGAAGGTGGGTCATGCGACCAACCCGGGCAAGCGCGGAGTAGGGCAAAAAAGCGCCTCTTTTCAGGCCGGGAAGCCCGTTCAGGGGGGGCCGTGGGCTTGCTGAAACCGAAGTCGAAGACCACGGCGCGCGCGATGAACAGCAGCGGACGGCGTCGCTCCAGCGCAATTTTTCGCCGAGCACGAGCCAGGCAAAGCCGACGAACACCACAATGGTGACAACCTCCTGGATGATTTTCAGCTCGTAGCCGGTGAAGCGTCCGTAGCCGAGCCGGTATTCGAAGAACGCGATGCCCCACGAGATGAGGATGGTGGCCCAGAGAGGCTTGTCGCTGTGGTATTTCAAGTGCCCATACCAGGCGAAGGTCATGAAGAGATTGGACGGGCAGAGCAGAAAAATCGTGGCCCTGCGCGCACCATGCGCGGGCGTTGGGTTCGCGGCTAGGACAAAAAATCATTCCGTCAGCGCGTAGACGGCGAACGACGCCAGCCAGTGCGCGCGATGGAAGTCTTCCTCGCTCAGCAAGGGCAGGGCCGCGGCGTAATGCCGCTCGGCCGCAGCGGTGGCGACAAACACCCGCGGGTCGGTCGCGGGCAGCACGGCGGCGAGGCGGCGCCAGACCCAGGCACGGTTGAGGTTGAGGCCGACCAAGTGGCCAAGGCGCGGGTCAGACGGATCGCCAACCGTCGCGGGGTGCAGCAACTGGGCGGGCTGACCTTCCGTTAGGTGCGGCAAAAAGCGCGTCAGCCATTTCTCGAACGCCTCAAGCGGCAGTATGCGCGCCATGAGCCCGGCCTCAACCAGCGCAGGGGAGAAAAAATCCTCTCCCGATGGCTCGAGGTGCGCGGGGTAGTCGGCGTCGTGGCCGAACCAAGTCGCGGCGCGGCTGGTGCACAGGAGTTTCAGCTCCTGATCACCGACCGCGCGGGCGTAATTGAGCGCCATCGCCATGGCGAAGGCCGTGTTGCCATGCACACCGTGGCGGACCGGATGGGTGAGCGCCGGCAGGTAGCGCAGGAAGCCTTCGCGCACGACGACAACCAACGGTGTGAGATTCTGCGCCAGCGCGGCGTTGTAGAGGCGCAGTTCCTGCGCGAGTTTCAGCAGCCACGCCCAGCCATAGGGCCGCTCGAACGCCGCACGGCCCGGGGCGCGCAGGTATGCGGCCTCCGCCGCGAGATTTTCGATGGAGAGGTGCTCTTGCAGCACGCGTTCGATCTCGACGCGTTCCGGCAGTTTGGGAAAGAGCCGAAAGAGCCGAACGAGCATCCAGTGCTGATGCACGCAGGAATGCCAGTCGTAGCTGCCGTAGAACGCCGGGTGCAGCACACGCGGCGGTGGGGAGTCGCCGGCATCGTTGAGCAGATGCTGCAGTAGGTGCGGATATTCGCGACGGACGTTGCCCAGGCCCAGCCGGGCGAAGGCGGAGGCTTGGACGGCGGAGAGGGTGGGCGGGACGGACACCACGGACAGGTTAGGCGGCAAAAGTTCTAGTTGAAGAACAAAAGCCGGTGCGTATCGTGCCGCATCGGTCAACCCCCGATTTCTCCCATGCACATCAAAGCCTATCTCAAACCGCACTGCGGATGGTCCAACGGCGTCCGTGCCAACTTCCGCAAGCACGGGCTCGCATTCGAGGACATCGATATCATCAACGACCGCGCGAACTACGAGGAAATGGTGCGCAAGTCCGGCCAGCCGCTCTCGCCCTGCGTCGAGATCGACGGAGTCATGCTTGCCGACGTGTCGGGCGAGGAGGTCGAGAATTACCTGCTGGCCAACGAACTTGTGCAGCCGACCGGCGCCACGCCGGACGTCGCCACCAACGCCGGCTGCTCGCCCGAGGAGCACGAGAAGATGACGGCTAAGCCCGTGCGTTTCTTCTAAAAAAGGGCGCAAACCGAATCACGCCGTGCCGGCCCAAACACGACGGCATGCTTTTTGGGTGAAGCGCCGCGCTGGCGGGGATCGGCGTCACCCGTTATTCCCCTTTGCCTGTTCGTCCTCACGCGCGTTGTCGATGTCGGTGCGGCGGACCGAAAATTTCACACGCAGCTCATCCAGGGCGGTGTCCAGACTGCTCTTGGCTTGATCGCGGGCGGCAGATAGCTTGCCATACTCTGGATCGGCAGTTGGGTTGAAAATGGCGGCCGAACCCTTGGTGGATTGTTCCAGGAGGTATCGGGCCGTCAAGGCGGCGAGATCGCGCTCGGCCGCATTGATCTTGGTGGTGTGGATGTATCGGAGTTTGGCTTCCTCGCCCGCCTGTTCGACGGCGAGGTCGTCGGTCTGCGCTTGGAACTTTTCATTGATTTCCGCGGTTTTGATCGCCCGGTCGCGTTGCTTGGCGGTCGCATCGCCTGCGTCGATCTGTTGCGCGTCAAGCTTGGCGCGTTCGAGCGTGAACTTGCGGTTGACCGCGTTGCGCGCGCGCTGGAACCGGGCGTCCATCTCGGGCGTGAGCCGGTTTTGGATGAGGTTGTGCACCTCATCCTCGGCAAATTTGAGCTGGACGAACTTGTTCGTGTCGATGGCGGTCACCGTGCCGGTGGCGACCACGGTGGCACTGGCGGCGCCGGCCGCCAAGGCGGTTTCACGCTGGACGCGGGCGAGCTCGTCGCGCTCCCGGGTGCGGAGCTTGATACGTTCCGGCTCCTCGGCCTGCTCGATTTTCTGGTTTTCGCGGCGTTCGCGGCGATCGATGTCCTGCTGTTGCAGCTGGAAGGTGGCGGGGTCGATCTGGGCCAGGGCGGCCGTGGTCACAAAGAAGACAACGGGAGCAAGTCTGGGAAGGTGCATAGGTGGACACAAAAAGGGTTTGCTGGCCGACTGGCGAGCCCAGTCGCGCTTGCCAGCCGGCAAAATCCACCTTGGGCTGGCGGCTGACATGCCTGCGAAACCCATCCCTGGCTCCACCGGCGAAGTGCTGACCTGTCTGCCATCGGCCTACGCGCCGCATCCGGGCACGGGGTTGCTCCACCTGCCGCGCTTCCTGGCGAAGTGCCAATATGTGAAGAAACACGGCGCGCTGCCCGCCAGCTATGCGAAAAACTTCAAGCGCGGCATGGATCGCTTCCTCTGCCTGCACCTCGGCGTCGATCCAAATGCGGTCGAGCAGATCGTGCGCGAATCGGCGACGGACGAGGAAATCGAACGGAGACTGAAGGCGTTTTTTCCGGCCGACGTGCGCGCGACGAAGTGGAATCGCGATTATGTGCAGAAGGGCATGACCGCGAGCGGCCGCGCCTTCCTGCTGGAGGCGCTCACCAACATGGGCTGCGCCGACCGCGCGGAGCAGATCGTCAGCGTGGTCGATCTGATCGAGTTCGACGAGGGCCGCATCGAGTAGTGCGGACGGCTACAGCAGTATCTCGGGTGCCGTCTCGCCGGCCTGAGCGATGCGCTCGCGAACAGCATGGAGATTCGCGCGCACCAGCTCGCCCATCGTCCGGCACTCGAGTAACCTTGGCAATTGGTGGTGGGCAGCGAGGGCCTCGCGCAGCTGGGCGACGTTCTCCTCGGGCGCCAGCGGGTCGACGGCCATGGCCGCGAGCAGCGGCGGGAGGCGGAGGGAGGAGAGTTCGGCGCGTTGGAGCACAAGCGTCTGCTCCTCGCGCTGGTATTGGTAGGCGGTCTTGGCGTTGAGATGCTGCTGGCAGAAGAGCACCAGCCTCGCGTTCTCCTTGAAAAACTGCGGTCGGTAGAAGTTCAGGCGCCCGTTGTAGGTTTGCTGGTCAAAATCCATCGCGCGGATGCGGATCTGCGAACCCTCGAAGTCGGGCGTGATGACGACGACGAAGTTGTAGCTGCGCATGTCGCCGAGCAGGCGGACGAAACAGCGTTCGTTGAACTTGACCAGCTCCTTGGCGATGCGGATGGGGCGGAGCACCGGGTCGTGCAGCCAGCGTTCGATGAAAATGTCGCCGGGGATGCCGGCGATGTGCTCCTCGACAAGCGTGCGGCCGTGGGTGAAATAGTTGAGGCGGTTGGGGGAGAGCAGGTGCTCGAGCTCGAGGCCATAGATGCGCGAGGCATCGGCCTGCTTGATGTAGAAGTAGTCCTGGTTGTCGTTGTAGGCATTGACGATGCGGATGCGGAACGGCATCGAATTGCCGAAGCTGCAGAAATCGACGCGGTCGATGTAGAGATGCTGCATCACGGAAAAATCGCCGTCGACCTTCAGGAGCGCATAGATGCGTTTCAGGCCCTCGTTGAGCGCGGCCATCTCCTCCGCGCGATAGACGACCGATTCCCAGAGTGTGTTCCGGCCCTCGGCGTCGATCAGCGGGATGGCCTCGTGGAAATCGCGCAGCCGCTCGTAGGTGACGGCCAGCTCGCGTTCGCGCCGGAAGCACTGCAGGTAGCCGCGCAGCCCCGCGCTGATGGGAATGATGGGTTTCTTCTGCGTGCGCAACCGCGCGGTCTCAGCGGTCTCGTCCATGTCCGCAGTCTGCACACTTGGCGCGGCGAGGCAATGCTGCGGGTGGTCAGCGCGCGGACTTTAGATGCCAAACGAAGACGGCCACCAGGAGGCCGGTCGCGGGCGGCGTCAAGACCGTCAGGGCCATCGTAAACAGAGCG
>JAHFTD010000011.1:0-10955 GCA_023269565.1 Opitutaceae bacterium | reverse complement strand
GTGCGCGCAACGGCTGGCTGCGCCCGGCGAAGACGCGTTGCGCCGCTTCGTAATCGGCACGGCCGACTGGCGTCTCGATCCTGACCGGTGGGAAGCCGAGCGCTGTCAGATCGTAGGGGCTCGCGCGCATATCGAGTTCGCGGATGTCGCGGGCGAGTGCGAAGCAGTCGGCCACGAGATCGGCCGGTGAAAACGGCGCGAGTTTGAACGCCCACTTGTAGAGGTCCATATTCGCATGCAGACAGCCGCGTTGCTCGAACTCGGGCGCGCTTGCCCGCGCGGGCTGCAGGCGGTTGAGCGACCGCGCGGGCTCCGTGAAATGCCGGAACGCATCGAAGTGCGTGCAGCACACCGACTGCGCCCCGACGATGCGCGCCAGCTCGTCCGGCTGAAAACGCAGCGGCCAGGCGCCGTGCCGCACCTGCTCCGGCGGTTGGCGGAAGACCATCGCCCACTCGTGCAGACCGAAGCAACCGAAGGCCGGCGTGCGCTCACGGGTCAATTGCAGCAGGTTCAGCAGCCAGGCGAGAAACTCGCGGCGCTTCGCAGGAAACGCGGCAAGATTTAGCGCCACGCCGCCTTCGGTTTCGTGATAATCTGGCCAGTGGAGGAATTCGCGGGCGGAATCGCCCAGCAGCACGATGTCCGGGCCCGGGTGCCAGCGGCGCAGCCAGGCGGGTCGAAAGCGGTAATATTCGAAGAGAAAATCATGCACCGGATGCTTTTCGCCGCGAGCCGCGCGCGCTTGGTGCGGATCGGTCCACGTCCGCACACGCGTCTCGTGGGCCCGGCGGCGTTCCCGCCACTCCGGTTCGGTCAGAATAGTGGAGGGCTCAACGACCGTTATGATCATGCGCTGCGCGCCAGCAGGCGGCGCACGCCCTCGATGGATGGTTCGGTGAGGAAGCGATACTCGACGGCCCAGCCGTGCGTGGCGGCGAGCGCCTTCAGAGCGTAGACGGCGGGCGGGCTGTTCAGCAGCGGACCGCTCACGCCGCAGGGCACTGGTGCAGAGCCGAAAAGTTTGTCGGTGACAAGCCGGGCCTGCTCGACCAGTTCAGTCAGCGTGCCGGCGAGCGCCGACTGCGCCGGCACGCAGCCGTGCTGCACCAGCTCGACGACGCGTGGAGCAAAACCGGCGATGCGGGCGTTGGCCTCGATGTCCGCATAGAAAAAACGGGTCAGTGCAGTGGCGTCGCTGAGGCCGGTGTGGATCTTGAGCGCTTCGCTGAGCGGCGAAGGCTTGGCCCAGCCCTGCTGCTCGAGCAGCGCGTGCGCGATGGCGCGGCGCCCCAGATCGAACGCGCTGCCGGGGTCGCCAAGCTTCCAGCCGAGTCCGCCGGCGTAATGAATGGAGCCGTCGAGTCCACGCGCGGCGACAAACGAGCCGGTGCCGGCATGCAGCACGAGGCCCGGCGCACCGCCGGTCGCCAGCTCGAGCACCGGCAGTGAGTCCGGGGCGGTGGTGACGGCGCCGAAGTCTTTCAATTGGGCGGCGAGTTCCTGCCAGATTGTCGGGCTGCCGGCCAGGTAGAGTTGCGTGTGCGTAACGGTGCGGCCGCCCCGCACGGCCGTCAGGGCCGCGGTGAGAATTTCGCGCGCCCGGTCGGCGCCGGCATGACTCGGGTTGCAGCCCGGCGCGGCGTGGCGGGAGATAACGATGCCGGCGGAGTCGGTGAGGATGAGCTCCGTCTTCGTGCCGCCGCCGTCGACGCCGATCTTGTGACTCATGCGAGTTGACGGCTGAGCCGGCCGGAATATTTTTTGGCCAGCGCGCGGTTGGATTCGATGGCGCCGGGCAGGTTCTGGCTGCGGAGCACGGGCGGCTCGTGACCATGGGCGCGCAGCCAATCGATGACCTCGAGTTGCAAGAGATTGAGGAGCGTGGCACCGACGAGCGTCGAGGTCGGGCCCGCCATCAGGCCGCCGCCGGTGTCGGTGAGCGCGTCCCCGGGCACGCCACAGTTGTCGAGCACATGGTCGGCGATCTCGTGGAGTTTCTTTCCGTCGGGATGGACGGTGGAGGCAGTTTGCGCCATCGCTACACAGGTGAGCCCGACGACCGTCAGACCTTTCTGTTTCGCGTAGAGCGCGACCTCGATAGGCGAGGAATTTTTTCCGGAGTTGGAGATGACAATGATGGTTTCGCCGGCCAGCAGGCCGTGCTGGCGGTCGTAACGCTCGGCCAGTTTGGCGCCGTAACCGACAAGATTCTCGACGAAGCCGCCGCTGGGGTCGGGGATGCCGCTGACGCAGACGAGTCCGCCGGCGCGACCGATGATCTCGCGCGAGATTACCTCACTGTGGCCGGAGCCGAAGGTGTGAACGACCCCGCCCCGCGCGACCGATTCGCCGATGACGGCGCCGAGTTGTCGGAGCACAGGTGCATTCTGCTCGCGGGCGCGCTGGAGCAGGGCGATGGCGGCGGCGTAGTAACGGTCGGCGAGCGAGGGCATGTCAGGCTTGCGGGTTAAAGGCGATGCACTCGATTTCAATGCGGGCGTCGAGCGGATTTTTGGCGACTTGGATGGTGGAGCGTGCGGGTTTGTGCAAGGCGAAGCCGGCGGCGTAGATGGCGTTCATGCGGGCGAAGTCCCCCATGTCTTTCAGAAACACGGTGGTTTTGACGACGTCGCGGAGCGTGAGGCCTGCGGCGGCGAGCACGGCGGTCAGATTGTCGAGCACGCGCTGCGTCTGCGCCTCAATGTCACCGTCGATGAGTTTGCCGGTGGCGGGATCGATCGGTGTCTGACCGGAGCAGAAAATAAACGGCCCGGCAGCGATGGCGTGGGAATAGGGGCCGATGGCGGCCGGAGCAGTAGGGGAATGGACGGATTTCATGGGAGGAGAAAAGTGCTCAAGCGGATTCCCAGCGGCCAAAGATACCGCAGGGCAGGATTTTGCCATCGCGCTGGATCGGCAGACCGACCTCACCGCCGGTGATCCGCCCGCCGGAGTCATGCAGCAGTCCTTCGAGGAGGTTAACGACGACGGCGGGGGAGAGGCGCGCGGTGTAGGTGTTGATCAGAAAGAACAGCGGCCGGTCGCTGAGGAGCTGCTTGCACTCCGCCAGCAATTCCCAGAGGTGGTCCTCCAGCTTCCACATCTCGCCGGTGCTGCCGCGGCCGTAGGTCGGCGGATCCATGATGATGGCGTCGTAGCGACGGCCGCGCTTGAGTTCGCGGCGGACGAATTTCAGGCAGTCGTCCACAAGGTAGCGGATGGGCGCGGCAGCGAGGCCGGAGAGTGCGGCGTTCTCGCGGCACCACCGGACCATGCCTTCGGCGGCATCGACATGGCAGACGCTGGCGGCGGCGGCGGCGGCGGCGATGGTGGCCGCGCCGGTGTAACCGAAAAGGTTGAGCACGCCCACTTCGCGGCCGGTGGCGCGCGCGGCGCGGATTTTTTGGGCGGTCCAATCCCAGTTGACCGCCTGCTCAGGGAAAAGCCCGGTGTGCTTGAAGCCGGTGGGGTGGATCTTGAACGTCAACTCACCATAGCGAACGGTCCAGTGGTCGGGCAGGGGCTGGCGGAACTCCCACTTGCCGCCGCCGCTCTCGCTGCGGTGGTAGAAACCGTCCCAGCCGGTCCAGCGCGTCTCGCCGCCGCACCGTGGCCAGATGACCTGCGGGTCGGGCCGCACAAGCGTGTAGGGTCCCCACTGCTCGTGCTTCAGACCGTCGCCGCAGTCGAGCAGCCGGTAGTCCTGCCAGTGGTCGGCGACGAGGAGTCCGGGGCGTTCAATGGTCATGGTGCGCTCCCAAGCTGGACGAGGCGCCCGGCGGCGGCAATCCCGGACGTGCGGGAATAAGCCGTTTCTGCTTTGGCTCTCAAGGCGGTGCGCGCGCAATCCGTCTTTTTCCTCCTCGCCGCGACGACGGCCCTAGCGACCCCGCAGAAATTCACCAGCGGCCCGGCGCGCACGAGCCTGATTGAACTCTACACTTCCGAAGGCTGCAGCAGTTGCCCGCCGGCGGAGGAATGGCTGGGCGCGCTGCGCGACCGCCCGGGGCTCTGGCGCGACTTCGTGCCGGTGGCATTCCATGTCGTCTACTGGGATCACCTCGGCTGGCGCGACCGATTCGCTAGCAAGGCCGGCACCGAGCGTGAATACGCCTACGCGGCGGAGTGGGGGAGTGGATCCGTCTACACGCCTTGCCTCGTGCGCAATGGCGCGGAGTGGCGGATTCCTCTGAGAGGCGGCATGCCAGAACGCTCCACGGAGAAAACCGGCATGCTCACGGCGGAACTCGACGGCAGCCGCTGTCGCGTGAAGTTTTTACCGGCCGGCGACACGCTCGGCTTCTACGAGGCGCACGCGGCCATCCTCGGCGGCAGTATCAACTCCCCGGTGCGCGCAGGTGAGAACGAGGGCCGCACGCTTCATCACGAATTCGTCGTGTTGGTTCTCAAGGAGGCGCCGCTGCATGATGGCGTTGCGGAAATTTTCTTACCACCGCCGGACACCACGAACGGCTCGCGCCGCGCGCTGGCCGTATGGATCACCCGCCGCGGTTCGCCAGCGCCCGTGCAGGCGACGGGCGGCTGGCTGGCTCAGGTGCCGTAGAGCCGGTCGCCGAAGTCGCCGAGGCCTGGGAGGATGTATTTGCGGTCGTTTAGCGTGCGGTCGACGGCGCCGGTGTGGATCGGCACCTCGGGATGCGCCGCCTGCAGCGCGGCGACGCCCTCGGGTGACGAGACGATGCAGACGAAAACAATTTCCTTCGCGCCGGCCGCCTTCACGACGCCGATTGCCTGCACCGCCGACCCGCCGGTGGCGAGCATCGGGTCGACGACGAGCACGCGCTTGCCGTCGAGCGGCGGGAGCTTGCAGTAGTAGCTGCGCGCGATCGCGGTCGTGTGGTCGCGCTCAAGGCCGACGTAGCCGACGGAAGTGTCGGGAAAAACATCGAGGAACGGCTGCACCATGCCGAGCCCGGCGCGGAGGATGGGCACGATGGCGAGGGGCTTGGCGAGGACGCGACCGGCGAAAGGCTCGAGCGGCGTCTCGATGGGTTTTTCTTCGGTGGCGAGGTCGCGCGTGGCCTCGAGCGCAAGCAGCAGGGAGATCTGGTAGCTGAGCGTGCGGAACAGCGCGGGCTTGGTGGTCTTGTCGCGCAGGTGCGTCATCACGTGGTCGGCCAGCGGGTGCTTGAGGACATGGAGTGGCATGAGGGCGGATGGTTAAGGTTTGAGCGTGAGGACATGTTGGGCCGGGCCGGGCCGGAGCGGGGTGGGTTCGCCCCGCAGCCAGGCATCGTGACCGGCGCGGTAATAGGGCGAGAGCAGATGGCCGCTCTGGCCGCCGGGCATGTGAAAGATGGCCTCGGTTTCGTGGCCGGGCGAGACCACCATGCGTTCCGACTGGCCGTGTCGCGGATTCTGGACCATCGGCATGTCGCTGTCGCCGGACAGTGGGGTGGCGGGCAGGTTGAGCAACGCGGCGAGCGGGCCTGGCAGAAAACGGCTGAATGGATGCTGCATCGCAAGCGTGTTGCGCGCACCCCAAGTGAAACGCCGCAGGGGCAGGCCGGCCTGATCGGCGTCGGCGAGGACGTCGTCCGCGGCGGCGAGCAGAAGCGCGTCCCACGATGCGTTCGCGGGATTGAGCAGGCGCGCGGGTTTTTCGTGAACGAGCTGCCAGAGCGCATCCTCGGAGCGCAGGCGGCCGAGCCGGAAATTTTCATAGTAGCCCTCGGTTTTTTCGCGGAACGGCGCGAGCGCGCGCTCGGTCACATGCGAGCGGAACGCGCGCACGATGCGGTAAGCGGCGGAGCTGGTGCCCGCATGGCCGTCCCATTGCCGCACGAGCTCACGCAGCTCGCCGCGGGAGTTTTTTTTTGCCGCAGCCTCGTCAGTCAGCGTAGCGAGGAGAAAGTCTTTCCAGCGTTCAAGAAACTTGGCGCGGTCGTCGAGCTGCACGGCCAACAGATCGGCGGGGGTGATTTTCCGGCCGGAGGCGACGAGCGTGCGCAGGTCGTCGCGAATCTGGCCGGCTCGGGCGCCTTCATCGTAGCCGCTATCGCCGAGTTTCGCCAGGGCCTCGCCGCCGACTGCGCGGTTGTTGCCGGACCACAACAGGCCGTCGGCCGGCCGGATGACGGGAACTTCCTCGGGACGCAGCCAGCCGTCCCAGCGGCGGTCGCCGTAGGCCCACGAGACCGGCAGCCGGCCGTCGTAACCGACGCGGCGCGGCACGCGGTTGGCGATGGTCCAGGCGACGGCACCGTCAGCGTCGGCGAGAAGTGCGTTTTCGTGAGGAATGCCGGCGCGGTGCATGATGTCGACAGCCTCGGCGGTAGTGCGCGCGGTCTCCATTTCCATCAGGTGCAGGTTGGTCGATTCGCTGTCATGGGCGACCCAGCGCAACACGAGGTAGCGGCCGTCGTCGGGCCCGGCAATGATCGGCCCCCATTCAGTCCAGCGGGCGGTGAACGGCACCGGTTCGCCGTTCTTCACCTTAATGACCTCGTTGCGATCCTCGATGTCGGTCCAGCCATGCGGTGTGCGGTATTGAATCTGCCCGATGGAATCGGTCTCGGCGAGGATGACATCGGTGGTGTCGATGTAGGCGTCGGTGAAGCCCCACGCCACGCGACCGTTGCTGCCGACGACAATGAACGGCGCGCCGGGCAGCGTGACGCCGTCAATGCGGTGGGGGCCGGCATCGTCGCTCCAGGCCAGCGCGGCGCGATACCAGATGTGGGGCACATTGAAGCCAAGGTGCATGTCGTTCGCGAGCAGTGCGGCGCCGGTGGCGGTGTGCCGGCCGGCGACGGCGAAGCTGTTCGAGCCGAGCACCAGCTTGGGCGCCGGCTCGGCCAAAGCGGCGGTGGGTTGCCTGGCGGCGGCGGGGGCGAAGCGCAGCGGTGGCAGCGGTGCGGAGGCAAGCGTGCTGCCGTCGAGGGCGGCGTCCCAGGAATTGCCCGGCGGGTTGAGGAAGTTCAGCGCGGCCTGGCCGAACGCCTGCCGCAGGGCGCTGTTGCTCTGCTCGAAACTGCCGTGCCAGTCCTGCAGGTCGAACCACATGGCGTAGACGCAGAGAATGCTGTCCTCCTCGCGCCACGGCTGCGGGGGCGTGCGGAGCACGAGGTATTCCCAGGGGATTTTGGGCAACGCGGCGAGGCCGGCGTTCACGCCCTCGGTATAGGCGTGGAGCGCGGCGCGCTCCACGGGCGTGGCGAGCGCGACGACTTTTTCGGCCAGACGACGGAATCCATGCAGCCGGCGGGCCTTGTCGAAATCAACCGCGGCGCCGCCGAAGATTTCACTCAGTTCGCCGGCGCCGGAGCGGCGCAACAGGTCCATCTGGAAAAAACGGTCCTGCGCATGCACGAAGCCGGTAGCGCACGCGATGTCGGCCCGTGTGGCGCCGGTGATGGTGGGTTCGCCGAGGGCGTCGCGCTCGATGCGCACCGGGGCGGAGAGGCCGGCGAGGCGCACTTCGCCGTCGAGTTGCGCGAGGCTGCCGCGCATCACCCACCAGCCGTAGCTCACGGCTGCCGCAGCGATAAGCACCAGCAGGCTTAGGACCGACAGTAGGTATTGCAGGCGCTTTTGCAGCGGACTCATCCGGGTCAGCTTCGCCGGAATTGCCCGCCGTTGGCAACGCCGCAATAGCGCGGCCGCTCAGTCGCGCAGGTAGTAGCAGCCCGTGGCCACGACGCCGAGCAACCACGTGGGCGCATTCACCCATAGCTGATGGAACGGCACGTGGTAGTGCCACACCGCCCAGATCACGAGGACGTGCTTCACGGCGATGAGTCCCCAGCAAATCAGGATGAACCGCTCGACGCGTGGATCGCGCGGCTCCGGCCGGCTGACACACACTTCCTCGACGAGCAATTCGCCGGGGACCGCCATCGCGCGCCGATTAAAAAAAGGGAGTAGGTTGGCGAACATTCTGGGCCTACTATACTCATTGCTGAGCAAAAGAAAAGCGGCTTGGTGCGCCGCCGGAAATGGAGGTTGGCCAGCGCGTCAAGTAGCACTCACCCCGCCACGGAGATCCGCCAGCCGGTGCCGCTCCTTCGCGAAAGAAAAATTCCCTGCGGACTGGCGCTCAGGCCGCCTTGCGCAGTGAGTTGGCCGCATGCTCGCGGCGGCGCTTCACCAGCCAGTCGACAAAGCGGTCCGTCCAGCGAATGAGCCAGATCGGGCGCGGGTTGGTGAAGTTCTCCTCGAGCCAGTGCTCGCCGTCCTTGTAGAGATTTTTAGGGAACACCGCGGTGCCGAACACCCAGTCAGCCACCGGCAGCGTGAAGAAACCCGAGATGGCCTCGTTACTGTGGATGGCCGCGTGGTGCCGCAGATGGAAGCTGTAGATGTGTTTCCAGAACCAGCCCATCCGCGGTCCCTCAACGAGCGGCGCCCATACCTCGAAAGGCCAGTGCTCGATCGCATGGAACACCTCGTAAAGGGTGAGCGAGAGTGTCAACGCGCCCAGTCCGCCGGCGAACCACGGCCAGCTGGGCGCCAGCCATTGCAACAGGGCAAAAAGCGGTGCAAGGATCAGGGCAAAGATCACCATCGTATACCACGGAAAGAACGACGCCTCGCCCTGCTCGAGCTCGGTGATCGGGTAGCGGTTCTCCACGCACACCAGCTCGCGGCCGCCCGGCGTGCGCCGGCTGCCGATGCGGGTGAGATTGTGATGGTGCGTGTGCTGCTTGTAGAAACGACTGAGGAACGGCACCACCGGGCGGTGCAGCACATAGCGGTGGAAGACATATTCCACGAAACACATGAACAAGTGCAGGATGAGGAAAGCGGCGAGATATTGCCACCAATGCGCCGCTACCTGCACGTGCCAGACCGCGGCGGGCGCGGCGAGCCACAACAGCAGGATCAGTCCGGCGAGCGAGGCAAGGACGGTGAAGGCGAATAACGGCAGTGAGAACTGTTCGATCTGTTCTGCCGGAACAGGGGAGGAAGGTTGATCCATGAGTCTAGTCTGGCCCGGCGAATCGATGCAGGTTCTTCATGAACCCAAACCCAGTCGGCGGAAAATGTCAGTCATTAGCTGGCACAATTCAGGGCAGGTGTCCACTCCGCCTTTCGCAACCGGGCCTGGCTCAGTCCAGTGGCCGCCGCATCTGCCACTGGCTGAGCGGGGTGCGTGCGAGGCCGAGCTCCGTAAAGAGTGGCGTCATCTCCTCGGGAAAAATCGCCGAGGCCCGCCACTCCTTCGCCGGATGCCGCGCCATCACCCCGCGCACCAGCGCCGCCGCCCGGCCTTGCCCGCGAGCGGCCGGTTCGGTAACCACTGCGCGGATGCCGATCGGCGATACCGCGGGGTTGGAAATGCCCACCCACGATGGGCCGCCGCGATAGGCGAGAAACGGCGGGCCGAGCTGCGCCAGCGTCTCGGCCGACAGCTGCCAGGGAAGATCCGGCAACCCGTGGGCGTCCACAGCACGCGCGACCTCCCGCGGATCAATCTCCTGGAGGGCGATTTCCTCTTCGGCGCCGGCCGGTGCCGGCCCGGCGGCGCCGATCAGCCGGCGAACTTTGCGGAAACCGCAACCCCCATACAATTGCACCGCGGCGGCGTTCTGCTCGATCACCTCGAGCACCATCGCGCGCTCGCCGCGGGCCCGCGCCTCGGCCAGCAGCAGCGCCATGATCTTCCTGCCCACGCCCTGCCGCCGCGCGCCGGGCATCACCGCCATGCCCGCCAGTCGGCACGTCCAGCCGCGCCGGGCGATCAACGCGGCACCGGCGGGGGCGCCGTCCACCAGGCACACGCGACTGGCGGCGAGGTCAACACTGTCCTGCCGCACCATCCCGAGCAGGATCGCGGGGCTGAATTGGATCGACATCAAATAGTCGGCAAAGCCGCGCGTCAGGACCTCGGCTGCAGGGGCGAGGCCGAACTCGGCGAGCGAGGGAAATTCGATGGGCATGCGTCCAGACAACAGTTCCCGTGCGGCGAATTCAATCGCGGAGCGCGGCCGGAAAACAGGATTGCACAGGCCGGCCCGCCGCCGCGGAATCCGCGCACTGTGGGTTCCCCCCGTTACCGTCACCTGATCTGGGATTGGAACGGCACGCTGCTCGACGATCTCGACCTGTGCATCGACATCATGAACGGCCTGCTCCGTCCCCGCGGACTGCCGTCGCTCGATCGCGCGCGTTACCACGCGCTCTTCGACTTCCCGGTGCGCGATTATTACCAGCGGCTCGGCTTCGACTTTGCGCGCAACAGTTTCGAGGCGATCAGCGTCGAGTTCATCACCGCCTACGACGCCCGCCGCGGGGAATGCCGGCTGCAGCCCGGGGCGCGCGAAACCCTCGCCGCCGTTGGCGCCACGGGGATCACCCAGTCGGTGTTGTCCGCCTACCGGCACGAGACGCTCTGTGAAATCGTCGCGCGTTTCGAACTCGACGGACACTTCACCCGCCTGCTGGGGCTCGACAACATCTACGCGCACAGCAAAACCGCGCTCGGCCGCGCCTGGGTGGAGGAACTCGGGCTGCCGCGCCACGACCTCCTGCTGGTCGGCGATACGCTGCACGACCTCGAGGTCGCGCACGAGCTGCGCATCGACTGCGTGCTCGTCGCTGCCGGACACCATCCGGCCGAACGATTGCGGGCACGCAGCGAAAGAGTGGTGGACAACCTCGCTGCGCTGCGCGGCCTCGCGTGGGATTGAGCGCGAGAGAGGCGCGAGGGCCGGAGCGACTTTTGGCGGTGGCCAGACGGGCAGCGGACGCCTAATCTGCGCGTCCATGCCCGGCAAGGAAACCCGCAACACATTCATCTGGGGGACCATTCTTTTTCTCGCCGCCGCCGCCGGGCTGTATGTCTTCGGCTACCAGCCGTGGCGCGACGGCCTGAACCATGTGCCGAAGGTCACGCTCAGTTTCAAGGCACTGCTGGTCTCGTCGGTTTTCGTGTTCCTCGGCGGGGCGATGCTGTGGGCGGCCTTGACGCCGCCGCCCTCCGCCGAAAC
>JAHFTD010000094.1 GCA_023269565.1 Opitutaceae bacterium | reverse complement strand
CTACCTGCAGGTTGTCGGCACGCTTTGCCGGTTGATTAAGGACCAGACGGCGCGCGACGCCCTGTTTGCCGCACCGACGCCGGAGGCCTTCATCGCCACCATCGTCGGGCTGGAAAACAGGATCCTTGGCCCCGCTGCCTAAAACCAAACAGCCCAGGCCGGGCTTGCCTGCCGAGCGGGGCGCGTCAGCATTATCCCAGCGATGATTCATTCCTTCATCTTCGGCGATGGCCGGCTCGTCGGACGCGATCTCGAACTTGAGGCCGTCCGCCTCGTTCGCGCCGATAAGGGCCTCATCCTCTGGGTTGACCTCGACAACCCCACCGACGAGGAGATCAAGACCGTCCTCGAGGGCGTGTTCCAGTTCCACCCGCTGGCCATCGAGGACTGCCTCACGCCGAGTAGCCTCCCGAAAATCGAGGACTACGAGGACTACCTGTTCTTCGTCACGCACGCGGTCGACTACACCCGCGCCGAGAAATTTGCCACGAACGAGCTCGATCTGTTCCTGGGCAAGGACTACCTCGTCACCTTCCACCGTCAGCCGCTGCGTTCGGTCACCACCCTGCGGGAGCGCGCGGCCAAGAACACCAGCCTCGCGCCGCGCGGCCCCGACCGCCTCGCCCACAGCCTCATCGACCTGCTGGTGGACAATTACATCCCCGTCGTCGACGAGCTCCGCACCGAACTCGAGGAGCTCGAGGAATCCGTCCTGCGCAAAACCTCCTCCGAGCAACTCGTCGCCGAGCTCCTGCACATCCGCGGCGACTTCTCCAAGCTCCGGCAGATCGTCCGCCCGCAGCGCGACGTCATCGAGCGCCTCGCCCGCGGCGATTCGAAGATGATCCGCGCCAAGCTCCTCCCTTATTTCCGCGACCTGCGCGACAACCTCGCCCGCCTTGAGGATACTGTCACTGGCTATCACGAACGTCTGATGATGGCGTTCGACATTTATCTCAACAAGGCCGCCTTCGAGGCCAACGAAGGCATCAAGTTCCTCACCGCCCTCACCGCCGTCACGCTCCCCGCCGTCATGGTCGGCGGCTGGTATGGGATGAATTTCGACCACATGCCCGAGTTGCGTTCCCCGCACGGCTATTTCTACGCCAGTCTCTTCACGCTCGTCGCCACTCTCCTCATGGCCGTTTACCTGAAGAAGAAAAGGTGGTTCTGATCTCTGCGCGGCCCGCTGTGCCGGCGGCGGCGGATTGGTGACTTGCCTCAGTTGCCGGATCCGCAACATTCGCCGCCATGCATTTTTCCTGCCGCCTCGCCCTTTTTATCCCCGCCTTCCTGCTACTCGCCGGCCCCCAGGCGGCCGCGGAACCCGATGCCGCCGCTGATGCCGCGATGCTCCGCCGCATCTACGACGCCGCGCTGGTGGGCAGCCCGGTGCACGACCGACTCCGCGAGCTCGTTGAAAAATTTCCCGGCCGGCTCTCCGGCTCCGCCAACCTAGCGGGTGCCGTCCTCTGGGGCCAGGCCGCGCTGGAAAAATCCGGCGCCGACCGCACCGAACTCCAGCCGGTCATGGTGCCGCATTGGGAGCGCGGCGCGAGGGAAAGCGTGCAGATGATTGCCAAAATCGGCCCTCCGAGCATCCCACTCACGGCCGTCGCCCTCGGCGGTTCCGTGCCGACGTCGGCCGGCGGTCTGACCGCGCCCGTCGTCGAGTTGCACTCGCTCGACGAACTCAAAACCACCGCCGTGAAAGGCAAGATCGTGTTCTTCAACCGTCCGATGAATCCCCTAAACATCAGCACGGGCAGGTCCTACGGCGAGGCCGGCGACCAGCGCAACAAGGGTCCTGCGCAGGCCGCGCCCTTCGGCGCCGTCGGCGTGCTCACGCGCTCGCTCACCCTCGCCCACGACGACGTGCCGCACACCGGCAACACCAAGTATGAGGACGGTGGGCCGCGCATCCCCGCCGCCGCACTCAGCACACTCGCAGCCGACAGACTCAGCGCCGCCCTCCAGGCCAGTCCCGGTCTGCAAGTCACGATGACGATCAACTCCCAATGGTTCCCCGACGCCCCCTCGCACAACGTCATCGGGGAATTCCGCGGCCGCGAGCACCCCGAGCAGATCATCCTCGTCGGCGGCCACCTCGACTCCTGGGACATTACCCCCGGCGCGCACGACGACGGCGCCGGCGTCGTTGAGTCCATCGAGGTCATCCGCCTGCTTCGCGCCATCGGTTACCAGCCGCGCCACACCATCCGATGCGTGCTCTTCACCAGCGAGGAAAACAGCGGCAATGGCGGCAAGGAATACGCCCGAGGAGCCGCGCTGAAAAAGGAAACCCACCTTCTCGCACTCGAGACCGACAACGGCGGCTTCCAACCCGTCGGCTTCAACCTCGGCAATCCTGCCGCCGACGCCCACACCCGCGCCGCCCGCTGGAAGGATCTTTTCGAACCCTACGGCATCCACGTCTTCGTCAAAGGCCAAGGCGGGGCCGATGTCGGCCCTCTGCTCGATCAGGGCGACACTGTTGCCGGCCTGACGCCCGACTCGCAACGCTACTTCGATTACCATCACACGACCATCGACACCATGGACAAGGTGAACCCGCGCGAGCTGCAACTCGGCGCCGCCGCGATGGCCGCCTTGGTCTACCTTGTCGACCAGCACGGCCTCTGAGTCCGCGCGATACGACCCCGCTCGTGGCGAGTCCGGCTAGAACCATCCGCCCTGCTGCAGCGCGCCGCGTTTCTGGCCGTCGAGCGTGCTCATCTGCAGCAGCCAGGGAATCGTCGCTGCCGTGAATTCCGGCCGGAGCAGCAGCGCTCGCAGGAGCAACGCACCGCCGAGCGCGTCGTAGAGCGCCGCATGGTATTGCCGGCGCCCCTCCGGGCAGTGCTGCGCGGCCAGGACGTCGAGCTCCGCCTGCAGCCCGCAAGCGGCGATGAGCTCCTCGAGCCGGCCGGCGCCGTGCTGCGGAAAAAATTGCGTGTAGAGCCGCCCGGTGTCGATCCACGGACCCCAATCGGTGGCGGCGCGGCCGGGCCGCGCGAAGTCCGGCGCCGTGCGCGGGTAGGCCCACGCCGCCTTGAGCAGGTGGTGCTCCGTCTGCGCGAAATGCGCCGCCAACGGCCCGCGCTCCCGCAGCTGCGCGAAATATTCCCACTCGGCTGCGAACGGCTCCGCGTCGGCCAGATGTTCCGCGCGCAGCCCGTGCACCGCCGTGTCCTCCTCCTTCACCCGGCCCATCGCCCGGCAAGGTCGCGAGCGCGTCGCAGCCACGGTTCCGTTGCGCAGCGTGACCACGCCGAACTCGAGGATGCCCGACTGGCGGTTGCCCTCGAAGTCGATGAAGTGGATCGGCGTGTCGGCCCAGTGCATGCGGGATTGGTTAGACAGCCCCGACAAGACTGGCAGGATGCCGTCGGCTCAATCCTGTAATCCATGGACCTCTCTGCCTACCGCCTGTTTCTGGCCGAACTGGCCGCGACGAGCGGCGACTTCATCCGGCCACTCTTCGGCCGGAAGGATGTCGCGGTGGAGTTGAAGACCGACCTGACGCCAGTCACCCTCGCCGACCGCGGCGCGGAGGAACTCATGCGCGCCCTGATCGCGAAAAAATTCCCTGCGCACGGCGTGATCGGCGAGGAACTCGGCCGCGACCGGCCCGACGCCGAGTTTGTCTGGGTGCTCGACCCGGTGGACGGCACCAAGTCCTTCGTCACTGGCGTGCCGCTCTTTGGCACGCTCATCGCGCTGTTGCACGAGGGCCAGCCGGTGCTCGGCGCCATTCATCAGCCCATCCTCCGCCAGTTGATGATCGGCGACGGCCGCGTGACCACGCTGAACGGCCGGCCGGTCCGCGCGCGCGCGACCACGCGGCTCGCCGACGCCACGCTGCTCTGCTCGGACTGGCTGGCGCCCGCGCTACACGGTCGCGGCGCGCCATTCGATCGGCTGGCCCGCGCGGTGAAACTCGGCCGCACCTGGGGCGACTGCTACGGCTACCTGCTGCTCGCCAGCGGCTGGGCCGGCATCGTCGTCGACCCAATCATGAGCCTCTGGGACATCGCCGCGCTCGTGCCGGTGGTGCGCGGCGCCGGCGGGATCATCACGGATTGGGATGGCGGCAACGCTTACCCGGCGAAATCCACCCTTGCCGCCGCCACGCCAGAGTTGCACGCCGCCGTGCTGGCGACGCTGCATTCGCGCTAAGTATTGTCATCTAACAAATGACATTGCCCCAGTCGCGTCACTGCGCCGGGGCGCCGGCCTTGATCCAAGCGGCGATGACGGCGCGCTCCTCGTCGGTCATCTTGGTCAGGTTGCCCAGTGGCATGATGCGCGTGACAACTACCTGCTGGTAGAGCCGCTCGGCGTTCTGGGTGATGGCAACGGGCGTGTGCAGCAGCACGCCGCCCTGCGGCTGCGTGTAACCGGGGAAGGTCGGGACGGGCGAGTGGCAGGTGACACAGCGCTGGCCGATGATCGCGCGCACGCGGTTGAAGTTCACCTCGCCCTGCACGGGCGGCAGCGGCGTCAGGCGCGGGGCCGTCCACCACGCCACGACACCCAGCAGCACGGCGCCGAGCGCGGGGTATTGCCAGGCGTGGACGCCCTTGTGCCGGCGGTTGAAAAAATGCCGGATGACCACGCCCGCCGCGGCGAGGAGCATGAGCACCGCCCAGTTGTAGGGGTGGCTGTAGGTCGAGGCGTAGTGATTGCTCACCATGAGGAACAACACCGGCAGCGTGAAATAGTTGTTGTGCACGCTGCGTTGCTTGGCGCGCCGGCCATCGCCCGGGTCGGGCGCGCCGCCCGCCCGCATGGCCGCGACCATGCGTTTCTGGCCGGGAATGATGACGAAAAAAACGTTCGCCGCCATGATGGTGCCAATGGCGGTGCCGACGTGGATGAACATCGCGCGGCCGCCCAGCAGTTGCGCGAGGCCCCACGCGAGTGCGGTGAGGAAGCCAAAGACCACCGCGCCGAGCAGGCCGTCGTGCCGGCCAAACGGCGATTTGCACAGTAGATCGTAGAGCAGCCACGAGCCCACCATGCTTACGGCGCCGAGGCCGACCGCCTGCCCGGTGGTGAGCGTGGCAATGTTGGCGTCGACCATCATAGCCTGCGCCTTCATCCAGTAACCGAGCCCGAGGAGCGCGAAGCCGGAGAGCCACGTGGTGTAGGCCTCCCACTTGAACCAGTGCAGATGGTCGGGCAGCGCAGCGGGCGCGACGGCGTATTTCTGCGGATTGTAGAAACCGCCGCCGTGCACGGCCCAGAGCTCGCCCGCCACGCCCTTCTTCGCCGCCTCGGAGCCGGGCGGCGGCGGCTCGAGGGAATTGTCGAGCCAGATGAAATAGAACGACGAGCCGATCCACGCGATGCCGGCGATGACATGCAGCCAGCGCACAAGCAGGCCGAGGAACTCAATCAGGTGGGCGTCCATCGTCGCGGGGGTGGGGTTACGGCCGCGGCACTGTGGGGCGCGCCGGACACCGTGTCAGCGTTTCTTTTTTGCGCGCCATTCGGCCGTCACCCGCGAGGTGAAGCCGCCGCGGGCCTTCCAGTCGGCGATGATGGTCAGCTGGCGCGGCCGGAGCGCGGCGCCGAGGTCGTCGCAGATCTTGTTTGTGGCGGCCTCAAAGAAATGGCCCTCGTTGCGGTAAGCGTGGAAATAGAGCTTGAGCGACTTCAGCTCGACGCATTTCCGGTCGGCCACGTAGCGCACGGTGATCTCGGCGAAATCCGGATGGCCCGTCATCGGGCAGAGCGAGGTGAACTCGTGATGGGTGTGCTCGATCAGGTAGTCGCGCCGCGACGCAGGGTTGGGGAACGTCTGCAGGAGCTTCGGGTCGGCCATGGCGGAAGAATCCGGAAAACGGCGGGTGAAATCCAGCCGATTATTGCGGCGTTGCAGCGAGAGCGGGGGCGTGCATAGTGCGGGCTCTTTTTCGTGAAACTCAACCCCGGCCTCGACCTCGGCAGCTTCTTCCGCGTCTCCACCCGCGAGCGGTCGGACTGGGTCACGCCGGTCTGCCTGGTGCTGCTGGCGGTTGGCGGGGTTTTCTTCATTTACAGCGCACAGCTGGCGACGGGACGCGAACAGTGGCAGCAACAACTTGTCTGGCTGGCCGCGGGTTCGGTGGCATATGTGGCGGCGTCCTTGCTCGACTACCGGCTGTGGCTGCGCTGGGCGCACTGGGTTTATCTGGCGGCGTTGCTGCTCCTGCTGGCCGTGGTCATCCCGTGGATCGGCAGCATGCGGATGGGGGCGCGGCGCTGGCTGGACTTCGGCCCGGTGTCGTTCCAACCCTCGGAGGCAGCCAAGTTTGCCGTGCTGGTGATGACCGCCTCGCTGCTGACCGGGGCGAAACTCGGCTCGGTGCGCGACTCGCTGGAGACACTTGTAAAATTGGCTCTTGCGGCGGGTATCCCCATGGTCTTGATAATCGCCCAGCCCGACCTCGGGTCGGCGCTAGTCATCGCCCCCATGGTCTTTGCCATGTTGTATGTCTCCAACCTTTCGATGCGCTTCTTTGCCGCGGCCGTCGGCGTGTTCGCCCTGCTCGTCGGCGTCGTGGCCTTCGACACCTGGCGCTACGCCGGGTTTCTGGAGGAGAACAACCTTTCACCCACCACCGACCGCGGCGCCTACGAGGCGCACTCCTGGTTGCCGCTGCGCGACTACCAGCGCAACCGCGTGCTGGCCTTCGCCGCGCCCGACCGGATCGACCCCATGGGCATCGGCTGGAACCAGCGCCAGTCGCTCATCTCCGTCGGCTCCGGCGGCCTCACCGGCAAGGGCTGGACCGAGGGCACGCAGGCCAAGCTCGGCTACCTGCCGCGCTCCATCGCGCACAACGACTTCATCTTCTCCGTCATCGCGGAGGAAAAAGGATTTTTGGGAAGCATCACCGTCATCGGCCTGCTGGCCGTGGTGTTGTGGAACGGGATTCGCATCGCCGGCCTCGCCCGCGACCGCTTCGGCGCACTCCTCGCGCTGGGCGTCACGGTGCTCATCGGCGTGCACGTCTTCGTCAACATCGCCATGACCATCGGGCTCGTGCCCGTCACGGGCATACCGCTTCCCTTCATCAGCTACGGCGGCACCTTTGTGCTCAGCTGCTGCTTGCTGCAAGGACTGGTCCAAAGCGTCTATCGTTTCCGGAGGGACTTTTAACATGAGCTCCCCCCTACCCGATATGGACCGCTTTGCCGGAATCTCCTGCGCGCAGCCCGCGAGCCCGCGGCGCCCCGTGTCTACCACCACCCGGGACCAACCCCACCATGAACGATCAGTCACCCACCCCTGGCGCCTCCTCCCCGCAGGATGCCGCCGCCCGCTATGAGCAGGAACTCGCCAACCCCCCGCCCCAGCAGCACACCGCACTCCTGACCCCCGAGCAGCTCCACGCTGCCGCCAAGGAACGGGCCGCCGACCGGCCCATCCTCCAGAAAATCCTGAGCATTTTCCGGAAGGAAAAAGGCTCCTTCCGCGAACTCGTCATCAACTCCGAGCCTCTCGAGAAGCGCGTCGCGCTTCTCGTCGACGGCACCCTCGATAAGTTCGAGATCGAGCGCGAGTCCGACAGCCGCATGGTCGGCGGCATCTACAAGGGCCGCATCAAGAACCTCGACCCCGGCCTCAAGGCCGCCTTCGTTGACATCGGTTACGCGAAGAACGCGTTCCTGCATTACTGGGATATGCTCCCCGCTGCCGCCGATTCCTCCGTCGAGGTCGTCCGCGTCAACAAGAAGAAGGACGCCGGCCCGCGCAAGGCCGAGCCCACCGTCAAGGACATCCCGGGCCTTTACCCGCCCGGCACCGACATTGTCATCCAGGTCACCAAGGGCCCCATCGGCACCAAGGGCCCGCGCACCACAACCAACCTCTCCCTCCCCGGCCGCTACCTCATCCTCATGCCGTTCTCCGACGGCTGCGGCATCTCCCGCAAGATCGAGGATCCCAAGGAGCGCCAGCGCCTCCGCCACATGCTCAACGAGCTCACCATCCCCGAGGGCATGGGCGTCATCGTCCGCACCGCCGGCGAGGGCAAGAAGACCCGTTACTTCGTCCGCGACCTCCACCTCCTCCTCAAGAAATGGGAGGAGATCACCCGCAAGATGAACACCGAGCGCTCCCCCGCCTGCCTCTACCAGGAGCCCGACATCGTCGAGCGCACCGTCCGCGACTTCCTCACCGAGGACATCGACCGCGTGCTCATCGACAACGAGGCCGACTACAAGCGCACGCAGGATCTCGTCTCGCTCATCTCCTCCCGCTCCCGCTCCAAGATCGTCCATTACAAGGATTCCATCCCCGTCTTCGAGCGCTTCAACATCGAGCGCCAGATCGAGCAGACCTTCCAGCGCCGCGTCACCCTCCCCTCCGGCGGCGAGATCGTGATCGACGAGACCGAGGCCCTCATCGCCATCGACGTCAACACCGGCTCCCACAAGACCCGCTCCGGCGACGAGAAGAACACCATCTTCCAATGCAACATGGAGGCCGCCACCGAGATCTGCCGCCAGATCCGCCTCCGCAACATCGGCGGCCTGATCGTGCTCGACTTCATCGACATGAAGGAGCGCCGCCACCGCAACTCCGTCTACGACCGCATGGTTGACCTCATGTCGGAAGACAAGGCCAAGACCCACATCCTGCCCATCTCCACGCTCGGCATCATGCAGATGACCCGCCAGCGCCAGCAGGAATCCCTCTCGGCCAACATCTACACCGGCTGCCCCTACTGCCGCGGCCGCGGCATCGTCAAGTCCGCCACCACGATGTCCGTCGAACTGCAGCGCAAACTCTCCGCTGTCGTCCGCCGCCTCCAGACCCGGCAGGACGGCAAGGAATACGCCCTCCGCGTTCACGTGCACTCCTCCATCCTCGACCGCCTCCGCTCCGAGGACGCCGACCTGCTCGTCCGCATGGAGAAATCCTACGGCGTCAAGTTAGCGTTCCGCGCCGATCCCAATTACCATGTGGAGAACTTCAAGATCATCAACGCCAGCACGAATGAGGAGTATCGCTAAACCGGCCACTCAGTTCTCTTACCTCTCGCGCCCGACCTCACTGCCGGGCGCTTTTATTTTAAGCATTAATCGTCAAACGGGTCTTGTTTCGATTCTCGTTCGGCGTCACGCTCGTAGTCTTTGGCAAGGCCTCGCATAGCCGAGGCGAACCTCGGAAATCCGGCGAGTTCCAGTGCCTCGGCTTTCACGTGATACTCTTTTGCCAGCCCCACCTCCGCGGTGCCATGGGTGAACCCGTGAACCCCGCGCTGGTTGAAGAGCTCCATCGTGAAACCAGATCGCATCACCTCGGCGTCCTTTTCATTGAGCACCTTGGCGATCGCTTTGTGAATCCACAGGCCCGACGAGTCCCGTGGTCCGTGAGGCAAGGTCTGGCCCAACTCACTGAGAGCCACGCGTAGATGCCCGGATTCGATAGCAAGCTGCTTCGCTTTCACGATCCACTCCGCAAAGGCCTTTGGGTCTAATACTCCTTCACGGTTTGTGCCCGGAACGATGC
>JAHFTD010000151.1 GCA_023269565.1 Opitutaceae bacterium | reverse complement strand
ACCGCGCTGCCCGGATCCATCATCAGATGCCGCGGAATGCCGTGCATGGTGCCGTCGGTGCGCCAGGTCATGGCGTGGATCAGCGACGTGAGCAGGTTGATGGAGCTCTCCGCGCCCTGCACGTACAGCAGCTCGATGGCGCCGCTGGCGTGGTCGGTGATCACGTAGCGCCACAGCCGCCGGTCGGCGATGCGCTCGAAGTTTTGCGGCTTGCCGCGGTAGAACACGGCCTTGTCCATCACCCGCGTGCCGTCGTCGGCCAGGTAGAACTGCCGGCTCACCGACGCATCGATCTGCCAGCACCAGTTCGGGTGCGGGCTGGACAGGCGCGTGGCCGGCGTGGGCGCCGTCAGCTGATCCCGATGCAGTCCGTAGGCGCGCAGCGCCCGGCAGATCGACGACACGCTCAGCGGCAGGATCTCGCCGGTGGCCGGGTCCACCCGCGTCGCCTCGATCCTCTTGTTGGCGCGCAGGATCTCCACCGCCTCCTCGACCGGCAGCTCGCCGGTGCCGGTGAGCTTGCGCGTCTCCTGAATCAGCGAGGCGACGTGCATCGCCTCGCTGCGGCTGAGCGCCAGATCGCCGGCATCGCGGCGGCGCTGGCGTGGCTTGAGGGGCGCGAGCACGCGCGACAGTTGGCGATGCGCGGTGGCTATCGAGCAGCCGAGCTGCTCGGCAAGCCCCGCCACGATGCCGCTCTTGGCGCCGTGTGGCGCCCGGAGCAGCTCCGCGGCGGCGCTGCGGACCAGGACGTCGGCCGACACGGTCAGGCGCCCGTGTTCAGGTCTTTGTGGACGGATACCACCTGCGCCGCCGCCCGCATCGGCGCGTCGATGCCGCGCGTTATCTTGAGGTCGCCGGCCATCGCCAGCACCGGCATGAGCAGCTCGGTGACGCGTATTCCGATGTCTTCGTCGAAGTCGAGGTCGTGCTCGTTGGTGAATTCGAGGAACTTGAGCAGGGCATCTTCGGTCCGGCGGATGGTGGCGCCGGCATTGAGAAAGTGCCCCGCCAGCTCCAGGAGCATTTCCCGCGCCCGGTCCGCCGCGGGCGCACTGCGCAGGAAATGCACCGCATCGCTCAGGCTGTCCTGCAGCTCTTGGTTGCGGGCGATCTGGGCCTTGGCCCGCCGGTCCAGGGTTTCCTTCTCGGCCTTGGCCTCTTGCAGGCGGCTCGCCAGCTCGTTGAGCAGGTCCAGCACCGCCGATTTGTCGGAGCCCTCGGCCAGCGCCGCCTTGACTACGGCCTGATCGTCCGCCGGCAGGGCACGCAGGGCGTTGTAGTCGCGCTGGCCCAGGCCGATCTTCTCGCCGACCTCGTACAGGTCAGCGCCTAGGGTCGCAAGATTGGTCGCCAGTTCCTGGCAGCGGCGCTGGCTGTGCCCGAAAAACACTTGGCAAAACTCGGCCATGGACGCGACATGTCGCGTCTCGCCGTCGGGTGTCTTGTATGGCATTCCCTCGTAACGCTTTGATTTTGCTATGTCCCGGTAAGATTCCGCGACAATTCGTTCCGCGACCGTCGCGTTCACTAGCGAGGCCTGAATCCGTCCAACATGTGTCGCCGTTTCCAGCCATCCATCCACCTCCGCGGCCGTCGGCATCTCGCCTGCCTCGACCGCCGCCACCACTATCGCCCGCCGTTCGGCGAGTGCATCGCTGTCCAGCTGTGGCCCCACTTCCAGCGGCACCGCCGCCAACTTTTGCCTGCCTGCCATCGTTGAATCCTCAGTTCGGGTTGCTGGAACGGGCCTCTTCCAACTGGTGGAGCACCTCGAACGGGTCCTGACCCTCCGCCAGAGCTGCCTTCACGACGGCCAGGGCATCGGCCGGCAGCGCTCGCAAGTCGTCGTAATCGTCCCGGCACAGGCCGATCCGTTCCGCGGCCTCGTACAGGTCCGCGCCGAGCATGTCGAAGTTCGCGATCAGTTCGCGGGCAAGCCACCCGCTTTGGCCATAGAAGACCATGCAGTACTCGTCAAAATCGGCGACGTGTCGCTGCGAGCCGTCTGCGTCGATATAGGGGAGGCCGAGATAATCCTTGGATTCAATGATTGCCGCGAAAAGCTCGGCTAATTCCCTCCGGGCGACGGCCCGCGCCTCAATCGCCGCCTGGAGACGTACGGTATGCATCATCAATTTGGCCACTCCGGCCAGTTGCGCGGTCGCCGCTAATTGCTTCCTGTCTGCCATCGTTGAATCCTCAGTTTGGGTTGTGGGCATAACGGTTATGGAACTCATCGGACTTTTCCTCAGTTCGGGTTGCGGGAATAACGGTTGCGGAACTCATCGATCTGGTGCTCCTCGCGCGCCACTTCATCGGCGTGGGCAATCGCCATCTGCACCACGCGCGGCGTGAGCCGCCAGTTGTCTTTGTCATAGGGGCTGCGCTCGACCAGGCCGTCGGCCTCCATGCGCTGCAGGTTGCGCAGCGTGGTGGACGGTGACTCGCCGATGCCGTCCGCGACCTGCTTCAGGCGCAGGCCGTGGCGGCTGTGGCCGGCCAGGCCGAACAGCACGCGGGTGAAGATGGTTTCCTG
>JAHFTD010000093.1 GCA_023269565.1 Opitutaceae bacterium | reverse complement strand
GGGCGGCGGTCGATGAAGCGCTCCGGGTCCGCCAGCTCTTGATCAAGGATCGCAACATCGACACCGAGCTGACCGGGATTACGGATTTGGGCGCCGAGATGCTGGGATTCGAGATTCTCGCTGCCGAGGGTGATTACGCCAAGATCCACGCTCGCGCCGTGGACATCGGCGCTCAACTGGGAAAAATGAAGGTGCAGCAGGAGGGCAACATCGACTTCCGGACCAACGCCCTGCGCCAAAGCCTCGTCTGGCAGCACGAGGCCGCGCTGCGTCTGAGCCATTTTGAGGAAGCAGTTACCGGAGTGAGGGAACTCCTCGGCAAACCGCTGTTCGGCCGCCGGGTTGATCAGCAGACCCAGCAGGAAAGCACCGCCCGCTCAAAGGTGCGGCTGGGCCAGGCCCTGCTGGGATCCGGTCATCGTCCTGAGGCGCTTGGGATGCTCCGGGAAGCGGAGGCGTATTACCGCCAGCAGCGCGCGGACGGCGCCACCGATACCGGATTCCGCGTTGATTTCGCCCGTGTGCTCTATCACCTGTCCCGCGCCCAAGCCGGCGACGACGAAGGCCGCGCGCGCCGCCGCACCCTGCTCGGCGAGGCCATGGCCGAACTCGGCGCACTTTCAATCGAAGCCCAGCAACTGAGGGCCAGCAAGGAGCTGCTCCAGTGGGTGTCCGACGCCCGGCGCGAAGCGAGCAGCTGACCCGCCCATTGCACCCGGACCCGACGGCCATTGTCACTTAATAGGTGACAATCGGTTTTTCCCGAGGGAGCAATGTCACCTATTAAGTGACAATCGCCCCGGCGGGACTCAGTGCGATTCGGCGAAGCTGGTGATCGAGTGCCACTCGAGCACTTCCTGCAGCAGGGCACGTTCGGTCCGGAGCACGATGCGCTCGAGGCTGTTCCAAGTCTGGCAGAAGGCGACCTGCTTGCGGCTGTCGGCCAGCATCGCGTGCATCTCCCGGTAGCGCGCCACCCGGCGCTGCAGATCGTTGATCGAGATGAGCGAGATGAAGGACGCCGCCACGACCGGCAGCGAGATCGGCAGGAAATAGAACACGGCGCTCTCGACCCACGGGGGCACCGCGATGTGCCAGGTCTGGCAGACGGCGTAGGTGGCGGTGGTGGTGAGCGCCAGCACCGTGGCGATCCAGAAACCGGCCTTCAGCCGGCCGTGCAGCGGCAGCGCGCGGTTTTCCTGCCGCTGGTAATAGGCGAGCTGGTCGTCAATGCGTTTTTCGAGATAAGTCCGTTTGAACTCGTCCATGGCGACCGGCTGGGCGTTGGCCGAGCGGCTGTGCAGGACGTGCAGGGCGCGCGTCAGTCCGCGCACACCGGGCAGGTCGAGGTCTTGGAACAGTGGCGCGGCGCGCGGCAGGCCCCAGGTGGCGAGCGCCGAGCGGCAGAACTCCGCCGCCAGCCGGCACCGCACCCAGCTGTGGTGATGATGGTGGTAGCGCAGCGCCAGCGCCACGCCGAGCGCACCGGCGAGGCAGAGCAGCTTCACCCACGGGAGCGCGGTCAGGTGCAGCCCGAACGCCAGGCCCGCGGCCGCCACCAGTGTCGCCACGACGTGCAGCAGCACCGTCGAGACGATGAGCCGGCGGAACTGCGGCGCGCCGTGCGTGGCGGCGTGGTCGCACTTCTGCTGGAAGGCGAAAATGTGATCGGGCGCCTTGAACGGGTTCTCGCTCCACGCGACCGAGGCCGCCGGCAGTTGGTTGAGGAAGGTCAGGCCGGGATCGGTGTGCTCGAAGGCCGAAAAATTCTCGCGGCGCGTCCGCCCCGTGGCCGGGTCGATGACGACGACCGGCTTGCCGAGCGACAGGGCGTATTCGACCACGTCGGCGGTGCCGCCGCGCCCGCGTGCCGGCTGGCCGTCCCACACGGCCAGCAGCACGTCGCTGCCGTTGACCGTCTCCATCCCGCAGTCCAAGTAAGCGTCCTCGCGCGTGCCGTTCTCGGTGATGACGCGCACGTGCTCCGCCAGTGCGAGGATTTTCTCCACTTCCGCCCATTCCTCGTAGGAAAAATCCCGGGCGAATTCCGCGCGCGGCAGCGGCAGGATGGCGTGCCATGAAAAACCGGCCGCCCGCGCCTGCCCGATGAAGAGCTGGTCGCTGCCGGCGGCGACCGACGACAAGGCGATCCATTCACCCTCCGTCTCGCGTTTCAACGTGGTCAGCGCCTCGGTGATGGCCCCGGTCACGGCGGCCGTTTGCGCGACATGCCGGTGGCCGGAGAATCCGACGACATGGAACAGGGGCAGCGCGGACGGGGCGGACATGCGCGCGAAGTGTTGCCAGCAGTAGCGGGCGTTGTCTAGCCTGCACCTGCCGCCCTGCCTCCACGCAACTGATGGACCCTGCCTTGCCCGCCCGCGCCGTTTTCCTGAGCTACGCTTCCCAAGACGCGGAGGCGGCGCGTCGCATCGCCAATGCGCTGCGCGCCGCCGGCGTCGAGGTGTGGTTCGACCAGAGCGAACTGGTCGGCGGCGACGCGTGGGACGCCAAGATCCGGAAGCAGATCAAGGACTGTGCTCTGCTCATTCCCATCATCTCGGCCAACACCAATGCGCGCGCCGAAGGCTATTTCCGGCTGGAGTGGAAGCTCGCGGTGGACCGCTCGCATCTGATGGCGGACGACGCGGCGTTTCTCTTCCCAATCATCATCGGGGACGTCGCCGACGCCACGGCGCGCGTGCCGGAGAAGTTCCGCGAGGTGCAGTGGACGCGGCTCCGCCTGGATGAGACACCCGACGAGCTGGCCGCGCGCGTGGCGAAGCTCCTGAGCTGGGAGCCGGGAGCAGGGAACGAAGAGTCAGATAACAGGGGACATGGGGCGGAGGACAGAAGCGGGCGCAGCACACGCCGGCCGGCTTGGCTGCGCTACGCCTGGGCGGGCGTGGGCATCCTGTTTGCCCTGGTCTATGCCGTGCGTCCGTTGTGGCAGCAGGCGAAACCGAGGGAAACGCCGGCAGCCGGAGCGACCGCCCGCGACACCGAACTTGAGCGCGTGCGGGCGCGCATCATCCCCGACCGCTGGCAGCGGCAGGATTTCGATGCGCTCTCCTCGACGTTGGAGCGAATTGTCCAAGCCAATCCGGAGGAGGCCGAGGCGTGGGCGTTGCTCAGCATCATCAACAGCCTGCAGGTCACGCGGAACCAGGATTCCGGCACCAAACCTCTGACGGCCGGCAAATCGGCGGCGGAGCGGGCGCTGCGCCTCGCGCCGGACAACCCGCTCGGTGAACTCGCTCTGGGCCTGCACTATATTGCCATGACGAGCCGGGGCGGCGACGTCCACGCCGCGCGCGCTCACCTCGAACGGGCCGTGGCCGGACTGCCGCCTGACGCTCTGACGCGCTACGCCGAGCTGGTCTCCTACTGGCTGGGCTTTCAGTTCGAGAACACAGAACGCTGCGCCCGCGCCTGGCTGGCCGCCGAGCCACAGGCGAGTTTTCCCGCCTGGATCATGGCGCAGATGAACCTGACCACGCGGCATCCGGCCGAGGCCGTGCAATGGGCGGAACAGGCGGCCGCCGACCGCGATGTCACCGGGGTGCGGGCGCTGGCGACGATGTTCGAGGCGCGCTATTATTTGCAGGCCGACCTCCCGGCCGCCCGGGCGGCCTTGGACCGGCAGGCCGCCGGCGGCCAGACCGTGCACCGCATGGTCTTCGCCCGCTGGCTGCAGGCCATGGCGGAGCACCGCTGGGATCTCGCGCTGCAGGAACTGGCACGCCTGCCCGAGCCCATCCTGTTCGACCGGAATTTCCACGGCCCCAAGGCGCTGCTGGCGGGCCTCGCGCACCGGGCCGCCGGCCGCCCCGAGGCGATGACCGGGCAGTTCCGCGAATCAGAACGACTGGCCCGCGAGGAACTGGCCCGCGATCCCGACAATGAGGAGCTGCATGCCGTGCTGGCGCTCACCCTCGCCTGCACCGGCCGCGCATCCGAGGCTCGGGCGGAGCTGGCCGCCGTCGAGCCGCTGATGAGCGGCCGGACTCCCAGCGTCTACACCGGCCAGTTGATCGCGCTGATTGCGCAGTCCTACGCCGAGCTCGGCGAACCGGCAAATACGGTTCCCTGGCTGCGGAAGCTGTTGGTCGAGCCATCCGTCATCATTTTCACCCCGGCGTCATTGCGGCTCGATCCCCGCTTCAGCCGCGTGCTCAGCGCCCCGGAAATCCAGGCGCTGCTCAAGGAATTCGCTCACCTCGACCAACCGGCGGCAAATGCGACGGCACCCAAGGCTGACGACAAATCCGTCGCCGTGCTGGCCTTCGCCAATCTCTCCGACGACAAGGAGAACGAGTATTTCTCCGACGGCATCAGCGAGGAACTGCTCAACGTCCTCGCGAAAATCCCCGGCCTGAAGGTTTCCGCGCGCACCTCGGCGTTCTCGTTCAAGGGTCGGAACGTCGCGATCCCCGAGATCGCCCAAAAACTCGGCGTGGCCTACGTGATGGAGGGCAGTGTGCGGAAGGCGGGCAGCCGCGTGCGGATCACCGCGCAGCTCATCAAGGCGGCGGATGGTTTCCACGTCTGGTCGGAGACCTACGACCGCGAGTTGAAGGACATCTTCGCCGTTCAGGACGAGATTGCGACGGCGATCATGGGCGCGGTGAAGATCAGCCTCATGGGCGGGGCCGAGCCGCCGCGCGCCCTCACGACGAAGATCGAGGCCTACACCCTGTTTCTGCAGGCCCAGAGCGAGCTGGCGAAGCGGGGCGACGCCGGGCTCCGGGAGGCCAGCCGCTTGTTTGAGGCCGCGCTCGCCATCGACCCCGGCTATGTGCCGGCGTGGGTCGGCCAGGCGCTGGCCTGCGCGTTGCTGCCCAACTATGCCAGCCTGAGCGGCCCGCAGGCGCGCGAAATGATCGACCGCTCCAAACAGGCGGCCCAACGGGCCCTCGAACTCGATCCGCGCAACGCCGAAGCCTACGCAGTCCTCGGCTGGGTCCATGCGCTGCTGGAATGGCACTGGAGCGAAGGCGAGGGGGAACTCCTCCGCGCCCGGGAACTCGCCCCGAACAACGGCTGGGTGGCAAACTTCACCGGCGATTACTACCGCTTTGTGCGCGACGATGCGGCGGCCCTCGCCGCAAAAAAGCTGGCGTGGGAACTGGGCCCGCTCGATGCCAACAACCACTGGGATCTGGCCTACACCTACCTGGTCGCCGGCGACTACGAGCAGGCGATCCATTGGGGCGAACTGACCATCGGCCTCGCCCCGCACAATATCGACGGCTACCAACCGGTGCTGACGGCGGCGGCCAAGGCCGGGCGCCTGGACCTGATGCGGCGGATGCTCACGGCGGCCCGCCAAAACGTGCATGAGAACGAGGGCCTGCTGCTCCAACTCGAGGTCTTCGGCGCGATCTATGAAAAACGCCCGGAAGAGGCGCACCGGCTTTTCGCGCAGGTGAAACCCCTGGTCGCCGCCGGCCGGGCTTCGCCGGCCTTCCTCGGATATCTGCATCTCCTGCTGGGCGAATCCGCCGAGGCGCGGAACTGGCTGCAGCAAGCTTACGATGCGCGCGACACCACTTTGGTCTGGCCTGAAGTCATCGACTTCAACGTGATTGCCGCCGACCCCGTGCCGCGGCCCATTCTCGACCTGCCCGGACTCAAGGAACTCTACGAACTCCGCATGCGAAACACGCGCAGCAAGAAACCATGAATGCCTCGGACAGCAAAGCTGTCTTTCTGAGCTACGCTTCGCAAGACGCGGAGGCGGCGCGGCGCATTTGCGAAGCGCTCCGCCGCGGTGGCGTCGAAGTGTGGTTCGACGCCGATGGCGGACTGGAACACGGCGACGAGTGGGACGCAAAGATCCGCCGCCAGATCAAGGAGTGCGTGCTGTTCATTCCGATCATTTCGGAGAGCACGCAGGCGCGGCATGAAGGGTTTTTCCGGATCGAGTGGGAACTCGCCGCGCAGCGCGCGATGGGCATCGCTTCGGGGGTGCCGTTTATTTTACCCGTCGTGATCGACGACACGCGCGAGCCCGATGCTCTCGTGCCCGATCGTTTCCGCAGCGTGCAATGGACCAAGCTGCCTGGTGGCAACGTGCCGCCGGAGGTGCTGCAGCGGCTGCTCAAGCTCTGGTCGCACCGCACCGGCGTGGTCGCGCACCAAGCGGCAAAGACGAGTGAATCGGAAGAGAAAGTTCCTCCCGCGCCCGCGTCCGTGCGCGATGCCGTCGGCAAGCCCAATGGGAAAACTTATGCGCTCATGGCCGCGGCGGTTCTCGCGCTGGTCGTCGTCGTCGGTTGGTGGCTGCTCGGCAGGCAAAACCAATCCGCGGCATCACCGGCAGCGCCTGCGACGGTAGCCGTCGCGCCTGCGAACCCCGCGCCGGCTGCTGCGCCTTTGTCCGAAGCGCGCAAGCTCGCGCAGCGCGCCCAGGCGCTGATCGAGACGCTCGAGAGCACCCGCGAGGATTACCAACTGGCGGAGGAATTGGTGGCGCAGGCCAAGGTCAAGGACACCACCGACGCCGAGGTGTGCGCGATCGAGGCGCACATTCACGAGAGCTACATCCAGCGCGGTTGGGACACGTCCGATACGCGGCGGGAAAGCGCCCGCACGGCCGTGCAGCGCGCTATCCGCCTCGATCCCGCCTCGTTTGAGGCGCGTTTCGCCCAGGCCCGGCTGCTCGGCCTGACCGGGCGCGAGGGCGAGGAGCGCGAGCGCCAGTTGCGCGACCTGCACCGCGAACGCCCCGCGGATCAGCGCATCCTGCGCGCCCTCGCCACAGTGATCGACCGGCTGGGCCGGATTGATGAGTCGGCGGTCATTGCCAAGGAGTCCGCCGCCCTGCCCGGCGGCGATCCGCTCGCGCTCTACAGCCTGAGCCAAGGCTACTGGTTTGCGGGTCGCGCCCACGACGCGGAGGTCGCGATCGAGGCCGCCATCGCGCAAAAACCGTTCACCGGCGCCCTGCTGATGAACGTGTGGTATAAAACCACGCTGCGCGGCGATATCGCGCAGGCCCGCCAGCTCATCGAGCGGGTGGATCCGGGGTTGATGCAGGAGGACCGGGCGGCGTTTTTCGCCTACTATACGGAGCTGCTCGGCCACAACCCGGACCAGGCGATCGCGTGGCTGAAAGCCGTGCCCCGCGACTGGCTGAACGACAGCTGGTATCGCGGGCCGAAGGGCCAGCTGATAGGTGACGCGCACGCCCTCGCCGGCCGGCCGGAGGCGGCGCGCCTCGAGTGGCAATCCGCCCTGAAGCTTACGGAGCAGCGTCTCGTTGATCGCCCCAAGGATCCCCCGCTCCTGCGGGCCCGGGTGCAACTGCTCGCGAGACTCGGCCAGCCGGATGAAGCCGCCCGGCAACTCTCCGTGCTGCTCCAAATCGTGGGCGTCGATGCCGAGCGGGCGACCATCGTCAACCCGCCCATCACGGATTGCTTCATCGCGCTGGGCCGCAAGGCCGAGGCACTGCGCCAGATGGCCAGCTTCGTGAAGAACGATCCCAATTGGGCGGTGTCCTATGCGTCGGCCACGCTGCGGCTCGACCCCATCTACGACTCGCTGCACGCCGAGCCCGGGTTCACCGCGCTCCTCGCCGACGTGGAGGCCCGGGAGGCGGCGATGCAGGCCGGGTCGAAAAAGGAAACCGCGGCTTTGCCGTCCAGCGAGGCCGTGCAGCTCACGGCGAAGGCGCTGGCGCTGATCACGAAGGTCGGCTTCACGCGCGACGACCTGGCGCCCGCCGAGGATTTCGCACGGCGCGCCACGGAGAAGGAGCCCGATTCCGCCGCCGCGTGGGGCATGCGCGCGGGCGTGCAGTCGGCCTGGCTTTTCCGCGGGTGGGACAACAGTGAAAAACGCCTGCAGGACACGCAGTCCCTCGCCAATCGCGCTCTGGCCCTCGATCCGAACGAGCCCGAGGCCCTGCTGGCGCTCGGCCATGTGCTGCGCAGCCAGGGGGCCTTTGATCAGGCCGAGGCCCACCTGCGCGGGGCGAGCGCCGCGCATCCCGCTCATGTCCGGCTGGCGCGGGCGCTGGGTTACACGCTCAGCCAGGCCGGTAAGGAGCGCGAAGCCCGGGTGGTGTTGCAGAATATCCTGAAGCAGGCGCCGCGCGACCCCCTCCTGCACTATGAACTGGCGCTGGCGTATGGCACCTATGGCGCCGGCGCGGCCGACCCCCAGAATCTGGCGGACGCGCTGGAGCAGCTTGACCTGGCGATCGCGATCCGGCCGTTTTCGTCGGCCTTGATCCTCAAGGCGGCACTCCTCGGGGGCTGGCGCGGCGACTTGGTCGCGATGAGGGCCGCGCTCGACCAACAGGACCAATTGCCCCTCGCGGAACGCTCCGAGGACCGCTCGGTGTGTGTCGGAATGTGGGCGGCCTTGCTGGAACACCGTCCCGATCGCGTCGAGGCGGCGGCCGCGGTGACGGCGCGAAGTTATTTCGACGATTCGGTCATGCCCTTTCGCCCCAAGGGCTGGTCGCTGGCGCTCGCGCACCAGCTCGCCGGCAAGGACGCGCTGGCTCGCAGCGAGTGGGCGGCGGCGGAAACCGTGCTGCGACAGCGCCTGAAGGACGAGCCGGGCCGGACGCCATACCAAGCCGAGCTGGCGATCACGCTCGCCTGGCTCGGGCAGCGCGACGAGGCTGCCCGGCTGATGGGCCTCGTGGAACCGATGTGGCGGGAAGCCCCCACGTTCCGCAGCCAGCGAACGCTGGCGCTCTTTTACGCGGCGATGGGTGACGCCAAAAAGACGGTGCCCTATCTGGCGGCCGAGATCGACCAGTCTGTGTTCACCTCGCGCAAGGTCATCCCGCTCGACCCGTGGTGGGACAAGATCCGCCACCAGCCGGAATTCGAGGCGATGCTCAAGGCCGCGGAGGCGAAGAAATGAGCGATGCGGGCAAAGCAGTCTTCCTGAGCTACGCCTCGCAGGATGCGGAGGCGGCGAAAAAGATTTGCGACGCCCTGCGCGCCGCCGGCGTCGAGGTGTGGTTCGACGCGGAGGGCGGGCTCGAGCACGGCGATGAGTGGGACGCCAAGATCCGCAAGCAGGTGAAGGAGTGCGTGCTTTTCATCGCCGTCATCTCGGCCAACACGCAGGCGAGGGAGGAAGGCTATTTCCGCATCGAGTGGGATATGGCCGCCGAGCGCGCGCGTGGCATCGCCTCGGGCGTGGCGTTCATCCTGCCCGTAATCATCGACAACACGCGCGACGCCGACGCACTTGTGCCCGACCGCTTCCGCTCCATCCAGTGGACGAAGCTGCCCGGCGGCATCGTGCCCCCCGAGGTGCTGCAGCGCTTCCTGAAACTCTGGTCGCACCGCACCGGCGTGCTGAAGCATGGAGCGGAAAACAGAGGTCAGAGGACAGACGACAGAGGTCAGGCGCTGCGGCCGGCCAAGCCCAATTGGAAAATTTATACCGGGCTCGCTCTGGCTTGCGTCGCCCTGGCGGCGGGGGCGATCGCGTGGTTGTCGCGCAAGGAGGTCGTTCCGACCCCACCGCTGGCGTCGGCGACCTCGACCCCGGTCGCCCCGCTTTCCGAAGCGCAGGCGCTGACGCGGA
>JAHFTD010000092.1 GCA_023269565.1 Opitutaceae bacterium | reverse complement strand
CAGCACCAAGCTGCCGCCGCCACTCACGGACGAGGCACTCGTGGCCCTCGGCCAGAAGCTCGACGCCGCCTATGTGCTCGGCGCGCACCTTACCTCGGGAAACGGTGCCGCCACTCTCATTGTGCTGCTGGTAAAGGTCGAGAATGCCTCCATTGCGTGGACCGCCCGGTATCCGATGACCGGCAGCAATCCGGCGACGGTCGCGGAACAGATTGCGACCGGCGTGCTGGCGGTTGCGCCCGCAAACTGATCTCGCCTCTGGCATCCTTGACAGGCAAATAATGAATTTCAGCAAACACTGGGCCGCGACCCTCGACGATTACGTCATCGATCTCGCGTGGTCGCCCGACGGCTCGCAGCTCGCCGCCGCGTCCGCCGCCGGCCGCGTCACACTCTACGGCGGCGCGAATGGCGCCGTGCGCCACGCCCTTCCTGGCCATGACAACGGCACCAACTGCCTCGCTTTGTCACCCGACGGAGTGTTGCTCGCCACCGGTGGACAGGACGGCTGTGTGCGCTTCTGGGACCCCACGACAGGAAAGCAAACTGCCGAAACCAAGCTCGGTTCAGCGTGGGTGGAGCAACTGGCTTGGCAGCCGGGTGGCCGGTTCATCTTCGCCACCGCCGGCAAAAAGCTCATCGCGCTGAAGCCCAACGGCACCATCGCCCACGCTTTTCGGGACGCTCCGAAAACCATCGCCGCCCTTGTATGGCGGCGCGACGGCGCAGCCTGCGCCGCCGCCTGCTTCGGCCATGTCGTCGTGTGGGACGCGACGACCTTCGCGGCACAAAAGGAATTACCTTACGGCAACGCCATCCTCGCGCTCACGTGGTCGCCCGACGGCCGTTGGCTCGTCGCCGGCTGTCACGACAACGCCGTGCATCTCTGGGCGCCGGCCGAGGACCTTGAGCTCCACATGAGCGGCTACGAGACCAAGCTCCAGGAACTCTCCTTCAGTCACGATTCACGCTGGCTCGCCACCGGCGGCGGCCGCGACGCCTGCGTGTGGGACTGCTCCGGCACCGGCCCCGAGGGCCGCGAGCCGCTGCTCCTGCCGCAGAAGGAGCGCACCACCGCCGTCGCCTTCCAAAACAAGCATGGTTTGCTCGTCACCGGCGCGGCCGATGGTGAATTCTCCCTCTGGTCGCCCACGCGCCAAAGTCCGCTGCTCGCCGAGGTCCGCCTGCCCGCCGCTGTCACGAAGTTCGCCTGGTCGCCCGACGACTCGCTCCTCGCCGTCGGCACAGAAAAAGGCCAAGTGTTTGTCTTCAAATCCACGGTCTGACCTCATCCGCCTATGCGCACTCTTCTGCTCTGCCTCGTTATCTCTGGATCGGTGAGCTGGGCCGCAACGGCGCCCGAGGTCGTCACCGCGAGCCGCCTCTTTCGGGAAGGATTTGATTGCGAGAGGACGGGCGATTACGCCGGGGCGCTGGCCAAATTCCGCGAGGCGCAGGCGCTCGCGCCGAATTTCAACAATCACTACCATAGCGCCGCCTGCCTGGAAGCGCTCGGCCGGCCGGCCGAGGCCGTGGCGGCCTACCGGACATACCTGACAGAAGGCGGATCCAAAATACCGAAGGAGCGCGTGGATTCGGTCAGGGCGAAACTTCAATCTCTGGCTGCTGCCGCGACCGACCTGATTGCCCATGAAGTGGCTTCGCCCGCCGGTCCTGGCTCGATGGGTTCGTCGCTCGTGCGCGGCCCTGACGGTGCCATCTATCTCTCGTGGCTTGAGCCGACGGGGGGCGACGTGTGGGCAATGAAGTTCGCCTGCTACGATGCGTCCGCGGCGCGCTGGAGCGAAGCGCAGACGATCGCGCAGGGCGCGGACTGGTTTATCAACTGGGCCGACTTCCCGGTGCTCGCCGTGCAAAAAGGCCGCCTGACCGCGGCGTGGTTTGTCAATGTCGCTGGCGGGCACGGCCACCATGCGGAACTTTACCGCGCGCTTCACAGCAGCTCGATCGATGGCGGCGTCACGTGGAGCCCGCCGCAACCGGTGACGCGCGAAAGCGATTCGGTGGAGTTCGTGGCCTTGCAACCCCTGGCCGACGGCCGGCTGCTCGTCGCGTGGCTCGACGGCCGGGCACGCGCCCAGGGCCAGGACCGGCAGACGCTCTGCGCGCGCATCCTGGGCGCGGATGGGCCGGACACCGTGGTCGATCCCTACGTTTGCGACTGCTGCCAGCTCTCCTTCGTGCCCACGACCGACGGCGGCGCGCTGCTCGCCTACCGCGGCCGCACCAAGGAGGAGGTGCGCGACATGCGGCTCGCCCGCTTCGACGGCCGGACCTGGGCAGCCCCTACGGCATTGAACGCCGACGGTTGGAAGATCGCCGCCTGCCCCGTCAACGGCCCGCGCCTGACCGCAACTGACAGCACGGTGGCCGCGGTTTGGTTCACTGCCGCCGGCAACACCCCGCGCGTGCAGCTCAAGATTTCGCAGAACCAGGGTGAGACTTTCGGTGAGGCCGTGCGCCTCGACCTCGGCAAGCCGCAGGGCCGGGTCGACTGCGTCGTGCTGCCTGACGGACGCGTGCTGGTCACATGGCTGGAAGCGAAAGGCAGTGCACCCGGCGGCATTTACGCCCGCGTCGTTGCGCGCCAAGGCGAACTCTCCACGCCGCAGCTGCTCGCGCCAGCCACCACGGCGCGGACGAGCGGCTTCCCTCGGATCGCATTGCTGCTTGGCTCACCCGCGCAATTGCTCCTGACTTACACTTACGAGGGCGAGACCACCCGGGTGGTCTCGCTGCGTGTTGTCTGGAATTAAGTCAGCGGATGCGCTTAACCCTCACCCACAGGCCCTCCGAAACGAGCGTCATTTTCCAACCCGCCCATTTGGAGGGCACCAGTTCTACCTCAGTATTCACCGACCTTGGAAAGTAACGTTGTTCCCCCCTGTCCGCCTGCTGCCAGATTTGGCCGTTGTCCAAATTAAAGACCGTATTGCCATCCCAACCATGGAATTTACCGGTGATACGGGCGCGGATAATTTCATCATCGTCGCGCGACGCCAGCCCGGCATTGGCCAATTTTTGTTGGCGTATTTCCACTTTCGCTTCGATCTTTGCCTGCTCCCGGGCTTGCTCCACTTCCTGGCGGGCGCCCTCCTTGGCAAACCTAGCCGCCGCTTGATCGAGCACGGCCTGCTGCTCAGGTAAGAGTTGATCGATGCCCGCCGCCCGGCGTTCCTCAATGGTCATCTGCTGCCAGAATCCCCCACTCGCCATCATAACCACTACCGTCACGCAATAAAGGAAGGCCCATTTCTTCATGCAGTGAAGATGACACCTTGTAGTCCCGGCTCCAGCATTTTTTCTTTGGCTTGAGGCAACTGCGGTTTGAATGCCGCAATGACCGCCCAGCACCTCTTCGTTGCCATCGATCCGCCGGAGGTCGTCCGCGCTGGACTAGCCGCGCTAGCTGAGTCCCTTGCGGGCGTGACTTGGATACGCCGGGAGCAGTTGCATCTCGCGCTGCGTTTCGTCGGCGACTGCAAGGATGATAAGCGTAACAGAATCGAGACCGCGCTCGCGTGTGTTCATGTAGAACCGTTCATCCTGCCGGTCGAGGGCGTCGGCGTCTTCCCGTCCCGGCGGGCCGCGCGGATCATCTGGGCCGGGGCTCGGCAGGGCGCACACGCGGCTGTTCCAGTTGCGCCAGCAGGTGGACGAAGCGCTGCTGGAGGTCGACACCGGCCTCGACGTGCGCAGTTTCCAACCGCAAATCACGATCGGGCGCGTGCGGGAGGCGGCGGGCCCAAGCCGCTGCAGCGCTGGCTGGATCGACAGGCACGTTATGAGGGGCCGCCGTTCCGCGTCGGCGAGTTTCATCTTTATGCCAGCACGCTGGAGCCGGCGGGCCTGGTGCATACGCGACTGCACAGCTATCCGCTGACGCCCCAAAGAAAAAGCGGGGCCATGACAACCCCGCTGCTTCAGGATTGGACAGGAGGCCGGTCTTATTCCCAGTTGAGCACGAGACTGGTGTAATAGGTGGTGTCGAGTCGCTCGGTGCCGGCGGGCGGCATGCTCTGATAGTCGTTGGCGATGCCGGTCCGCAGTTTCCACAGGCTCGCGCCGAGCGGAAACTCGATCGCGGACTCATGGTGCACGCGGTAGTTTGAGAAATTCTTGAAGGCCGGCGTGTAGGAGACGGTATTGGTCATCCGGGAATTGCTGAACTGGTAGCTGTGCAGCATCGCCACGTCGAGACCGGGCGAGTCGAACTTCGTGCCGTTGGAGTAAGTCTCATAAAGGTAACTGGCGCCGAGGCGGAGCTCGAGGTCCTGCTTGCCGGACTTGATCACCTTGTGGCCGAGGCCGAAGGCACTCGTCGAGCGCAGATCGAGGGCCTTGATCTTGTCCTTCTCGATGCCCGTGCGGACATACCAGACATTGGTCGGAGTGAAAAAAGCCGAATAGTCGACCGCGCCCTTCTGGCTGTTGGCGGTCTCGCGGCCATTCTCCCGGGCCTTCTCGGCGGCGGCAGTGAAGACGAGCTTGTCCTGCGAGCTTTCAAGAGTGGCCTTGAACCCGGCGGCCCCGCCGAATTTCTCCTGCGGGCCGGTGCGACCGGCGAGCGCAACATTGGCCTCGTATTTCCACTTGCGGGTTTTGGCGGCCGACTCGGTCTTGAGCTTGCGCACCTCGGGACTGTCGGCGCCGGGGCGCCACACCGCGGCGACGTTGGCGGTCGCGGCGGACATCTGGCCGTCGGTCGCGACGACCTTGATGCCGGTGTCGGTCAACTCGACCTTGCCCTGCACAGTGCTGCCGCCGTTGAGTCCGACAAATACTGCCTCGTCCGTGGTGAAACCCTTCACTTGGGATTGGGTGAGTTCGATGGTGCCGGCGAAGGTGGTCTCGAACTTGAACTTGCCACCCTCGGCCGAGATGAGCTTGCCCAGGATGACCGAGCCGTCGGTCAGTTCCACGCGATCAGCGGCCCAAGCCTTCCCGGCCACAAACAAGCCGAGCCCGGCCGTGATTGTCGAAACTACCCTGCGCAATTGGACATGTTGTGTTTTCATAAAAAGCCGGCGTTTCAAACAAGTGCCACCGGGGGAATCAATCAGATTATCATCTGATCGTAATTTCATTCGCTGCGGGCCCCCAGCTTCCGTTATTGCCCAGCAAGGGCGCGATGCGCTCTACTCACCCCATGTCCTCCCGCGCCTGGTTTCCCACCTATATCTATCACGAACCCTTGTTGCGCGCCGGGCTTGAACGCTTCAACTCGGAGCTGGCTGATGAGTGCCACCGCATCCGCGACTACGACGCGGCCGGCCGCCGCTGGTCCGCTAAAAACTATCCCGGCGGCTATACTTCCTACGCATCGCTCAACCGGCTGCACAAAATTTCATCCACCTTTGCCCGACTGGAGCGCCGGATCACCTTGCATGTGCGGCGCTTCGCCCGCCAGCTCGACCTGGATCTCCGCAGCCGCGAGGTCGCAATGTCGGATTTTTGGCTCAACATCATGCCCGAGCACGCGGCGCACAGCCTGCACCTCCATCCACTCTCGTTCGTCAGCGGCACCTACTATGTCGTCACGCCGCGCGGCTGCCCCGGCCTCAAATTCGAGGACCCGCGCCTGAGCCGGTTCATGGCCGCGCCGCCCCGCACCGCCACCGCGCGCCCGGCAAACCGCACGCACATCACCTACCCCGCCCGCGCCGGGCATGTCATTCTCTTCGAAAGCTGGCTCCGTCACGAGGTCGCGCCTAACCGCACCGCCGCCGATCGCCTCAGCGTCAGTTTCAACTATCATTGGTCATGACGCGACCCCACGCCCACCTTACTTGCTTCTGCCTGCTGTTTCTTCTCGCCGCCGGGGTCGTGCGGGCCACCGAGCCCATCCGTCTCGGCTTTTTCATGTCGATGACCGGACGCGACGCCTCGTTTGGTGAGGCGTCGGTCAAAGGCGCGCGTCTCGCCGTCGAGGAGCTCAACGCCGCCGGCGGTGTGCTCGGCCGTCCAATCGAGCTGATCGTCGAGGACAACCGCTCTATCGCCGGCGAGTCCGTCACCGCCGTGAAGAAACTCATCTCGCGCGACAAGGTCGTCGCCCTTATCGGCGAGTGCGTGTCGGCACGCACCCTTGAGGCCGCGCCGGTGGCGCAGACCGCCGGCGTGCCGCTCGTCACGCCCGGCTCCACCAACCCGCGCGTCACTGACATCGGCAACTGCATCTTCCGCGTATGCTTCGCCGATCCCTTTCAGGGCGAGGTGCTGGCCAGTTTCGCTTACCGCCGCCTCGGGCTGCGCCGCGCCGCGCTGCTGATCGACAACACCGCGCCTTACTCCGTCGGCCTCGCCGAGGCCTTCCGCGCCACCTTCACCGCGCTGGGCGGCGAGATTGTCGTCCGGCAGCAATACACCGGCGGCGAACGGGATTTCCGGGCGCAGCTCACGACCATCCGCGCCGCCCGGCCCGATTTCATTTTCCTGCCCGCCTACTACGTCGAGGCCGGTCTCGCGGCCAAGCAGGCCCGTGAACTCGGCCTCGCCCTTCCGTTTCTCGGCGGCGACGCCTACGAGGCGCCGCAGTTCCTCGATATCGGCGGCGCCGCGCTCGAAGGCACCTACTACTCCACCCATTACTCGCCCGAGAACCGCGACCCCACCGTGCAGCGATTCGTCGCTAGTTTCCGCCAGCGCCACGGTATCGTGCCCAATGGCCTCGCCGCGCTGACCTACGACGCGGTTCGGCTGATCGCTGACGCCATCACCCGCGCCAGTTCGACCGGGCACGCAGAGGTGCGCGCCGCCCTCGCCGCCACGCGCGACTTTGCCAGCGTCACCGGCCGCACCACCATGAATGCCCACCGCGACGCCGTGAAGGACGCCGCCATCATGACCGTGCGCGACGGCCGCATCGTGTTCGTCGAGACGGTCCGTCCCTGATTCGACAGCTAGCGCAGTTTCAGACCCCGAGGTCTTGGATTTCGTCCGACTCAAAAATCAGGACGCCCTGCCCCTGTTCGCCGAACGAGCAGCGCAGCATGGCCCCCGCGACCGCATCCGCCGCAACGGCGCGGTATCTCCTCAAATTGCCGAGCAACAGCGGCTCGGCCACCCACAGCAGTCCGGCGGTGAGCTTCTCTCCCAGCCGGAATTCCCGGCGCGGGCCGAGCAGCAGGCTCGGCCGGAAAATTGCCAGCGTGCCGAAACCCAGCACCTCCAGTGCGTCTTCCGTCTCTCCCTTCACGCGGTTGTAGAAGGCCCGCGCCTGTGGGTCGGCCCCCAGCGATGAAATGGTGAAAAAACGTTTCACGCCGCCGCGCCGCGCGGCCCACGCGAACGCCAGCACCGCCCCGTGGTCTACCGCGCGGAAGGCCTCGCGCGAGCCCGCCCGCCGCCACGTGGTGCCGAGGCAGCAGAAGGCATCGTCGCCACCAAGCGGCTTCGGCAGTTTCTCCAGCGCCGCAAAATCCGCCGTCAGCTGCACCAGCTTCGGATGCTCCAGGTCGAGCCGGCGGCGGCCGACCGCAATCACGCGGTCGTATTCCGGTGCCGCGAGCAGCCGCGCCAGGAGGCAGCCACCTACCAGCCCGCTTGCGCCCGCAATCAATGCCGTTCTCATGCCAACACTGTGGCAACCGGACCAGCCGTGACAAGCCGCTCTTCAAGATTGGCAACATTCTGGGAGCCGCTTTGCATGCTGCCATGCTTGTGATCCGCCGCATGGACGACGGCCGCCGCTCCTACACCGCGATTTTCCTGCCCGGCGAGGAACCGCGCATCTTCCCGACTTCGGACCGGGAGCACGCGCGCATCCTCCAAATCTTCAAGCAGGACCGCCCGCACCGCGATGTGATCAACGACTTCACCGAATTCCAGCTGGGCGAAGACCCCCGCTGGGGGCGTCCCGCAATCGGGAAAAATGGGTTGGCCGCGCCGGACGAGGAGTTGGACTAATTCTTACGTCCTTTCATCGCTGCGAGGTTGCGGCGGCGGGAATTTCCATCCAATTTAACGCGCATGAAAAACGTCGAGCTGAGCGACGAGGTCTACGCGGCCCTGCAGCGTCTCGCCGCCGCCAAGAACCTCACTCCCGCGGAAGTTCTCGCTGCGATGCTGGGCACCAGCCGCCCGCCGCTCGCCGGTGACAACCTGCTGTTCTACCTCGTCAGCGTCGAATTTACGCAGCTGCAGGAACCCGTTGAGCGCTACCTCGCGCTGCTGGCCTGGGCCGCGAAGAATTACTCCTGCGACTTTGCCGATTTCATCTCCCACCAGGAAAGCTGCCTCCGCTACCTCATGCTCAGCCGCGACGAAATCCAGGAGGTCCGCGCACGCAACCATGCCCGCCAGATCGACGGCACGCAGTTCTGGGCCGTCATGACGATCGACCAGCATACCAAGCGCCGCTTCGTCTGCCGTCTCCTCGAGTTCATCGGCTGCCACGACGAGACCGTCGCGGTGGCCTGCCGCGCCCTCGGACTCGGCGCCGCCGAGCCGCAGCACTTCCGCCTGCTCAGCGCCTGACCGAATTTGGGTTTGTCCCGCCACGGTTGGTCCGCTGGACTGGTCCCGTGCCTGCCGTCTCCAAGTCTCCCGTCGCCCTTGTCACCGGCGCATCGCGCGGCATTGGCCGCGCCATCGCCCAGAAACTCGCCGCGCGCGACCTCCGCGTCGCTGTCCATTACCACCGCAACCGGGCGCTGGCCGAGGGCGTCCTCGCTTCGCTTCCCGGCGCGGGCCACGCGCTGTTCCAGGCTGACCTCGCCGATCCCGCCGCCTGCGCCGGGCTCATCGCTGCCGTGAAAAAGAAATTCGGCCGGCTCGACGTGCTCGTCAATAACGCCGGCCGCTACGAGGACCACGATCCGCGGAAAGTCTCCTTCGCCGGCTGGAAAAAATCCTGGCAGCGCACGATCGACGCCAACCTCACCGGCCCGGCACACCTCGCCTACCTTGCCGCCCAGCTCATGGTCCGCCAACAGGCCGGCGCCGAGGGCGAGACTGCGTTCGGACGCGGCCGGATCATCAACATCACCTCGCGTGGCGCGTTCCGCGGCGAGCCGACCGCGCCCGCCTATGGCGCGTCGAAGGCCGCGCTCAACTCCTTCGGCCAGTCGCTGGCCAAGGCGCTCGCGCCCGACCGCATCTACGTCTACGCCATCGCGCCCGGCTGGGTCGACACCGACATGGCGAAAGCCAGCCTTACCGGCCCCAACCGCGCCGAGGTCATGGCGCAGCACCCGCTCGGTCGCGTCGCCACGCCCGGGGAGGTGGCCGACACCGCCGCGTGGCTCGCCCTCGATGCCCCCGCCACCATGACCGGCTGCATCATCGACATCAACGGCGCGTCCTACCTGCGGACTTAACGCATCCGGCCGAAGAAGAAGGTCGCGACGCCGATGAGCGCGAGGTTGGGCATCCAGGCGGCGACCAGCGGCTCGAGGTAGCCCTTGCCGCCCGCGATGGTGGCGAAATTCGACAGCAGGTAGTAGAGGAAGAACAGGCCGATGGACTTCGACACACCGACCGCCGGGCTCACGCGCACGCCGGTCACCGAGAACGGGATGGCGATGGCGAGGATGATGAGCGGCCCGAGCGTGTCGGC
>JAHFTD010000150.1 GCA_023269565.1 Opitutaceae bacterium | reverse complement strand
GAGGTCGTGTTGCGGCAACACAAACTCAAGTCCCCGCCGCTGGCGGTCATCGGCCTCGGCAAGCTCGGCGGCGACGAACTCACCTACGGCTCCGATCTCGATATCGTCTTCGTTGCCGATCCGAAGACGAAGAAGCTGGCCGACCTCCAACAACTTGCGATTGACGTGATGGCGCTGCTCTCCGAGCGCACCGCAGAGGGTCTTGTCTTCGTGACCGACGCGCGGCTGCGGCCCGACGGCGAAAAGGGGTTGCTCGTCAACTCGCTTACCGCTTACGGGGAATACTACCGGCGTCGCGCGCAGTTGTGGGAGTTGCAAGCAATGACGCGCACGGCGTTCATCGCCGGCAACGCGGGCGTCGGCGCGGAGTTTCAGAAAGTCGTCGCCGGCCTGACCGATTTCAGCCGGCCGCGCGCCGACCTCGCGTGCTGGCGTGAAGATTGGCGGAAGGAAATCCACCGGATGCGCACGCGCATCGAGAAGGAGCGTACGCCCCACGGCAGGGAGCGCCTCGCCTTCAAGACCGGCGCGGGCGGGCTGATCGACGCCGAGTTCATCGCGCAGACGTTCTGCCTCGCGCACGGCTGGCACGAGCCGAACACGCTGCGCGCGCTCGAACTCGCTCGCGACCGCGGCGCGCTGGCGAAACCAGATGCGGACGCGCTCATCGCCAACTACCGTCAACTCCGGCGCGTCGAGGGGATCCTGCGCCGCTGGAGCATCGAGGGCGAAGCCGAGTTGCCCGTCGATCCCGCGGCGCAATACCGCGTTGCCGTGCGCTGCGGCTTCCAGAGCGCGGAGGAATTTTTGGAAGCGGTGGACGCGTGGCGTTCGGAAGTGCGCCGGGTTTACCGGCAGGTCTTCGCCGGTTCGGTGTGAAATTGCTTCGCTGACTTATGTCAAAACTCTTTAGAAATGTCCCCTGGTTAACTCACGAGAAAATGTCCCCTTTCTTTGGTTTTGGTAAGTGGGTGATCGCGCCGTCCATTCGAGCGGGCGGGCGGGCGGCGGCGACGGGTGTTCGAGCCACCACGCTCGCGTCGCCGCCGGTCGCCACGCGTAACGGACTCGCCCCGCCCGCTCGAATAGGCGCGCCCACGACGTCCCAACTCCGCCGCTTGACTCCCCGCCAATACTTGCGGCCCACCGCCATCCCAAAGCGCCGCCACGGATGGCCCGCCGCCGGCTTGACCAGCTTCACCCGTCCCACCCGCCGCGGGGGCGTCACCGCCCGCACGGGCCGGGCGGGCAGTGGCCGCCACCGCAGTTTCTTTCCCCGGTGCACCAACTGCACCTTCCCGCTGCGCAGCGTGCGCACCACGATCCGTTTGCCCGCCAGACTCAACGACTCGTGTTCCCGCTCCACCTGATACCACACTCCACCGCACGCCACCGTCCAGTCCCGTTGCACCACGCGCTCTTCTTCCCAGCTCAACACCTCGTCCAGGTTCGCCGGCCCGGCCCGGTGCGCATCCAGCGCGCTGGCCGCCTCCCGCCGGAAGCGCCGGTTGAAGCCCGGCAAAAACGTGCGGGCCAGAAAAGCGTTGGCGCTCTTCAAGTCGCTGATCCCCGCCAACCGCAGCGCCTTGACCAGCCGGTCTTGCAGCACCCCGTTCATCCGTTCCACCCGCCCTTTGGCTTGCGGGCTGTTGGCCAGGATCAGTTCCACGCCCAACTGTTCCATCGCCCGCCCAAACTGGGTTTGCGGCTCCTTGCCCGCCAGTTGCTCGGCCACGCTCGGCTCCCCTTCGCACCGGTAGATGCTGTCCCGATCCACATACAACCCGCGGGGCAATCCGTGCCGCCGCACCCAGCCGGCCAGCACGTCGTAGCTGGCGCGCGTGGTCTCCTCCTCGAAGAACTGCGCCCACACCGCGTTGGTCGCGTCGTCCACCATTACCATCAGCACGCACTTGGCCCGCCGCCCTTCAAACCAGTCGTGGTGCGAGCCGTCCAGTTGCACCAGCTCGCCAAAGCTCGCCTTGCGCTCGCGCCATTGCCGGTGCTGCTGGCGCCGCCGCCGCACGGTGCGCTGGCCCGTCGCCAGCAGCCAGCGCCGCACCGTCTCGTGATCCACCTGGTGTCCGCTCTGCTCCAAATGCTCGGCCAGCAGCGTCGGCCCGAAGTCCGCATACTTCGCCTCGGCCGCCAGGGCCAGCACCCGTTCGCGCAGCTTCGCCGGCTTGCGCCGCCGGCTCGGCCGGCCGCGCGAGCGGTGCACCAGCCCCGCGTCGCCCTGGGCCTGGTAGCGCCGCCAGACCCGCTTGGTCTGCCGGTAGCCCAAGCCCAGCAACGGCGCCGCTTGCACCAGCGTCAGTTCGGCTTGCTTCACGCCCGCCAGGATTGTCATGCGTTCTCGTTCCTTCCGACTCATTGTCAATGTCTCCATGGTGGGCCGGGTTGCTACCGCAACCCCGCCGCCAAGGGGACATTTTCATCGAGTTACCAAGGGGACATTTTCATGGAGTCGCGACATTCCGCATTGTTTCACTTGTCGCGGCCGTCCGCGAGGACTAGCGTCCGCAGTGATTCCCAGCGGCAGCCGGCCGCGCCCGCGCCGCCGCGCAACCGAAAG
>JAHFTD010000091.1 GCA_023269565.1 Opitutaceae bacterium | reverse complement strand
ACGCGGCGCCTTCACGCGCCTTGCGCACGGCCTCGGCCATCCGGCCTTGATCCGCGCAAACGTAGGAGACTTCGCTGATGGCCCGGCCCAACTGCAGCCAGGCGGCGCTGTCCGCGGGATTAAAGCGCGCGTAGTAACGGCAGGCCTCCTCGGATTTGAGATGATGCTGCTCAGCGTCAGCCAGGTCGTGCCGGCTCCGGGCCACCCGGCCCAGCATGTCTTCCGAAAAGAACCGGTTCTTCATCGCGCGGAGATCGCCCGGGCGCTGCTCCAGCACCTTGTTCGCAATGTCGCTGACGATCCTGGCGAGGCGTTCGGCGTCGTCCATCCGACCGACGACTTGGGCCATGCGGGACTGGGTGTCGGTCACGTCGCCGTAGATCGAGGCCGCGGTCAGGTCGGTCAGGTCCACCGCACCCATGGCGGCAAGGACCTGGCGCGACTCCTCGCAGTTGGTGTAACCGTCCTCGGCCCGCGGCTGCGCGTGCGCCAGATACTGCAGCATGTCGCCGAACGCGAGCTTGGCGCTGCGCGTGGCGCGGCCGGCGGCCACGAGGGGTCGCAGCAGCTCCGTGGCCTTGGTTAATCTCGCGCGGGCCTCGCCAAATCCCCCCGTGCTGGTGTTGGCGAAGTAGGCGAACGCCAGCGCGGTCGTGGTCTCATCGCTGGTATCACCGGCCGCGCGCAGGTTCTCGAAGACCTTGCGGGCCTCCACTGCGACGGCTTCAGCCGCGGCATCCTTGCCCGCGTCACTGAGCGCATCGGCTTTGCGCACCAGCGCAAGGCCGCGGTAGAGCTTGGTCTGCGGGGTCATCAGAGCGGCCGGGAGGCCATCGTAATAGGCCACCGCCTTGTCGGCCAATTCGCCGACGATCTCGCCGCGGCCGGTGGGCTTCAGTTCCTGGTAAAAATCATCGAGCAGGAAACCGACGAGCTTCTCGGACTCGGCCCGCGCTTTTTCAGCCAGTTCGCGGGACTGTGCGGCCTGGGCCTCGGCAGCGCGGGCCCGGCGATAATTGATCCAGCCGAAGACGGCGCTACCGGCCGCCGCGAGCATGAGCACGGCGCAGACGGCGGCAACGAGGCGCGCACGCTGGAGCGACCGGCGGGCGGACTCCTCCTTCGCGCGGGTTTCGGCGAGCTGCGCCTCGATGGCGAGCTTGGCCTCGCGCTCGTGGCGGACGTCGCGGCTGCCCTTGACCACCGCGCAGAGCACGTCGTGCATCAGCTCGATGCGGCGGATGTCGAGCCGTTCCTCGACGCGGAGCAGGCGGCGGTTCACGAGGGTGTCGAGCGCGGACAGGTCGGCGCCGGCGGCGGCGAGGGATTTCTGTGCACGCTCGAGCGCGATGTTCTCACGGTAGCCGGACTCGGTGAGCAGCTCCTCCTCGATGAACCGGCGCACGCCGACGGGCTGGTCGCCCACGGCGCGCTCGTAGAATTCCTGCAAGATGGTGTCGCGCGAGCCGGCGAGCAGATCGGAGGAGATCTCGGCCTGGCCGCGGGCGAGGCGGGTGTTGTTCAGCTCGCGGCAGATAAGGCTGAGCAGCGAGGGCTCCACCTCGGCGTGGGCCAACTCGGCGCCGCCGGAGACGAAGCGCACGATCGCCGCGGCCACGGCCTCGGTAACGAGCGCCGGCGCGGGGCCGCGCACGGCGGCGATGGCCTGCAGACCAGTCATGCGCGCGAGGCGCATGCGGTTCTGGGTGACCGAGGGCATCTCGCCCTTCAGCGCCTCGAGGTTGGCGAGGTAATCCTCGCGCAGGGAGATAAGGATGCGGTAGTCGGCGCGGGCGAAGTCGAACTTCGCGGCGTCGGCCTCGTCGCGGTCGATGCGGGCCTCAAGGGCGGCGGGCGGGCGGTTCTCGACGAGGTCGGCGAGATCGGCGAGGAACTCGCGGGCGCGCTTGCGGCCGAAGTCGTCGCTCTGGGCGAGCGTGAAGATCTCCTCGAACTGGTCGAAAATGAGGATGGGAATGAGCGTGCGGCCGGCGGAGTCCTTCAGCACGTCGTCGCGGTGATGGAGGAATTCCCAGAGGGTCTCGCCGGTGACGGCGGAGCCGGACTGCGTCCAGGTGCCGGCGGCGGCGGTGGCACGGAAGACCGCGCGCTTGATCTGGTCGGAGGGCGCGGGCGCGTCGGGGTTGTAGTCGAGGCGCACGTAGACGGGGCAGAAGCCCTCGGGGCGCAGCCGCGGCACGAGGCCGGCCTGCAGGATAGAGGTCTTGCCGAGTCCCGACTGGCCGAAGAGGATGGTGAGCGGCTTGCGCTGCACGCGGCGGCAGAGTTCGCCCGCCTCCTCCTCGCGGCCGTGGAAAAAGCCGCGCGTCTCCTCGGTGAAGGACGTGAGGCCGAGCCACGGGTTCTGGGCATCAACGGTGCTGGTCGCGGTCAGAATGTCAGATTGGCTCATGGGTGGCGCGTCAAGGCGGGTCCGCCCTCCGGGGCGATATGGTAGATCGAGATAGGCTCCGTAATGTTCTTGAACGATTCCGGCCCGATATGCAGGGCCTGCATCGGCACCTTGCCGCTGACGGTGTTGTAGACCGTCTGGCTGATGCAGATGCCGCCGGGCGGGGCCTTGGTTTGCAGCCGCGCGGCGATGTTGACGCCATCGCCCGCCACCCCGCCCTCGGCCTGGCGGATCACGTCGCCGAGGTGGATGCCGACGCGGTGCTCAAGCGCTTGTTCGGACGGCAGCTTGGCCCGGCGGGCGGCAAACTCGGCCTGCATCTGCAGGGCGAACGCCACCGCCTCCACCGCGCTGGGAAAACCGAGCAGCATGCCGTCGCCCATGGTATTGAACACCTCGCCGCCGCGCGGCGCGCTGGCGGCGCGCATCCGCTCGAAGTCCGTCCGCACCAAACCGAGGGTGGCGGATTCGTCGCGCTGCATGCGCGCCGAGTAGCCGACCACATCGGTGAACACGATGGCGGCGAGTTTCCGCTCGTAGGGGGAGCGCGCAGTGGCCGTGGGTTCGCCGGTGGCTCCGGCGGGCGGCGCTACCCGCCGTGGACGCGCCAGCCACCGGCGGTGCATCTCGTCGACAAATTGTTCCGCCCCGCTGTAGATGCGGGTGCGCACGCTCACCTGCTGAAGGAAGGACATCAGGCGCTCGTCGTTGCCGGAGTGGTTGTCGGCGAGCACCTCCCCCACGTCGCGCGGGTCGGAGAGGCGGCGGCGCTTGGCCATGCGGAGGAAGAGGCGCGCCAGCCAGTTGGAAAAATTGCTGCCGATGAGGAGCAGGTGGTTGTGCTCGAGTTCGTGGAAGAGCTTCTCGGGCGTGAGGTGCTCGCTCTGCAGGGCGCAGACGAATTCCAGCGTGTCCTCGTCCGAGATCACATAGGTGGGCGAGGCGGAGATCCGGCCGAGCAGATGGTAGATGCAGGGGCGCTGCAACTGCTCGCGCTCGACGGAAAGGTCGGCCACGCGATTGGGGGCGTAAGCGATGACCTCGGAGGACTGGGCCCCGTTGAAGCGCTCGGCGTTGACCGCCTGTTCGAGGAGCGGGTCGAAAGTCGTGGTGATGAAGAGATCGAAGTCGGTGATCTGCGCGAGCTGGCGGAGCGCGAGCGGCGGGGCGAAATTGGCCTCGCGGAGGATGCTGCGCAGCCGCGTGTAGGCCTCCTCGCGCCGGCCGCGGGCCGAGAGAAACCAGCAGACCACGTCGTTGAGGGTGTAGGGTTGCGGGAGTTGCGCGGGGTCAACGTTCAGCCGGGCGGCGAGTTTCTCAGCCATCCAATCGTAGAGCAGGCGCGGGCCGGTCTCGGTCTCCACCTTCAGCAGTTCGGGCCCGATGATGGGGATGACGCGCTTTTCCTCGATGAAATTGAGCAAATCCTCCCAAGCATCATCATCGAGCGTGGCCAAGGGCGGATGCATCGGCTGCGTATTGCTCATGGCAAACGGCTGCGCCGGCACGGACGTTGTGTTGACGCCATGAAGGGGTGGGAGTTCGTAGGGCGCGCATCACAAGCGAAGTTTCCGCCTCGCGCCAGCTTGAAAACACGACGGGACCACCGGGGGAATCCCCTCAGTGAGCGCAGCGCGCCTAGAAACGGTATTTGACGTAGCCCTCGAGACGGCGCGGCAGCTCGGGCAGGATCAGCTGGCTGGCGGTGTAGGCGTCGCCGTTGTGGATCCAGTTGCGCTGGCCAGTGAGGTTGAGGAGGTCGAGATTGACGCGCCAACGGCCGCGGACAAAGGAGAGCGAGGCGTTGAGCGTGTATTGCGCGGAGATGTGCCACTGATCGTCGAGATTGCCGCGCTGGCGGCTGGCCCACTGGCCGTCGAGGCCGGCGCCGAGGCCGTTCGCCCAGCGGTAACGCACGCTGCCGTTGAGCATCACATGCGAGAAGCCGACCAGCGGCCAGTCGCCAACGGGCACCTGGTTGGCCCACGGGCTGTAGCTGGCGTCGCCCGTGCCGTGACCGCCAGGACCGCGGCCGAGCGTGTAACCGGCGTAAATGTCGCGCCCGCCGAGCTGGAACGGCGCGGCGTTCAGATAGGAGCCTTCCTGGATGGTGGCGTTGAGCGTGGCGCTGAAACGGGTATCAGGCTGGTAGACCGCCTCAAACTCGAACCCGCGGACGCGGATTGCCTGATGCACGTTGCCGAGCCCGGTGCGCGAACGGCGCTGGTCGAAGAGGGCCACGGCGGCGTAGAGGCGGTTGTCGAGGAAACTGTATTTGGCGCCGGCCTCGAGGAGTTCGCTGCGATTGGAGAGATCCGCCGGATCGATTTTGCCATCGGGCTGGAGACTGATGCCGCCGCCAGCGAGATTGCCGTGCAGCGAGGTGGTGTCCTGCCAGGTGAAATAATAACTGCTCGTAGGCGTGGGGCGGTAGAGCAGACTCGCGTTGCCCGAGAGACCGCTCCGGTGGACGGTGTCGTGCGCTGCCGCGGTGCCGGTAGGCGGCAGCGGGTCGTGCGCGCGGGCGAAAAACCAGTCGGCGCGCGCCCCGGCGAGCAGGCTCCAGTGCGCGGAAAGCTTGATGTCGTCCTGCAGGAAGATGGCGGGATTCCAGACGCGCGAGTCGCCGGTTTCGGGCGTCGGGTAGATCGGATCGACGGGCGAGAAGAACGGCAGGCCGCCGGGCCCGGGCGAGCCGGGCAGATAGGACGAGGGAAACTGCTGCGCCTGATTGAAGACGCGCGACGGGTCGGTGATGTCGAAGTTGTAGAGGTATTCGTTAGCGTAGTTTTCGAAGCCGCGCACAGCCTGCAACCGCAGGGCAGCGCCGGCAATCAGCGACTGCGGCAGAGGGGCGGCCGGCAGCCGGAGATGAAACTCCGTGCGGTTCTCGAACGTGCTCTGCGTGACGAACTCGAGATATTCCGAGGCGTAGACGCGCCGCCGGTCGACGTGCTCGTAAAGCGAGCGGTTGACGAGCGTGAGCACGGGGGAGAGAATCACGGTGGCGATGAGCTGGGCGGAGCCGACCCGCGCCGAGGCGTAATCGCCGAGCGAGAGCAGCGTGGCGTTCCACGGGAGCGTCACGACGCCGGTGGCGGGAATCGGCCCGGGATTCCATGCGCCGTCGGCGGAGAGGCCGGTGTAATAGAGGCCGTGGTCGATGAGGTCCTGGTTCACGCGGTTCACACCCAGACTCTCGTTGGTGTTTTGCCAGAGCCACTGGGCGTTGAAGTCGAGCGTGACGCGCGCGGACGGTTTCCAAGTCACCGCGCCGAAGAGCTCCTCGCGGTCGTCCTGGTAGCCGTTGCGCTGGTAGAAGGTGTCGCCGCCCTTGCCCTCGTAGCTGAAGCGCCAGGCGAGCCGGGCGTTGACCGGAGCGGTGGTGTCGATCTGCACGCTGTCATTGAGGTAGGAATTTTGTCCCGGCACCCAGGTGCCGAGGCGGGCGGTGACCGTCGTGCGGACCCCGGCAAAACTGGGTTGCTTGGTCTGGTAATTGACATAGCCGCCGGTGAGGTAGCCGGCGCCGAACACCGCCGACCCGGCGCCGCGCACCACGTCGACCGCCTCGACGCCGTTGAACGAGGGCAGGTAGCCGTAGAGGTTATTGCTGCGCCGCTGGCCGTTGACGTAGGCCTCGGCGGTGTCGCCGCGGATGTAGGGCACGGTGAGTTCGCCGTAGCTCGAGGGCGCGTAGGCGCCCGGGCTGTATTCGAGGATCTCGCGCAGGCCGTGGATGCCACGCTCGTCCACCAGCGCCGCGGTAATGGTGCTGGCCGCGCGCGGGGTGTCGAGCGGACCGCGCGAGTCGCCCATGATGGCGCTGGTCTCGCGCGCAAGCGGGTTGACGGACAGTTCGAGCGGCAGGCCGGTGACGATGTAGCGTTCGAGCCTTGTCACGTCGTCCGAGGCCGGCGGAGCGGCTGGGGCAATCTGCGCGGAAGCAGTCAGGGCGCCGGCGAGGGTGGCGAGGAGGATTCGTGTCGGGAGTTGCATCGGTTGATGCCCGACCCAAATCGGATTTCCCGGTGAAACCGGCCGCGCACCGTGCGCCGCCTTGCTGTTTCCTTCGCCGGTATGATCCGTTTCAGGTTCCAGGGTCGAGCGGCCGTGCGCGCCGCAATCTCAGCCCTCCGCGGAGGACACCCCTACGAGCAAGTTCACCAAAGCCACGCCGCGCGCACCGTCAACCAGCAAGTTGGCCGGCCAAAAAACATGAAGGGGCCGCCCTTGCGGGCAGCCCCTGCATGACCTAACACCAAGCAAACCGTAAGAACTACAACAATGCTCGTTCTGAAAACGACACACTGATGACGTAAGGATAGACGCAGACTGTGCCGAAACGTTGAAAGATTATTGCAAAAAAGCCGGGGCTTGCGGCTTTCGAATTCGGGAAGAATTAGGCCTTGGCCCGCACAATCTTACGCATGCACCTCAACAGGCATCCTGGCACCGCCGGGAGTGACGACCGGAGTGCTTTTCAAAGGATAATGGAAAATTTTGCCCTCAAAATTGCGGAAGACCACTTCGTCCTCGGTGATTTTTTCAACGTAGTCGGGGTTGATCGGCACCTTGCCGCCGCCGCCGGGCGCATCGATGACGTATTGCGGAATGGCGTAGCCGGACGTGTGGCCGCGCAGCGCACGGATGATCTCGATGCCCTTGCGCACATCGACCTTGAAGTGCGAACCCCCGGTGATGAGGTCCATCTGGTAAAGATAATACGGCCGCACGCGCATCCGGAGCAGCCGGTGCACGAGCGCCTGCATGACGTCAGCGTCGTCATTCACACCGCGCAGGAGCACGCTCTGGTTGCCCAGCGGCACGCCAGCGAAGGAGAGGCGCTCGCACGCGTCCTTGAGCTCCTGGGTGCATTCCCGGGGATGATTGGTATGGATGCTCATCCAGACCGGGCCGTGTTTCTTGAAAATCTCGCAGAGCTCCGCCGTGATGCGCTGCGGCAGGAACACCGGGATGCGCGAGCCGATGCGGATGAACTCGACGTGCTTGATCGCGCGCAAGCGGCCGAGCAGATGGTCGAGCTTCTTGTCGGAGAGGAGCAGCGGGTCGCCGCCGGAGAGCAGCACGTCGCGCACCTCGGTGTGCGCTTCGATGTAGCGGAGGGCCTGCTCGTATTCGGGATGGAAGTTGTAGTCCTGCGCGTTGCTCACGAGCCGGCTGCGGGTGCAATAGCGGCAGTAGGCCGCGCAGCGGTCGGTCACGAGGAAGAGCACCCGGTCCGGATAGCGGTGCACGAGACCGGGCACGGGCGAGTGCTTGTCCTCGCCGAGCGAGTCGAGCATCTCCTCCGACGAAACCACCATCTCGTCGCCGCGCGGGATGACCTGCCGGCGGATGGGACAGTGCGGGTCGTTGCGGTCGATGAGGTTGAAAAAATAGGGTGTGATCGCGAGCGCGAGCTTTTGATTCGCAAAGAGACAACCGGCTTTCTCCTCGGGCGTCAGTGTCAGGTAGCGTTCGAGCTGCTCGACCGTCGTGAGGCGGTTCTTGAGCTGCCAAGTCCAGTCCCGCCAGTCGGTCGCCGACACCTGCGACCAAAGCCCCTGGCCCTCAAACCAGGCGGCGCGGTCTTCGGTGTAGGGCATGATGCGGCTAGACAGCTAGCCGGAAGCGCCGCGGTGTCAAATGGCCGGCGGCCGGCGCGCTGACAGCGGGCCGGGAGGGCCGGCAGCACACTTTTCGCCGCTTTGGTGACAAAACCTCTTGGCAGCGGCGGATGAAAGCCTTTTCGTCGCCGTTTAATGCCCGCCCCCCAGCCCGCCATACTCGCCCTTGAAGACGGCAGCGTCTTTCGGGGCGCGGCTTTCGGGGCCGCCGCCACCATCGCGGGCGAATGCGTGTTCAACACGTCGATGACCGGTTATCAGGAAATCCTCACTGATCCTTCCTACTTCGGCCAGATCGTCACGATGACCGCCGTGCAGATCGGCAACTACGGCATCAACGCCGAGGACGAGGAGTCGGCCGCGCCGCGGTGCTCCGGCTTCGTGGTGCGCGAGGTCTCGCCCGTCGTCAGCAACTGGCGCAGCACGATGTCGCTCGACGACTATCTGCGCAAATACGGCATCCCGGGCATCAGCGAAGTCGACACCCGTGCGCTGACCAAAAAGCTCCGCGTGGCCGGCGCAATGAAGTGCTGCCTCTCCACCCTGCCAATGGGCGACGAGGAGGCGGTGCAGCGCGCCCGCGCCTGGCAAGATATGGCCGGCTGCGACTACGTGAAGGACGTCACCTGCGGCGAGCCCTACCATTGGCGCGCGGACGACCCGGCGCATCACAACGGCCAGTATCTCCCTGCCGGCACCATGCTAGGCACGGCGCATACGCCGGCCAGAAAATTCCGGGTCGCGGCCTTTGATTACGGCGCCAAATACTCGATCTACCGCAAGCTCGTGCGCCATGGCTTCGAGGTGCATGTGTTTCCGGCCTCAGCGACGCACGAGCGGGTGCGCGAATACGGCGTCGACTGCGTCTTCCTCTCCAACGGGCCCGGCGACCCCGCCGCCCTGCCCTACGTCCACCGGACGGTGACGGCGCTGCTGCCCGACTATCCGATTTTTGGGATCTGCCTTGGCCACCAGATGATCACCCACGCGCTGGGCGGCACGACCTACAAGCTGAAGTTCGGCCATCGCGGCGGCAACCAGCCCGTGAAGAACCTCGAGACGGGCAAGGTCTCCATCACGGCGCAGAACCACGGCTTCGCGACCGATCCGAAGTCCCTCGAGCAACACGGGGCGGTCGTCACGGAGATCAATCTCAACGACAACACCGTCGAGGGTCTTCGCCACCGGGAGCTGCCGGTGTTCTCGGTCCAATATCACCCCGAAGCCGCGCCGGGTCCAAGCGACGCCGATCCGCTGTTCGACAATTTTTACCGGATGGTCGAACGACGCCAGTCCGGAAAAATCTGAGCCTCCTCAACCGCCGAGGGACTCCTCGAATTTCTCCGCGTCCTCCGGCGTGTCGATGCCGAGGCCCGGATCCGATGTAACATCGATGGCGATGGGATAGCCCGCTTCGAGCGCGCGCAATTGCTCGAGTTTCTCAATTTGCTCCAGTCTGCCGGGAGGCAGAGCGACAAACTTTTCGAGGAAATCGGACCGGTAGGCATAAAGCCCGAGGTGCTTGTGGCAGGGGTTGGCGGCCACCCAGGCGTCGTCGATCGTCAGCCCGAGATCGCGCGAATAGGGCATGCGCGAGCGGGAGAAGTAAAGTGCCCGGCCAGTCTGGCTTATG
>JAHFTD010000090.1 GCA_023269565.1 Opitutaceae bacterium | reverse complement strand
CGCTCGTATTGGGCGCGGGTCATTTCGCTGGAGGAAAGGCCGGCGAGCATCGTGGCGATGACGGTCATGACGACCGGAGTGGCGCCGAGAACCTTGCCCCATTTGGTCTGCGGCAGGTCGGCCTTCAGGCTCGGGGATGGTGGTTTTCATGGGAGCAGTGTATTGACGCGGGCGAAGAACGGTGTATAAAAGAATTGTTCCCCGGCACATCGCGCCTCCGGCAGCCGGGCTCCCCAATCCGCACACAATCTCCCCATGAAAACCGAATCGATCGTCCGCATGATGGCCGGCACCATGGTTCTGGCCAGCCTCGCCCTCTATCGCTGGCATCATCCCTACTGGATCTGGCTGACGGTGTTTGTCGGCTTCAATCTTCTGCAGTCGTCCGTCACCGGCTTCTGCCCGGCGGAGATCATCGTCCGCAAGCTCCGCGGTGAAAATCCGGCGGCCTGACCGCGGCCGGTTCAGCGCCCGCGGGCCAGCCGCGCGCAGGCGGCGTGCCGCGGACATGTGACGAGGTGGTCGTTGACCATGCCGACCGCCTGCATGAACGCATAGCAGATCGTCGAGCCGACGAACTTGAAGCCACGCTGGCGCAAATCGGCGCTGAGGGCGTCTGATTCCGCCGTGTGCGCCGGGATCTGCGAATGTTTTTTCAGCCGGTGGTCGAAGGGACGTCTGTCCACGAACCGCCACACGTAGCGGTCAAACGAACCGAACTCTGCCTGCACGGCAAGGAAGGCGCGGGCGTTCAGAACCGAGGCTTCGACCTTCAGCCGGTTGCGCACGATGCCGGGATCGGCGAGCAGCCGCGTCTGCCGGCGTGAGTCGTAGCGGGCGATTTTCCGGGCGGCGAAATCATCATACGCGCGGCGGTAGCTCCCGCGCCTTTTCAGGATCGTGGACCAGCTCAGCCCCGCTTGCGCCCCCTCAAGGATGAGCATCTCGAACAGATGCCGGTCGTCGTGCGATGGCACGCCCCACTCGGTGTCGTGATAGTTGTGCTGGTCCGCGGCTTCGGCCCAAGGGCAACGGCCATTCATCGGCAGGTCGGGCGCAAAGGTGCAGAAACGCTGACGGTTCAGCGCTGCACGCCGCACTCAAGGACGAACCAAGTCGGCTTCATCGCGGCGAACGCGCTGCGGAGCCGGTCCAGCTCGACGGCGGGACCATGCAACTCCAGCCGGGTGAGGTCGGCGAACTTCAGCGCTTCGCCGAGCAAGGCGCCGACATTGGCCAGATGCGCCAGCACGCCGGCGCCGCCGACATAGGCTTCGCGGCAGAACACCTCGTCGCCGTTGATTGTGAATTCGTAGAAAAGGTTGGTCGGTTCCGCGGCGGTGGCCTTGACGAAGGCGGGCAGCATCGCCTTGAAGGCGTCGAGCTGGCCGGGGTGAGCCTTGAAGTAGGGGTGGATGCTCACGACATTGGGCGGGTAGTGCATGAAATCATTTTCTGCGACGCCGGGCGGCGGGCAAGGCAATATCAGCCCGACCCCCGCAGGGGATTTACTTGCGCCGGAAAAGCGGGGCAAGCAGCTCGTGGATCATTTCCTCGGGCGGCTTGCGCGTGACGCCGGGATGGAAATAGCGCGCACGCGCGAGCACGTCGAAGGAGTTGGCCGGGCGCACGGTGACGCCAAGGTCGATGAGGTAATGGCGAAAATCCCACTCCCAGCGCGCGTCGTAGGTGACGACCAGCTCGGTGTCATCCGGCATCATGGTGAGCGGGCCGGCGGAGGCGTCATAGCCGAGGGTTTTCAGCTCGTTCACGATGCGCGCGTCGAGGCTCGCGCTGTCGTTGGTGCGCTGCTCGACATAGACGCGCTGGCGGCGGGTGAGGTCGGTCTTGGAGCCTTTCTGAATCTGCACGGAGGAACACCCGGCGAACAGCAGGACCGCGCTGGCGAGCAGCGGAAGACATTTCATCAGACACCAGACAGGCAGGCTGGTGCGTTTGGCGCAACGCTGGAGGCGCCGGCGAAGCGCGGGCTCGCCATTGCCCCGAAGACCTGCACAGTCGGCGCCCTTCGCCTTCAATAACGGCCATGGCCCTCCAGCAATTGACCGATGAACAGACGCGGACGTGGACCCGCGCACAAAAAGACCAATGGTGGTTCGAAAAGGTCTATCGCGGTGACATGCCGCAGCTGACACTGCGGGCGGCCGCGACCGGTTTCATGCTCGGCGGGGTCCTTGCCGCCACGGCGCTCTACATCGGCGGCAAGACCGGCATCTCCATCGGCGTCGGGCTCACCTCGGTCATCCTGGCGTTCGCGCTGTTCCGCATCCTCGCGGCGGCCGGACTGGGGTCGGATTTTACCGTCCTCGAGAACAACTGCACGCAGTCCATCGCCACCGCGGCGGGCTACATGATCACACCGCTCACCTCGAGTCTGGCGGCCTACATGCTTGTGACCGGGCGTATCGTGCCGTGGTGGCAGCTGCTGCTGTGGATGGTGGTGGTGGCGATCCTGGGCGTGCTGGTGGCGTTTCCGATGAAGCGCCGTTTCATCAACGAGGACCAGCTGCCGTTCCCCGAGGGCCGTGCCGCCGGCGTGGTGCTCGATGCGCTTTACACCGGGCAGGCGGCGGCGGGCATGTTCAAGGCGCGGCTGCTGGTGCTGACGACGCTCTATACGGGGCTCTACCAGCTGGTCATCAGCGACGGCTGGATGCGGCTCCTCCAGTTCAAGCTGCTCCGCCTGGACAAGTGGGCCGGGCTGACCGAGCCGTGGAATTTCCAGGAAACCTTCGACGTCTATTACTACACCGCCGCCGCCAAATACCAGTGGTGGATCCCCAAGATCCTCGGCACTGATCTCCGCCAGCTCGGCCTGCGCCTGACGCTCGACGCGGCGATGTTCGGCATCGGCGGGCTTATGGGCATCCGCGTGGCGACGAGCTGCGTGCTCGGGGCCTTCATCAACTTCGCTGTGCTCGCCCCCATCATGATCCAGCGCGGCGAGATCAAGTCCTACATCGCGCCGAGCGGCGCTCTCATCAAGATTTCGCGCGGCGAAATCGTCAACCAGTGGGCGCTGTGGTGGGGCGTGACCATGATGGTCGTCGGTTCGCTCGTGAGCCTGTTCAGCAAGCCTGAGCTGTTCACGGGCGCGCTCAAGGCCCTGCGCGGCCGCCGGGACGCGGCGCCAGTTTCGGCCGGCCAAGACGTGCTGGCCGGCATCGAGCTGCCCTTGTGGATTTCGTTTGTCGGGGTGCCGGTTTTCAGTGTGATCGGAGCCTGGCTGACGCACGAGTTCTTCGGCGTGCCGTGGCTGTTGTCCTTCATCTCGCTGCCGCTCATCTTCGTGCTGACGATCATCTGCACCAACTCCATGGCGCTCACCTCGTGGACGCCCACCGGCTCGCTGAGCAAGATCACGCAGTTTACGATGGGCGCGATCGACCGCACCAATCCGGCCAGCAACCTCATTCCCGCAGCCATGACGGGGGAGATCTCCGCCAATGCCGCCAACCTCCTCTCCGACATCAAGCCCGGCTACATGCTTGGCGCCAAGCCGCGCCAGCAGGCCGTCGGCCATGTCATCGGCATCTTCTCCGGTGCGCTCGCCGCCATCCCGCTGTTCTACCTCCTCTTTCTCCCGCCCAACAAGGAGGGCCTTCGTTCCACTGCCACCATCGTCTCCGAGCAGTTCGCCATGCCCGCCGCGCTGCAGTGGAAGGGCGTGGCGGATCTCATCGCCAAGGGCGTCAGCAGTCTGCCCGCGTCAGCCGTCATCTCAATGATCGTGGCCGCCGCCGCTGCGGTGACCTTCGAGGTGCTGCGCATCCGGACCAAGGGGCGGTTCCCGATCTCCGCCGTCTCGGTCGGACTCGGCGTCGTGCTGCCGCCCGCCTCGTGCTTTGCCATGTGGGTCGGGGCGCTCATCTTTTGGTGGCAGGGCCGCCGGCACACGACCCCCGGCACCAAGGGCCACGACTTCTGGGTCGACGGTTGCGAACCCATTTGCGCCGGCCTCATTTCCGGCTCCGCCCTCGTGGGCATTGGCAACGCCATCGTCAACGTCCTGCTCAACTGAGCCGCGCTCCGGCCGGGCGGCTATCCGCTTCCGGTCCCTCGCGAGGCCGGGCAGCGTTGGCCGTCCGCGAAAGGTGCAAGGATCTAATTTACGTAATACGTTTAATATATCCCGGGCACGCTGTATTGCTCCGGGTTATATAAGTTTGTCCTGCTTGCGGCGCAGCCAGCCCAGCAGCAGCAGCGTGCGTTCCGCATCGGGCATGGCGGAACGGGCGATGAAAAATTCATGCATGCGCGCGGGATGCAGGCCCAGTTGTCGCGCGAGCAGGCTTTTCTCCCCGCGCCGCCGGAGGTGGGGGCGCACGGCCGCGACCAGCGCGAGCCACCGCGGCGTTGCCCCTCCTGGGCGAACAGTGGAACCGCGTGATCGCGGTGCCCGCGGCCGCAAGTGCCGGTAAGCAACCTGTGAAAGCGCCATGGCCGACGACTCAAGCGCCGCGCCCATGGCCATTACAGTTCCAAATTTGGACGAGCTGAAATGTTTCATAATTTACGTATTAAGTAAAATAGCGGGTCACGCGCGAGTATGAATTGAAGCGGACCGGCGGGAGGGGGAGAGAAAAACCGGGCGCGCTCCGGCCTTGCCGCGGACCGTCCCGGCCGCTAGTTCTTGCCGCCTTATGGGACGTCAATGGCTTCACGCCAAGCGTGCGATCGTCAATCTCAAGAAGGGCCAGGTGGTCGGCAAACTGGCCAAGGAAATCACCGTGGCTGCCAAGCTCGGCGGCGCCGACCCCGCCGGCAACGCGCGGCTGCACGCCGCCGTGGAGAAGGCCCGCAAGGCCAGCGTGACCCGCGACGCCATCGAACGCGCCATCGCCAAGGGCGCCGGCCTTGGCGGCGACAGGCTAGTCATGGACCATGTCGTCTTCGAGGGCTACGCGCCGCACAAGGTGGCGGTCATCGCCGAGGTTTACACCGACAACCACCAGCGCACAGCGCCCGAAATCCGTGTGCTCTTCAAGCACGGCGTGCTCGGCGCGGCGGGCAGCAACAAGTTTCTCTTCGATCACGTCGGCCTCGTCGAGGCGCATACCGCCGCGGCCGACGCTGACCCTGAAGCCGCGGCGATCGAGGCGGGCGCCAACGACTTCGCCCGGCTCACCTCGGCGGAGAACGACGATATTCCCGAAGCTGCCACCGGCGCACGCTTTCTCACCGACCGCACGGCGGTGCATGCCGTGTCCGCGTGGCTGCGCACGCACGGCTGGCAGGTGGTCACGAGCGAGCTCGGCTACGTGGCGAAGCAGTTCCCCGTGCTCTCCGATGCGCAGCGCGCCGAGGTGGGCGAATTTTTGCAGCAACTGGAGGACCACGACGATGTCCAGCGCGTCTGGGCCGCCGTGAAATGATCCGGCTGCTCGACGGATTGCATCTCGGCCGGCCGCAGGTCATCTGCGCCGGCCTGGTCGGCTCGGACGCACTGGCCCTCGTCGATTGCGGGCCGGAGACGTGCTTCACCCAACTCGTGGCGGAAATCCGGCGGCGCGGCCTGCGCCCGGAAAGCGTGACGCATGTGCTCGTGACGCACATCCACCTCGACCACAGCGGCGGCGCGTGGCGCTGGGCGCGGGAATTCGGCGCAATGGTATGCGTGCATCCGCGCGGCGCGGCGCACCTGGCGGACCCCGGCAAACTGGTGGCCAGCGCCACGCAGATCTTTGGCGCCGACATGGCGCGGCTCTGGGGCGGGGTGCAGGAAATTCCGTCCGCGCAGATCCGGATCGTGCACGACGGCGAGGAAGTCCGTGCTGGCGGCGCGGTCCTGCGCGCGGTGGAGACTCCCGGCCATGCGCCGCACCACCAGGCCTGGTGGCTGGCGGACGAGCGCACGCTCTTCGCCGGCGACGTTTGCGGGGTGAGCATCGCCGGCGGCCCGGTGCTGCCGCCGTGCCCGCCGCCGGATATCAACGTCGAGCTCTGGCAGGCCTCGCTTGAAAAAATCCGCGCGCTCGACCCGCAGCGACTGGTGCTGGCGCATTTCGGTGCAGTCGATGATCCGCGCCCACGCCTCGACGAACTGGAGCGGCGCCTGACGGACTGGGCGGGATGGATGGCCGAGCAGATTCGCGCCGGGCGCACCGAGGAGCAGATCGTGCCGTTGTTCGAACAGCGCGTCGCCGGCGAGCTGCGGGCGGCGGGCGTGGACGCGGCGGGACTGGCCGCCTACGAGCAGGCGGATCCCGCGGCGATGAGCGTGGCCGGGCTGGCGCGCTACTGGCGCAAGCACCACCCCGGGGAGCTCGGCTGAAAAAAACGCCGGCCTGTGAAGGCCGGCGTCTGGGGTGTGAAGTATAACCTTTGGGGTTTACTTCCGTTACTTCTTCTTGCCGGACTTTTTCGCCTTCCGCTTGGCGGGTTTCTTTTTGGCCATGCCTTGGAGATAGCGAAAACCGCGCGGGATGCACGCACTATCTCACCGGGGAAAATTCCGGCGCAAACATTCAGCGACCGTAAAGCACGGCGAGTTCGCGCAGATAATTTCCCGTGCCGCCGGCGAGCGTGGCGAGTTGCGCGGCGGGGCAGCGCCACCGCCAGTTGCCCTGTGCGGTGCCGGGCAGATTGAAGCGCGCGGCGGAACCGAGCGAAAGAATATCGGGCAGCGGGATGACAGCGAGGCGCGCGGGCGAAGCGTAGCAGGCGCGGATAAAATCCCAGGAAATCTCGGCGCCGGTGATGCGCAGGTAGCGGCGCACGTGATCGCGGGTGCGCGGGTCGGCCGTCTGATACCAACCGAGCGTCGTGTCGTTGTCGTGCGTGCCGGGATAGACGACAGTGTTGGCGGTGTGCTGGTGCGGCAGGTAAGCATTGGTGGCGTCGCCGCCGAAGGCGAACTGGAGGATCGCCATGCCGGGCAGGCCAGTGGCGGCGCGGAGCCGTGCGGCGGAGGGCGAGATGTCGCCGAGGTCCTCGGCGATGATGCGGGCGCGCGGGAACGCCCGGTGCAGGGCGCGGAACAGATCGAGCCCGGGGCCGGGCGTCCAACGGCCGCGGCGCGCGGTCTTGGCGCGGGCGGGCACGCGCCAGCACGCATCGAATCCGCGGAAATGGTCGATGCGCACGACGTCGCATTGCGCGAACGCCGTGCCGAGCCGCGCCCGCCACCACGCGTAACCGTCGGCCCGGTGCGCCGGCCAGCGGTAGAGCGGGTTGCCCCAGAGCTGCCCGTTCTTGGAAAAATAATCGGGCGGCACGCCGGCGACCGCGAGCGGTCGCTTGGTCTGCGGATGCAACTCGAACAGCCGCGAATTCGCCCAGGTGTCGGCGGAGTCGGCGGCGACGAAGATGGGCAGGTCGCCGATGATCGCGAGGCCGCGCTCGCGGGCGGCGGCGCGCACGAGTTTCCACTGGCCGAAGAAGAGATACTGCGTGAACGCGTGCGCGGCGACGGCGGGCGCGAGTTCGCGGCGCAGCGGCGAGCAAAGCGCATCCGCATAGATGCGCACGGACGCGGGCCACTCGAACCACGCGCCGCCGCCGAAATGGTCCTGCAGCGCGCGGAAAAACGCGTAGGGTTCGAGCCACGCGGCGTGTTTGCGGCGGAAGGCGGCGAAGTCGCCGTAGGGCAGCGCAGGTTTGGCCGCGGCGTAGCGTTCGTGGGCCCGGAAGAGCAGCGGCCATTTGAGTTCGTGCAGCGCGCCGTAGTCGATGCGGTCCATGGGCAGCGCGGCGAGCGGGGCGAGCTCCTCTGCAGTGAGCAGACCGAAGCGCACCAGCACGGCGAGATCGACGAGGTAGGGATTGCCGGCGAAGGCGGAGAAACACTGGTAGGGTGAGTCGCCGTAACCGGTCGGGCCGAGCGGACAGAGCTGCCAGTAGCGGAAGCCGCCCGCCTGCAGGAAATCGAGAAAGCGCAGCACGTGTTCGTCGAACACGCCGCAGCCTTGCGCGCCGGGCAGCGAGATGGGATGGAGCAGCACGCCCGCGGCCCGATGGTCGAGCCAGTCGAACAACGGGACGGGGGGAGACTGGCGGATTTTGGAACGAATTGGACGGGCCACAGAGAGAGCAGAACGCGGAACGGGCGCGGGAACCAGACGAAATTGCCGGTCCGGCGGGGCGCTGGCGGGTTGACCCCGCGGGGAAGGCGCGCAGAGTGAGCGGATGCTCCGCCGAATTCTTTCCCTCTGTGCTGCCACCGCCGGATTGTCAGCAGACGTCGCAGCCGAAACCGCCGATCCGGTCGCCCGGCGCGATGCGCAGATCGACAAGATCGTCGGCGAGATCTCGCCCGCCAACATCGAGGCAACCATCCGCCGGCTTGTCGGCTTCAAGACCCGACACACGCTTTCCGACACCACGAGTCCCGACACCGGCATTGGCGCCGCCCGCAACTGGATCAAGGGCGAGTTCGAACGCTACAACCGCGAGGCGGCCGGCCGGCTCGTGGTCGCATTCGATGCATTTGACCAGCCACCAACACCGCCGCGGGTGATGCACGAGGTGGAGATCGTGAACGTAGTCGCCACGCTGCCGGGCCGACAGCCGGCCTCGGTGGGCCGCGTCTACGTCGTGAGCGGACACTATGATTCGCGCTCGCTCAATCCGCTCTTGGGTGAGCCCGATGCGCCCGGCGCCAACGACGACGCCTCGGGCACCGCCGCGGTGATGGAGCTGGCGCGCGTGATGGCGAAATACGAGTTCGACGCCACGATTGTCTTCATGACGGTGGCGGCCGAGGAGCAGGGGCTGCTCGGCGCCAAGCACTGGTCCGACCAGGCGAAGAAAAACCACGTGAATGTCGCGGCGATGTTCACCAACGATATCATCGGCAGCTCGCACGCGGACGACGGCCGGATGGACAACACCCATGTGCGGCTTTTCGCCGAGGGCGTGCCGCCCGCCCAGCCCCTCTCCGACGAGGCTCTCGGCCAAATCCAGACGGGCGGGGAAAATGATTTTGCGACGCGCCAGCTCGCGCGCGCCATCCGCGAGACCCAGCTGATGTATGTGCCGCAAATGCTGGTGCAGGTGGTCTACCGGCGCGACCGCTTTTTGCGCGGAGGCGATCACTCACCCTTTCTGGATGCTGGCTTCTCCGCTGTCCGCTTCACCGAACCGAATGAGGACTACCGCCACCAGCACGAGGATCCGCGCGTCGTCGACGGCGTGCAGTTCGGCGACCTGCCGCAGTTCGACGACTTTGACTACATCGCCAATGTGGCGCGCGTGAACGCGGCCGCCCTTGCCACCCTGGCCCGCGCCCCGGCTTCGCCGCGCAACGTCGAGATCGAGACCCTGAAACTGGAAAACGACACGGTCCTCCGCTGGGATGCCAATGCGGAGCCCGACCTCGCCGGCTACCGCATCGTGTGGCGCGACACGACCGCGCCGTTCTGGGAGCACAGCGCCTGGGCGGGCAATGTCACCCGCTACACGGTCAAGGGATTGTCGAAGGATAACTACATCTTTGGCGTGGAAGCAGTCGATGCGGAAGGCCACGCGAGCCCCGCCGTTTATCCGCGGCCCCGGAGACAGTAGAAACTAGCCGCCTGCGCGCGACTCAACCGGGCGTCACTGCGATGACGGTGCGGGTGGCGCCGCCGAAGTTTTCCAGTTCGTCGAGCACGCCGTTGACGGCAGCAGCCTCGAGTGGGACGGTGCGCGTGACGACGAGCGCGAGGTCGAGCCGGCCGCTGGTGGCGTAGCCGAGCAATTCCGGCAGTTCGCGCGCGAGGTGGTCGGACACGCCGATGATCTCGGCTTCCTGGTTGATGAGT
>JAHFTD010000089.1 GCA_023269565.1 Opitutaceae bacterium | reverse complement strand
GAGTGAGGCAAGTTGGAACGAATGGAACGAATCGAAAGGACGGTGGGGACCGATTCGACAGGTCAATTTGCGTCACCCAGCTTGCCATATCCGGATTTCCCGGGCTAATTCCCCTCTGGCACTCTTTGATTCGTTCCAAGAGTTCTTGGAACGAATCGAATCGGGCAGCCATTCACCCCAGCATGCTTTTCCTGAACAAGCTCTTGCCGATCTTCGCGCTGCCGCTCGGGCTGAGCGTGATGCTGATCGTGGTGGGGCTGCTCTTCAAACGCCGGTGGCTTATCTGGGCGGCGGTGGTGTTGCTCTACGTCCCTAGCCTGCCTTTTATCGGCAACCGGCTGCTCGGCTGGCTGGAGACGCGCCATGCCGCGGTGCCGGTCGCGCAGGCCGGGCCGGCTGACGCGGTCGTGGTGCTCGGGGGGATTTTCGGGCCACCAGTTACGGCGGGTTACCTCGCGAACATTTCGGAGTCGGGTGAACGATTGGAAGCGGGCATCCAACTGACGCAGTCAAGCCGGGCGCCGTGGTTGGTGTTCACTGGCGCAAAGATACCGTGGGAAGGCCGTGACGTCATCGAGGGCGAGGATTCGCGGCGCGCGGCGGTCGCGCGCGGGGTGCCGGCGGGAAAAATCCTTGTCACGCGCGAAATCGGCAACACGGCCGACGAGGCCCGTGCCGTGGCCGAGCTGATGCAGGCGCGCGGCTGGAAGCGGATCATCCTTGTGACGACCGGCTGGCACATGCCGCGCGCGGCGCGGCTGTTCCGGCACGCCGGCGTCGACTTCACACCATTTCCCGTCGATTTCCGGATCGATCCGCACCGTCCACTTACGCTGTTGGATTTCCTGCCCAATGCCGGCGCGCTCGCCAACACCGAGACGGCGCTGCGCGAGTGCTACGGGATGGCATTCTACGCCTTGACTGGCCGCTGACGGCGCGCCGAGGGTTTCTTTTTCGACTGGTGCACGAACGGCGTGAAGAGCGAGGAGAATTTCAACGGGAAGCGTCCGGTGAGGTGCACGCCGTCGTCGTGGGTCACCTGCGTGTGCACCCGGCCGACGGTGCGCAGCCGGGCGATGAGATCGTAGCGGCTGTGCGGGATGAGCAGTTCTGCGGCCACTTGGTCGTCGAGGGCCAGTTCCTCGCAGCGGCGGAGTAGCCGGTCGAGCCCCGCGCCGGTGTGCACCGAGATGAACAGGGCCTCGGGGTGCTGGGCGCGGAGGCGGGCGAGCGTAAATTCGTCCGCGGCGTCGATCTTGTTGAAGACGGTGATGACGGGCTTCTGGTCGGCGCCGAGTTCGCGCATGACGTCGAGCGTAGTGGCGAAGTGGTGCTCGACGTTCGGGTTGGTGGCGTCGAGCACATGGATGAGAAAGTCGGAGACGGTCACTTCCTCCAGCGTAGCCTTGAACGCCTCGATGAGCCGGTGCGGCAGGCGGCGGATGAAGCCGACGGTGTCGGTGAGAAGGAGAGTGCGGCCGTCGGGCAGCACGAGCTGGCGCGTGGTCGGGTCGAGCGTGGCGAAGAGCTTGTCGGCGGCGTAGACCTGCGCGCCGGTGAGCCGGTTAAGCAGGGAGGATTTACCGGCGTTGGTGTAACCAACGATGGCGGCGCCGGGGACGGGCGTGCGCTGGCGCCGCCGCCGCTGGGTGGCGCGCTGGGAGATGACGGCGGCGATCTCGGCCTTCAGGTGGGTGATGCGGTCGCGCACGATGCGGCGGTCCTGTTCGAGCTGCGTCTCGCCCTCGCCGCCCATGGAGCCGCGGCCGCGCTGGCGGGAAAGGTGGGTCCACGCGCGCGTAAGGCGCGGCAGCGAATATTCCATGCGGGCCAGCGCGACCTGCAGCACGGCCTCGCGGGTGTGCGCGCGGTCGGCGAAGATTTCGAGGATGACCTCCTGCCGGTCGATGACGGCGCGACCGGATTCCTCCTCCCAATTGCGCTGCTGGGCAGGGGAAAGCTCTTCGTCGACGACGATGACGTCGGCGCCATCGGCCTTGGCCAGGGCGATGAGCTCGGCGGCCTTGCCGCTGCCGACGAGAAACTTCGGCTGCTTGCGGTCGCGCAGGTTGACGAGAGTCGAGCGCGTGATGGCAAGGCCGAGGTTCGCGACGAGCTCGTTGAGCTCGGTCAGCAATTCCGCGCCTTCGCCGGGCTGCATGCCGGGGGTCTGGACGCCCACCAGCAGCGCGCGGGTCGTGGGCTTGTCGTCGGATATGAAGTCAGCCATGTGGGGATCAACAAGAGCCAGCCCCGGCGGGGAGTCAATGGGCGCGGCATAGCCAGTTTGGCACCAGGACGGGACAGCGAGTGGGGGATTTGACACAGATGGCGGCCCGGGACCCGGGACGATCCGGGGGGCCGGACGGGCATGGGGTTGGAACGGTCCCTGCAGAAGAACGCCGGAGATTTCACCATGGATTCGCAAAAAATGACCGTCATGTCGCGCCAAGCCGTGCAGGAGGCGCAGAACGAGGCACGCCGCCGCTCGCACAACGAGATAGACACCTGGCACCTGCTCGTCGCGCTCCTCGCGCAGAAAGGCGGCATCGTGCCCGCGCTGGTCGAGAAGCTCGGCCTGACCGTCAGCGCCCTGCAGCTTGCGGCTGATCGCGAGCTTTCCCGCCTGCCCAAGGTGAGTGGCGCGGTCGACGTTTCCAAAATCTACGTTACGCAGGCCATGAACGAGGTGCTCACGCAGGCCGAGAAGGAGGCGGAGAAACTCAAGGACGAGTTCGTCAGCGTAGAGCATCTGTTCCTCGGCTTGATGGACGTCGCAAAGCCGGCGGCACTGAGGAAATATTTCGACAGCTTCAACCTCGATCACACCAAGGTGTTCAAGGAGCTCAAACAGATGCGCGGCTCGCAGCGCGTGACGACCGACAATCCTGAGACAACCTACAACGCGCTCGAGAAATACGGCATCGACCTCGTCGCGCAGGCGGGCAAAGGCAAGGTCGATCCCGTCATCGGCCGCGACGCCGAGATCCGCCGCGCCATCCGCATTCTCTCGCGCAAGACCAAGAACAACCCCGTGCTCATCGGCGAGCCCGGCGTGGGCAAGACCGCGATCGTCGAGGGCCTTGCGCAGCGCATCGTGCGCGGCGACGTGCCCGAGGGGCTGAAGGACAAGACCGTCTTCGCGCTCGACATGGGCGCGCTCATCGCCGGCGCCAAATACCGCGGCGAGTTCGAGGAGCGCCTCAAGGCCGTGCTCAGCGAGGTCAAGCAGGCCGGAGGCCGCATCATTCTTTTCATCGACGAACTCCACAACATCGTCGGCGCCGGCAAGACCGAGGGCGCGATGGACGCCGGTAATCTCCTCAAGCCCATGCTCGCTCGCGGCGAGTTGCACTGCATCGGCGCGACTACGCTCGACGAGCACCGCAAATACATCGAAAAGGACCCCGCGCTCGAGCGCCGTTTCCAGACCGTGCTCGTGGAAGAACCGACCGTCGAGGACGCCATTTCCATTCTGCGCGGATTGCGCGAACGCTACGAGCTGCACCACGGCGTGCGCATCCAGGACAACGCGCTCGTGCAAGCCGTCGTGCTCTCGCACCGCTACATCAGCGACCGCTTCCTGCCGGACAAGGCGATCGACCTCGTCGACGAGGCCTGCGCCATGATCCGCACCGAGATTGATTCGCTCCCCACCGAACTCGACGAACTTCAGCGCCGCGTCATGCAGCTCGAGATCGAGGAGACCGCATTGCAGAAGGAGAAGGACGACGCCTCGAGGCGCCGTCTCGCCGAGTTGCGCAAGGAACTCGCCGACGCGAAGGAGAAGGCGACCGCGCTCCGGGCCGTCTGGCACAAGGAGAAGGAAGCGCTCGGCCGCGTGCAGAAGGTGCGCGAGGAACTTGAGTCCGCCCGCGTCGAGATGGCCCAGGCCGAACGCGCCTACGATTTGAACAAGAGCGCCGAGCTGAAGCACGGCCGCATCCCGCAGCTCGAGCAGGAACTCGCCAAGGCCGAGAAGGCCGGCACCGCCAAGACTGCCCTCGTGAAGGAGGAAGTGTCCGCCGAGGAGATCGCCGAGATCGTCGGCAAGTGGACCGGCATCCCCGTTTCCAAATTGCTGCAGGGCGACAAGGAGAAGTTGCTCAAACTCGAGGACGAGCTGCACCGGCACGTCATCGGGCAGGACGAAGGCGTGCGTCTCGTCACCGAGGCCATCCTGCGCGCGCGCGCCGGCATCAAGGATCCGCAGCGGCCCATCGGCAGCTTCCTCTTCCTCGGCCCGACCGGCGTCGGCAAGACCGAGCTCGCGAAGACCCTTGCGGCGACGCTCTTCGATTCCGCCGACAATCTCATCCGCCTCGACATGTCGGAATACATGGAGAAGCACTCCGTCTCGCGCATGGTCGGCGCGCCACCCGGCTACGTCGGCTACGATGAGGGAGGGCAGCTCTCCGAGGCCGTGCGCCGCAAGCCCTACGCCGTTGTCCTCTTCGACGAAGTGGAGAAAGCGCACCCCGACGTGTTCAACATTTTGCTGCAGGTGCTCGACGACGGCCGCATCACCGACTCGCAGGGCCGCACCGTGGATTTCAAGAACACCGTCCTCATCATGACCTCAAACATCGGCAGCCGCTTCCTGCTCGAGGGTGTGACCGGCGACGAGATTCCCGAGAGCGTGCGCGAGTCCGTGATGGCCGATCTGCGGAAGACTTTCCGGCCGGAATTCCTCAACCGCATCGACGAGACCGTGCTCTTCAAGCCGCTCACCCTCGAGGAAATCGCCCAGATCGTCGACTTGTTGATTGCCGATGTGAACGCCCGCCTCGCTGACAAGCGCATCACTGTCACCCTCGACGCCAAGGCCAAGGAGTGGATCGCCGACAAAGGTTACGATCCGGTGTTCGGTGCGCGCCCGCTCAAGCGTTTCCTCCAGCGCCACCTCGAGACCCGGCTCGCTCGCGCCATCATCTCCGGCGAAGTCGCCGAGGATGCGAAAGTGATTTTCAAAGTGAAGGCCGACGAACTGGTCATGGGTTGAGGCTCGTTTCGGCGCGTGAGTGCTAGTCTGCTCGGCAAGCGCCCGTAGCCTCTTCGTGGAGCGGCGGTCGGCAAATTGCCGCCCAGTTGCGTCGGGTGCGATTTCTGCGTCGATTCGGCACGTGGATCGATCCGAATCGCGAAAATTCGGGTTGCGCCAGCTTTGCCCATCGCTACCAAATTGCTCGTCAGGTTACTAAACACAACTACCCCTATGAACTCGAAATTTGTTCGCGTATTATTCCTGCTGCCCATTTTTGGGCTGCAGTTTGTCCAAGCACAGGTCGCCAGTGAAGAGCCCGCAAAGGAAGACTCCACCGAAGTCGTTGCCTTGTCCCAATTCGTTGTTACGGGCTCGCGTAGCTCGCCGCGAACCGTCGCTGAATCCATGGTGCCGGTCGACCTCATCTCGAAGCTCGAACTGGAAAATCAGGGCGATACCGACCTGAGCAATTTGATTCGCAACACCGTGCCGTCGTTCGCGGTGAATGCCCAACCGATCAGTGATGCGTCGACGCTCGTGCGTCCGGCCAATCTCCGCGGTTTGGCCCCGGACCACACTTTGGTTTTGATCAACAACAAGCGCCGCCATCGTGCCGCCGTTATTAATTGGCTGGGCAATGGCGTCGCCGACGGCGCCCAAGGGCCCGATATTTCCGCCATTCCCTCGATTGCGATCAGGCAGGTGGAAATTTTGCGCGATGGTGCAGCGGCTCAGTATGGCTCCGACGCCATCGCCGGGGTGATGAATTTCTTGCTCTTGAACCAAGACCATGGCGGCACGCTTGAGGCGCGCTACGGGCAATACTATGAAGGGGACGGCAAGGGCTACAGTGTGGCGGGAAATGTCGGCGCGCCCCTCGGCAGCAAGGGCTTCGTGAACTTCAGTTTCGAATACGGCGCTTCTGATCCGACCTCGCGCAGTGTGCAGCGCAATGACGCAGCTGCTGTCATCGCCGCCGGCAACACCAAGGTGGCCAATCCCGCCCAAATCTGGGGCTCCCCGGAGGTCAAAAACGATCTGAAGATGTTCCTGAATTTCGGCAGCAAGTTGTCCGACACGGCCGAGTTTTATGGACACGCCAACTACAATACCAAGGAAGTCGAAGGCGGATTCTTTTTTCGCAATCCGAACACGCGCTCAGGCGTGTATAGTAATGATGGCGGGGCGACCTTGCTGATCGGTGACCTCAACACGAATAATGCCATCACGCCTCCGGTCGTGAGAATCACCAATAATGTGCCGGATCCGGTGGCGCTTGCCATCGTGCTCGCCAATCCGGAATTCTTCACTTTTCGGAAGATTTTCCCCGGCGGCTTCACCCCGAAATTCGGCGGCAAGGTTGACGATCACGCGATCCTCGCGGGCGTGAAAGGCAAGTTGTCCAACGGCTTGACCTGGGATGTCAGTGCATCCACGGGTTACGACAAGGTCCATTTCTCCATCAAGAACACGGTGAACGCCTCCCTCGGACCGAACACGCCGACGACTTTCGACCCAGGCTCATATATTCAGAGTGAAAGGAACCTCAATTTTGACTTCTCGATGCCGGTCGGTGATCACACCACGCTGGCCGCAGGCGCGGAGTTTCGTGAGGAATCCTTCGAGATCGTGGTCGGCCAGATTGAGTCCTTTCAGATCGGACCTCTCGCCGCGCAGGGATTCAGTTCCGCCTCCAACGGGTTTCCGGGCTTCAGTGACATCGCCAAAGGCGTGTTCAAGCGAAAGAACGTGGCCGCCTACATTGACGGTGAGCAGAAAATCTCGTCGGCCTGGACCGTGGGAATGGCTTTGCGCTGGGAAGACTTCAACGATTTCGGCTCCACTCTGAACGGCAAGCTCGCGACCCGTTTCGAGGTCAACAAGCACCTCTCCCTCCGGGCCAGTTTCAACACTGGATTCAGGGCGCCGACCCCCGGCCAATCCAATGCGTTCAACGTCTCCACGCAATTTGATCAGGTGAAGAAGGAACTGGTTAATAACGGCAACATCCCATCGACCCATCCGGTGGCGCTGTTGCGCGGCGGCAAACCCCTGGACGCGGAGAAGTCCGTGAACTTTTCTTTCGGCACGGTCTTTGATGTCAATTCGACCTATTTCACGGTGGATTACTTCAGCATCAACCTGAAGGATCGTCTTTCCGTTTCGCAGGATTTTTCCCTGACGCCAGCGGAAATCAATTCGTTGGTGGCGTCGGGAATCACGAGCGCCGCCAACCTGCAGAATTTCCGTTTCTTCACGAACGACTTTGATACCAAGACGTCTGGCATCGATGTCGTCGGCTCGCGTTCCATTAAGCAATTCGGCGGCAAAACCGAGTTCGCTTTGGCTTTCAATTACACCTCGACCAAGGTGACGCGATTCAATGCCGCAACCTTAAATGTGCTGCGCATTCGCCAACTGGAGTCAGCTCTTCCCGATACCCGCTACTCCATTACGGTGAATCACTATAACAAGGCTTGGCGGTTCCTGGCCCGTCTCAGCTATTATGGTGATTGGTTCGACAGCGAGGATGGTCGCGACTACAACGGGAAATTCCTCGTCGACGTCGAGACCGCCTACAAGTTCACCAAAGACCTGAGCCTGATTGTCGGCGTGCAAAACCTCCTCGACAAGCATCCCGATGTAAATCCGGACGCCGCGGACGGCGTCGGAAACAAATATAGCCAATACTCGCCGTTCGGGTTCAACGGCGGATTTGCTTACGCTCGCGTGAAGTGGGAATTCTAAGTCTCCTTTGAGCGCCCGTTCCAGGACCGACCAGCGGTCTTGGAACGGGTTTTTTGTTTTTTCGAACTCTGTTTCAGGCGACGAAGGTCCATTCAACCTATCGTCCGCAGTTGGAAAATAACATATCAACTGCGGGATATCGGTTGAAGCCGGCTCTCCGCGCGCCATACAAGATGCATGCGCCAATTCCTTATTCCGCGCCTGGTGTCGTTGACGTTGCTCTTGGCATTTTCCGCAAGCGCCTTGCTGGGTGCCGCTGAAACTATCCCTGCCACCGTCATTGCCGATCCACCGCGCGACGCAAAGTTTCCGGCGGGGATGCAAGTGGCGGCGATTCCGTCCGGTGGCGTGACCATCAACGGCGTGCTTTACCTCGCCGCTGGCCCGGGGTCGCACCCGACGCTGATTCTCTTTCACGGATTTCCGGGCAATGAGCAGAACCTCGACCTCGCGCAGGCGGTGCGCCGGGCCGGGTGGAACGTGCTCACGCTTCACTATCGCGGTTGCTGGGGCAGTCCCGGCGCGTTCTCGTTCACGCATGTGCAGGAGGATGCGCTCGCCGCACTCGTCTGGGTGCGCTCGCCACAAAACCCGGCGCACGAGCGGATCGACGCCTCGCGCCTTGCCCTCGTCGGCCACAGCATGGGTGGCTTTGTCGCGGCCATGACGGGCGCGCGTGACCATGCGCTCCTCGGCGTGGGCTTGATCGCCGCTTGGAACATCGGTGCCGATGCGGAGGATTTCGCCGGCTCCGCCGCCGCCCGTAAGACTGGGCTGGCTGACCTTGCTGATAGTATGCAGTCGCTCGTGGGCTGCACACCGGAGTCGCTGCTTGAAGAGATGTTGGCGCACGGCCGTGGCTGGAATTTTGTTGAGCAGGGGGCGAGGTTGGCTGCGCGTCCGCTGCTCCTGGTCAATTGTGATGACGGTGGGCGCGCCGAAAGCGACAAGCTCGCGGCGGCGGCACGGGCGGCCGGCGCAAAACAGATTACGGCGCGCTACTTCCCGACCGATCACGCGTTTTCCGACCGCCGCATCGCGTTGCAGGGCGCAGTCGTGCAGTGGCTGGAAACGCTGACCAGCGCACCACGCTGAACTAAATCAGCGCGAGTCGAGTCCCCGCCACTCACTCCACCTGCGCGAAAGCGCGGACGGGAAACGTGCCGAAGTGCCGCAATTTCGGCGGCACGGCGTAGAAGCGGAATCCCGCGTCGGGCAGCGCGCCGAGGTTGCACATGTGCTCGCAGATGGGAATCTCGGTGCCGAGCAGCACGGTGTGGACCGGACGCGCGCGAGTGCGGGTGTCGTCGATGTTGTGGGAATCGATGCCGACGAGCTTTGCGCCGCGCGCGACGAGTAACTGCGCCGCCGCCTCGGTGAGGTAGGGATGGTTTTCGAAATACGGATCGGTGCGCCAATGCCTATCCCACCCGGTGTGCACGAGCACGGCCTTGCCCGTCACGTCGATGTTGGCAAAAGCGTCGGCGTCGACCGTGATGCTGCGCGCGTGCGGTGCGCGCACGACCACGCCGTCGAGGTGCGCGAGCTGCTCCAGGCGGAGGTCCGCCAAGTCCTTGCCGTCGGCGTAGCGGTGGAAGGGGCTGTCGAGGTAGGTGCCGGTGTTGCCGACCATCTCGAGCTTGCCGATCTGGAACTCGTGGCCGCAAGTGTAGAGCTTGCGCGAAGCCTCGCGGGAGAGGAAGTCGCACATGAGCGGCGCGGGCAGACCCTTGTAGGTGATCATGCCGTGCTCGATGGTGTGGCTGAGGTCGACGAGGCGCATAAGGAAATTCCGACGCAATCGCCGCCGTCTTATCCGGCGGTCGGCTTGTCCTCGGCGACGTAGATGTGCGCGGCGTCGAGGTCGGCCTGGGTGTAACCGGCGGCGGGCTTGCCGTCGCCGAGATCCGGCAGTGAATTGACGAGCTTCATCGTCTCGACGCTGACGGTGACGACCTGGCCGATGAGGCGGACGATATACTCCTCGTCGTCGGCCCGGTTGGGATCGCTGATAATTTCGTCGGGGTTCTCCCTGCGGCGTTCGACCCGATACTGGTCGATGATCCAGTCGAGGGCGCTGCGGTTGCCGAGGCGATAGGTGTGCACGGCGGTCGGGATGCCCTCCAGCGTTAGCCAGTCGTTGTAGACCAGCGTCGTCTTGTCCTTGGAAAGCTTCAT
>JAHFTD010000088.1 GCA_023269565.1 Opitutaceae bacterium | reverse complement strand
AGTTTCCAGCCCTTTTTTTCGGCGAGTTGGAGAAATTCGGCGATGTTGGTGATGTGGACCTTGCTGCCCATTCAGCGGGGAGCCCGCTTCGGCGCTTGCGCCTGGACGGAAGCGAGCAGTTTCAGGTAGGTGGGCGACTCCTTGAGCAGTTCGTCGACGACAAACGCGTTGGATCGCTTGTGCATCCCGACGAGGTTCGTGGACGTGGCCATCTTCACGACGGCGGCGCTTTGGGTGGATAGTCTTACTTGCACGCCCCACAGTGGGGCAACGTGGGGCAAGAAAGCAATGTCAAATTTACGCCACCTCCATCGGTGCGTAAACCTTTGCCCCCTCGTTCCATTTGAAGACGAGGATCGGGATGCCGGAGCGGATGTAATCCGCCGCGGCATGCTTCGTTGAGTCGAGGTCGTCGAATGAACGAACCTTCAGGTTCGTCAGGACGACGATGGCATAGGCGCGCGGCATGGCTCAGTCCACCAGCGTCACCGTCGCCTCCACGCCGGCCGGCAGCGCCTTCATCTTCAGCGCGAACTGAAAGTAGGTCTGCTTACCGGTGAGCATGAGTTGCGTTGCCTGGCGGCACTCGATCGACGCCGAGCCGTGGCGGGTGGCGATCTCGTTGAACCAGCCGAACTCGATGTCGTGCTTCCGCATCTTGAGCTTCGGGCGACCGCGGCAGTCCTTCTTGGGGATGCCGTGCACGTTGCGGACGATGTTGAGATGGTAAATCTCGTGGTCGAGCAGCGCGTTCTTCTGGGAGTCGTCCATCTTGTTGTAGCGCTCCTCGTCGATGGTGATCTCGGCATCGCCGCACCCCTTGGTGCGCTCCTTGACGCCGACGATCTTCACGATGGCGTAACAGGGGATGCCGCGCAGCGAGAGCGGCGTCTCGCCTTCCTTGTCGACCGCGACGGAAAGGAAGTCGATTTTGATGCCGACAAGGCCGAGGTCGGGATGGAACTTCTTGATCAACGAGGCGGCGCGTTCGGCAACCTCGGCAGGGGCTTTCGAGTATTTTTTGCTCATGGTAAAACTGGAAATTCGTCGTGCTCTTTGCCGTCGATCGCACGGCCGGCGGCGACCTTGCCAGGCCGGATCATCAGGACGTCAGGCGCGAGACCGCTTTCACACTGTTTTCCTTCGATGGACAGCCAGACGTAACGGTCGGCTTCATCATCTTCATTGCCGCGTAATATGCCCGTGCCGTAAATCGGCGTCCACTCGCCCCATTGCTTGAAGAAAAACGGAACCTCGGCAATGGCGCATTGCTGACGAATGTCTCGCGCCCAGTCGATGTGCATTGGTCGAGCGCTTGACCCGCTCTCGCCGCCAACGATGACCCAGTCGATGCGCGATTCAGCACAGGAACCGAGGTCGAGCCAGCTTACCGGAAGGCGCTGCCTTCCCCCGGGTGGAAGTGGAAAGAAATTGAGCGGCCCCAGTAAAGGTTCACAGCTCACGAAATGAATCTTGGCCGGGATCTCTATCCCGTGCGGGCTGCGCTCATCCAAACGCTGTTGATCTTCACAGCTCCAGCCGATCCACACGTTTCCCGGGGGTGTGCCGTTAAGCCATCCCTGCACCCACTGGATCAGGTCGTAATTCTTTTTGTCCGCCGGGCGGTAGGTCAGCACTAGGTTGACGACATCGGCCAGACGCGGCTTCCAGTTCTGAGGGCGTTTGGTCAGGAGTTGCCAGTCGAGGAAAGTGCACTCGTGGATCAGTTGAAGTAGGTCCGCCAGCCACTCAAGATCGACCTCGTCGTCGAGCCAATCGGCGAGAGACGCGCAAAACACGCGTGGGCGACGCGGTTCGGGATACCGAGGATTGCCACCATGCAGGGCGCTGTGACCGGCCCACTCGTTGTAGTCTTCGGCTGCTTTGCGATCCCACCGCTTCGGCTCGTTCCAGTTGTGCACTGAGGTCCGGCGCCGCGGCGCACCTTTGCCCCAGTTCGCTCCGCCAGTGAACCGCTGGTTGCGGGATTCGGCGTAGCAGTGAAGGCAGCCAGGCGAGACCTTCGTGCAACCCTCCCAAGGATTGAACGTGTGGTCCGTCCACTGAATGTGCGTCACGGCGCCCATGTCAGAGCAGCTCCTCGCCGGCTTTCAGGCTGAGCAGGCCGTTCTCGAGCTTGTCGGCCGGGCAACCCTCGATCGACTTCCACGAGCGGAAGCCGAAATACTTCTCCATGAGCGCGACCTTATGGTCACGCTCGGCGATACCCTCCGGCCGCTTCTTCGAGGCGTCGTTGATGGCTTTCTGGATGGAGTCGAGGAGCGACTGGTTGGGGTTCGCGGCGCCTTCCGTGGTCGCCGGCGCCTTCGCACCGGGCGCCGTGGTGACAGCGCCTTTCGCCCACTCGGCGAGCTGCTTGCCCATGTCCTCGGTAAGCTGCTTGCCGGGCCCGAGGATGTCGCGGAACTGGACCGGCAGTTTCATGTGGAGGCTTTCCCCCTTGAACGCGGTCTGCCAGGTGGGAACGCCATTCGACCCCGGGTAAAGGACGCACGAGGCAGTCGCCTCGAACAGGAATTCCGGCGCGGCGATCGGCATGAACCCTTGGTCCTCGATCTGGATTTTGCCACCGACATCCTTCACGGGCTTGGCCGTCTCCTTCGCCCGGAACAGCATGATGATCGCGAAGTCGGCGCCGATTTGCACGAGTTCGTTGATCAGGCGCCGCCGGTCGGCCTTGGGCCGGATCCATGCGGCCATCTTGCACTTTTCCCGCTTGCCCCAGTCGTTGCCGGCCATGCGGTCGAGTTCGGCCTCGTGCATCTCGAGCACGCCGCCGAGTCCGTCATGCTCGTAGGAAAGCTGGTCGATGATGACCACGCCCGGCTTGAGCTTGTGCACGTGATCCAGCACCTCCGAATAGTCCCCGGGGCTGTAGGGCGGCTCGAAAGGGGTGTGCTCGAACTTGAACTGGTCGGCGTAGTGGAGCGCGCGCCGCTTCTCGGTGTCGACGACGTTGATGGCGCCGCCGAACACCTGCTGCATGCCGACTGCGAGCCGGAGCGCCGAGAAGGTCTTGCCCGAGCCGGACGCGCCGGAAAGGGCGATGATCAGCGGGACGCGCGTGCGGACCGCCGGGGTGGTTTCGAAGGTGCGGCTCATCTGGAGGGGGGTAGGTCGAGTGAGGGTTGCGACTCAGACTTGGCGGCGGGAGCCGGCGCTTCCGCCGGCGCGGCAGGCTCCTCTTCGGGAACCTCCTGGCCGACGACATGGCCGTCCTCAATGACGACCGACGACTTCTTGTCGTCCTTGTCCGAAACGACCTCGATCCACACCTGCAGGTTGTGCTCCTCGGCCAGCTGCCGAATGAGTTCCATCTTGCGGGTGCCAATGAGCGAGCCGTCGTGAATCAGCATGACCCGGATCTTCGGGTTGAGCGCTGCGGCGATCGCCACCGAGACGCGGATTTGCTCGGCGTCGCCCGCCTGACTGAACGGCAGCCCGTCAAGCAGGACGCCATTCTCGCCGAACGACAGGCCGGCAACGGGGAATTTCGTGGCCGCGAGCGTCGCGGCGCGGCTTTCGTCGCACTCGTCGATCTTCCGGCTGAGCGCGTCGGCTTGGGACTGCTTGGTCTTGACGGCCGCTTCGGCGTCGGCGCGCTGTTTGTTGGCGCGGACCTTCGCGTTGGCAGCCTCGAGACCGGCCAGCTTCGCGGTGAGCGGGCCCGGGTCGCGCATCTCGGCGCCCTCCGCCGCCTTGGTTGCGTCGGAGAGCTTTTTGCGGGCGTTACTGACAACGCCGGCTTGGGCTTCGGACGCCTTATCGTTGGCCTCGAGTTTGGCCTGAAGTTCTCGGATCTGGTCCCGGATGCCGGCGCCTGCCAGCACGATGTTCTCGTGCTTCTTCTGCTCGTCGCCAACTTCGTCCTCGGCGTCGGCGATGGCGTTGCGGAGAGCGGTGATGCTGTCGTTGTGCTTCCGGTAGGCGTCGATCTCGGCGAGGATGGAGGCGCTGCCCTCTTCCTCGGCCGGCGCGTCCTTGTGGAACGGCAGCCTGGCGACGAGAGCCTTCTGCTGGTCGAGGTCGCGGTTGACGAGGGTGCGCTCGTTGAACGCCTTCTGGCGGGCCGACTCGAGCGCGCTGAAGTCCAGCTTCACGATGCCGCGGAGAACGTCCGCCTGCTGGGCCGGCTTCAGGAGGGTAAACCCGAACGGGTCGAAGGTGACGGCCGAGGTCAGCCGGTTGAGCAGCTCCTGCGGGCTCTTCCGGGGCGTGCCGTCCTTGCCGGTGACGACGAGGGTCGAGCCCTGCTTGGTGAACGTCCGGGTGACGATGATGTCGCCGAGGTCCAGCACCGTGCGCGCCTTCTTGGCGCCGCGCCGGATCGGCTCGTCGATGATCTGGTCGCCGCCGCCGAGCGCCATCTCGATCGACTGGAGGACGGAGGTCTTGCCTTGGTCGTTATCGCCACCGATGGTGACGACGCGACCGTCGGGACGGATGGTGACGGCCCGGAGACGTTTCACGTTCTCGGACCGGAGCTCCACAATGTGGAGCGAGCCGAATTCTTCAGGGGAAGTAGACATTTTTTTGAGAGGCGGTGGACCCGGCAGATTGCTCTACCGGGTCCGTATTGTTTATGGCGGCTGCCTCGGCTTACGTTCCGTTTACGCGTGGCCCGGTTGCTTCATCCGCGCGCGACAGCCTAAATCGTTACTTGGGCTGCGTGGCCTGCGCGAATTCCTCCATCGCTTTCTCGATGGCGGACTCGAAGTTATCGCCGACTGCGATCCACGGGTTGGTGCAGAGGATGCCCTCCGGCACGTTGATGTGAAAGTCGATGTTGCCGACGTTCGCCTTGATCCAGTCGAGGACTGCCACGCGCTTCTTGAGGAGTTCGTTTTCGAGCTGCAGCGCCGCATACTCGATGGGTTGCGGGGTCGTGGTGAGGGGGGTGTAGCCCTCTTCGAATGCCTTGGCCGGGGAAAACGATTTGTAGCCGTCCGAATAGACGACATAGTAGCCGCCGATCTCGGGCTTGTGCTTCTGCACGTAGTCATGCTCCACGCGGAAGGGAGCGAACCCGGGATCCGCCGGCGTGATGATCGCGCTACCGTCGGTCTCGCGGTTTGCGGCCTGCGCCGCCACGCTGTCGAGCGCGATGGCTGCAATTTTAAGCGCCCACACGAGCTTGTGGCTCTTGTAGCGCGGCATTTCACGTTGGGCTCCTGTATCGGTGATCATCATTTTATTGTCGGGTTTGGGTTACGAATGAAATTAGAGGACCGACTTGGCGCCCATCTCGGACGGCAACAGCCACGGCGGCGGTTCGAGGGTGACGATTTCGGTCGTGTAACCGGGCCAGCGGCCCTGTTCGATGCACTTCTTCCAGGTGTCGATCGCACGCATCACCTTGCTGATGCTGGCGCCCTTGAAGTCGCCGCTCAGGCGCACCGGCACCATGATGAACGGGTAGCTGGTTTCCTGCAGGAGGAAGGTGAAATCCATCCGGCCGGCAAACTTAGGGAGGAGCTGCTCAAGCCCGTGGATATACCACTGATCCTGCAGCCCGTAGCCCATCTCGGCGAAATGCTTGCCGAGCCACTTGGGGTTGGCGGACTCGCAGAACTTGACGTCGAAGAAATGCGCCGAACCGGTCTCCTCGTTGATGTCGAGCTTGTCGGCCATCGCGCGGCACATGACGTTTTCGGACTCCTCCCAAAGGAGGACCGTCTCGCTCTTCGCGCGGTTGAACCCGTCCAGCATGCCGAACTCCTTCAACCGCATGTTGAGCGCCGCGACGACCGTGTCGGCCTGCTCCTTCTCCCTCGCCAGCAGGGGCGTCTTGCCCTGCTCCCGGATGGACTCACGCGCCTCCTTGGCGGCTTTCGTCATCCAGTTCTCGGCATCGACGGTGATGATCTCGGCGCCGCGGCCGAGCACGATCGCGTGCGCGGCGCTGCCGAAGTCCATCTTCTTCGTGACGACCGTCTGGTTGCGACCGCCGAGGCGCGGGTGCGCCGCCCAGAGAAGCAGCGGGCAGTCGTCGACGAGCGTCTTCGCCTCGCTCCGACTCAGCGTGGGCTTCGCGCACAGCCGGTCGGCGTGGTAGTCCGCCTCGCTGATGTTGTAGTGGATGCCTGGCGCGAGGCCGAGGTGTTTGATTTCGTCAGGCATTAGAATACGACTTCAGGTTTCTGGTCGGGTTGGCACTTCGCAGCCGTGAGCGGCTCCGGAAGAGTGTCGATGAGATCAGCGGAGGCCCGCAGTTTCGCGGCGAGTTGGCGGATTTCGGTCGATGCCGAGGTGAGTTCGCGCAGGTGGGAATACATGGCGGCGATATTGATGGCGTCGCCGATTTCGGGGTCTTTGCGAGCACACCCCTTGTCGTATTTTCCGTCATACGAACTCGGGCTATAGTAGCCGAGCAGTTGGGCGAGTTCGTCCTGGCCGATCTCCAGAATGAACCCGTTTTTGACCGTGCCGATGATTTTAGCCATGGTGATTACCTTTTGAGTTTCCAGAACTTCGCTTTGCCGCGCTGTTCGCAGTCGATGAGGTCGAGCCCCTGAAGCAGCACGAGTCGATTGTTGATGGCAGTTATCTTGAACCAACCCTCATTGGGGATTTGCCCGTAGATTGCCTTCGTGGACTGCCAGGTGTTCGTCACGACTTTTAGGACGTCGAAGAGCGGGGTTGTCAGCTTCGATTTTCCGGTCCCCTTGCAGCAGGGACATTGGACCAAGAGGCATTTCATGCGGCGGTTGTTTCACGATGAATTACCGTCGTCAACACCTAAAGTGAGAATATGATTGACCAGCGGGGCACCGCGCCCCATCCGTCAAGACATGAGCATAGCACGCGAAATTGCCGAGAAGATTAAAGCCCTCCCGCCCGGCTGCCTCGTGGCCGAGATCGAAGCCTTAATTGAACCCATTGTGTTGACCAACGAGCCCGAAGAAGCACTAGCGTTGATCGACCAACTTGAACCGGTGTTCATGCTCGAAGGAAGGCACGCCGGGCGCATTCAAGTCGTTGTCGATTTTCGTGGCGACGATCACGCTGCGATGCGGGTGGCGCAGGACAAGATCCTCGCATGCGTCGCCTCGACTGTCGGCCTTCGCATCAGCGTCGAGCAGGCGCTGGCGTTTTGCCATCTGCTGCGCGACCGGGCGGCGCAGATGACAGAGGAAGAGTTCTATCAGTGCATGAACCGGGCAATCGGCTGCGACCGCGGCTACGCCAGGCAGAACCGCATCAGTTTCCAGAACAACCCGGCCGCGTTCCTCGCGCACCGGACACCGCAAAGCCAATCCGTCGAGCTCCTGAAGTTTATTTTTCAGATGCCGGCGCTGTAATGACAAACCAGCCCGAGCTATCCTTCAAGCCGCCGCCGGCGGAGAACCTCGGCCGGCTCGAGGCGGCGTTTGCGGCGTTCGATCACGCCAACCCCTCGGTGAAGCACCGGTTCGACCAGCACTGCCTCGACCTGCTCGCCGCCGGCTTCACCCACTACTCCGCCGACGCGATTTGCGCGGCCATCCGGTTCGCCCACGATCTCGCCATCCAGAGCGTCGGCGACCAGGATGCTGAGGGAAAGCGCCTTCGCCTCAACAACAACCACGTCCGCTTCTACGCCGAGCGCTGGACGCGTGAGCACCCCGAGCATCCCGATTTCTTCCAAAGCCGAAAACAACATGGCGTGTGCAGTTAAAATAGAAATTAAGGGGAAATGGGAACCATGTCCGGAGCGCGTGGTATGCTCTTTCTCGGACAACGGGACGCGCGTGCAACTGTGCGAGCGATGCACGAGAAACGTCCGGAGTGGCTACTATGGCGAGCGCCTCCGCGATTTACTCAACGAACAGGTGCCAAAACGTGAAACTCTGTGACGTCCCCGTCGGCCAGACGGTGATCATGCCGGCGCACTCCGGCGCCCGCTTCACCGTCCTCGAGCACATCACCGGCCGCGGCGGGCCCGAGACCCATCTCGTGCGCGTTCAACGCGAGGGCAGCCCCTACGAGGAGACCGACAACGGCCAGGCGGACGTCGAGCCGGCCGAATCGTAAAAACGACTTGCCTTTGGGGCAACGCGCCCCATTTTACATTTCAGGCCAGAGCACCGGGGGTGAGATCCCGGAAAAGCATCGCGAAGCAGCAGTAACCTTCACGCCCCCGGGAGCTACCACTCCCGGGGGTTCATTTTTACTCTCCGCTGAACTCAGCGAGGAGGTCGGGCGCCACCCGCCTCAACTCGTCTCGGCACGCCTGCTTGGCGCGTTCCGTCGTGCTCGGCCGGGACAGGATCTCGATCAGCATGGTCCGGTTGAGTCCGGCCATCTTGTGTTCGATCCCACCCAGGCGCTTGTCAGCGCGCACCATAAACCACGCCAGCACGGCGCCGAGCAGCCCATAGCGGGCAAACGTCTCCGGCTCGACCGGGCCCACCAGTTCGGCGAGCGCCGGCACGAAGGCCAGAACGTAGACGACACCGCTGGGCATGGCTCAGTTGACCACCGCCGGCGGAGCCCCGACCTTGGCACGCTCGACCGCGGAGTCGGCGGCGAGTTGGGCCTGCTGGGCGACCGACATCTGCACGTCGTGAGACCGCTGGATGGCCGGAATGATGGTGCTGCGGAGCAGCTCGGCGATGCCCGTCGCGGCGGCGACGGCACCGGCGGCGACCGGGTTGATCGCCGTGGCTGCGGAGCCGAGGGCTTCGGCGATGCTCACGGCATCGTCGAATGAGAAGGAAACCGGCGGGGGGGTCGTGTTGCTCATGGGTGGGCGGTTTTGGCGGAGTTGATCTGGGTGGCGATGTCGTTGAGGACCGAAAGAGCGGAGTTGACCGCGGCGACGCTCGGCGCCGCGCCTTTGCCGGCCTTGTAGGCAACCTCGGCGTTCGCGTAGACGTCCCGGGCGGCGTAGGCGTCCCGCAACCACTCGTTCTGGTGGGCGGTCACCTTGGCGGCAAGCTGGCCAACAGCGGGGTATTTGGCGAGGAAGGTGGCGTTGGCGTTATACCACGACAGGAACCCGTCGAGGGTCTTGGCGGTGTCGAGGATCGCCTGGTCGGTCGTCGCGAGGTAGGCGTCGCTATAAGCGCCACCGGCCTCGAGGGTGACGGCATGCTGGCAGCCGGTGAGATTGGCGAGACAGAAGCCACCGGCCAGGGACAGCACGGCAGCGACGATGAGAAGACGGACGTTTCGGATGGGTTTCATGGGAGAGTTAGACGATGACCGGCGGTGCGGCTGGCGGAGGCTGAGCGGCAGGTGCATTTGTTGCGTCAGCCTTGGCCTTCTGTTGACCGGCCCGTTCCATGGAGCGATCGAGGAAAGCCTGCAGGTATAGCAACATCGACAAGATGGGAGCGCCAAGGTGGATTGTCCAGTCCCACCATGCCCAACTGAGCGTTTGGGCCAGCGTGACGGGCTGCCAGGTCTCCTTGAAGCAGATGCCGGCGGCGATGATCATGCCGACGGTGCACTTGATGTAGACAATGCCGTAGGCCGGAACGTGCTCCGTCGCGATTTGCACGGTGCGCGCGAAGACGTCCTTGAAAGCCCACACGAACGCCACCAGCAGGAGCAGAACGCTTCCGCAGAAAAGGACGAGGGTGGCGGTGGTCGGGTCCATGGCTCAGTCCAGTTTCCTAATGAGGCCCGAAGCGCTATAGGTGACGCCCGTGAAAGTGCCGGTGCCGGTTTTGAGTGTGATCGTCGTGCTGGCCTTGACCCGAATATGAACCACTGGCGTCATAAATGTCTTGGCCGCGGCAGCCACCATTAGGCCGTTGGCGAGGTAAGTGCCGCCCGTGCCGTCCACGTCCTGCACGGCAAAGGTGAGGGTCTTTGCGACGTTGTTGACGTCGGTGTAGGTGCATTGAAAGGGAGACGACAGGGAGGTAGCCGCCGACACATTCAACTGGCAGGATATTTCAAAATCCGCATCCGTTGCCGGGTTGGCGTA